>JAYENL010000303.1:0-18898 GCA_034722055.1 Armatimonadota bacterium
CCTTCGACTCCCAGAACCTGGCGTTCTGGGACTCGTTCCGCGGGGAGTACCGGGCCTACATGCGCGACTTCCGCGACGGCATCCGGGACATCAAGACCGCCACCTCGCCGGACTTCATCCACTGGAGCGAGCCGCAGTGGCTGCAGTATCCCGGTGCCCCCGACGAGGCCCTCTACACCAACCAGGTGCGGCCCTACTACCGCGCGCCGCACACCCTCATCGGGCTGCCCGCCCGCTACACCGAGCGAGGCTGGTCGCCGTCGATGGAGGCGCTGCCGGAGCCGGAGCACCGCCGGCTGCGCTCTGACGCCGGCGACCGCTTCGGAATGGCGATTACCGACAGCCTCCTGATGACCAGCCGCGACGGCCGGACCTTCCACCGCTGGGGCGAGGCCTTCCTGCGGCCGGGCATCCAGCGGCCTGGCGCCTGGGCATACGGCGACCACTACCTGCAGTGGGGGCTGGTGGAGACGGCCAGCGACCTTCCGGGAGCGCCGAACGAGCTGTCGCTGTACTCCGTGGAGGGGTACTGGACCGGCACCACCAGCTCGCTGCGGCGCTACACGCTCCGCATCGACGGCTTCGTCTCGCTGCATGCGCCGCTGTCGGGCGGTGAGATGGTCACCAAGCCGCTCGTCTTCGACGGCGAGCGCCTCGTCCTCAACTTCTCGACCTCGGCCGCGGGGGACATCCGGGTAGGGCTCCAGGACCCGAGCGGCCAGCCCATCGAGGGCTTCGCGCTGGAGGACTGTGACGAGGTCTTCGGCGACGAGATCGAGCGGGCCGTGACCTGGCGCGGGGGAGAGAGCGATGTGAGCGCGCTGGCCGGGCAGCCGGTTCGGCTGCGCTTCGTGCTGCGGGACGCGGACCTCTACAGCCTGCGGTTCGCGTAGAGGTGACAGACGTCCTTTCGGTGGCACGGACACTCCTGTCCGTGCGTCGTTGCGCTTTGCTCTTACCCGCAAACGACCGACGGGCAGGAGTGCCCGTCGCAGGGGACGACCGGCGACAACGACTGGGCGCGAGCGTAGTCGCGCGCGTCCGAACGACTACACAACGACTGCCGCTCCCAGGGAGGCGCATCATGCGCACGTTCCATCACATCGGACTGCCGACCGACGAGCCGAAAGAGGGCGAATGGTACGTGGAGGAGACGAAGGTGTGGGTGACCGACCCCGAGGATCATCCCTACATGGTGGAGTTCCTGCGCTATGAGGAGGACAGCCCGGTCACCGGCCCGCTGCGCGACAGGCCGCACGTCTGCTTCGAGACCGACGACTACGAGCGGGACATCGAGGGCTGCGATGTCATCCTGGGCCCTTTCCGCCCGGATGACACGCGCACCGTCGTATTCGTGATGAAGGACGGGTGTGTGTTTGAGTACATGCAGTACGACGAGCCCCGATAGCGGGGCTCGTCGAGCGACAAGCTACAAGCGGCAAGCTAACGACAGTGACGACAGGGGGACCGGCCGTGAATCAGGGAAAGACAGTTTCCGTGACCTCACAGTGTGGCAGAGGGCAGTCGATGTAGCTGGCGACGTGTACCGGCTTACGGAGACTTATCCGAAGCGGGAGACGTACGGCCTCACCTCCCAGATGAGGCGGTGCGCGGCGTCCATCCCTGCGAATATAGCTGAGGGGCGAGGTCGGCACGGCGATGGGGACTTCCTTCGCTTCCTCTACATAGCAGCCGGGAGCCTCGCAGAGCTTGAGACTTTTGTCGAGCTGTCCCGCCGACTTGACTATGCGACGAACGATGAGTTGGCGCCTCTTGAACGAAGCGTGGAGGAGGTTGGGAGGATGCTGCAAGGCCTCATCTGCACCGTGCGCGAGGCGGTGAAGAAGTGAGGCGATACGACGGCGCAGGGCGGTTCGCCGTAAGCTTGTAGCTTGCGGCTTGAGGCTTGCAGCTCACGCACTAATGTCCTGGGAAAAGCTACCACGCACTCCCCACTACGGCAACGTCTACCGGGCCCGGGTCCCCGGCGGCTGGCTGGTGCTGGCGGACACCTGGGCGCGGCATGAGGATGTGGAGAAGGGGATGCACTACGACTCCACCGGGGTGGGCATCTGCTTCTACCCGGATCCGAACCATGAGTGGACCCTCGCTGACGATGAGGAGTCCGGCAGCGGGTGAGCAGATGGCGCCATGCCCTGCGCCCTCCTCCGCCGTCGTCGTTGCCGGTAGCTCGTCGCTCGTAGCTCGCAGTTGCCGTGCCGCCGTCGCCGTGGCTTGCAGCTTGTCGCTTGTAGCTTGTAGCTTGTCGCTCGTAGCTTGCAGCTTGCACATCCCAAGGAGTGATCGCGCATGTCAATCGAGGGCAATGTCGTCATTGTCACAGGCGGGACCTCGGGCATCGGGGAGGGCTGCACCCGGCACTTCGCTGCGCAGGGCGCGAAGGTCGTCGCCTCGTCGATTCAGCGCCAGGCGGGCGAGGCGCTGCAGGAGGAGCTGCGGGCGGAGGGCCGCGATGTGACCTTCGTCTACTGCGACATGCGACACGAGAACGAGGTCGCGGCGCTGGTGGACGAGACGCTGGAGCTGCACGGGCGCATCGACGGCGCCATGTCCAACGCCGGCGTGTGGGTGGAGGGCACGGTGGAGGAGTTCAGCGATGAGGCCTGGGACCAGGTGATGGGCGTGAACGTCCGCGGCAACTTCCACTTCGCCAAGCACCTGGTTCCGGTCTACCGCGACCAGGGCGAGGGAGTGCTGGTCATCGTGACCTCCACCGCGGCCTTCGTGGGCTTCCCCGCGCACGCCCTCTACTGCGCGTCGAAGGCTGCGCTGGAGGCGCTGATCCGCTGCCTGACCACCGACCACGCCGGCTACATGCGCACGGTCGGCATCTGCCCGGGCACCATCGACACGCCCATGCTGGCCGCCAGTGCCGAGGGCTTCCCCCAGCCCATCGATGAGCTCTACGCCGAGGTCGCGGAGAAGATCCCGGTGCGGCGCCTCGGCCAGCCGGAGGACGTTGCCAAGGCGGCGGCCTTCCTGCTCAGCGAGGACGCCGGTTACATCGCCGGCAGCTCCGTCCTCCTGGAGGGCGGGACGCTGGCCCTGCCGCCGTGGTGACGCCGTGCCGACGGCGGCCCGCCAGGTCCGGCGCACGCGCGGCATGATGACCGTCGTCGGCGGCCGGGCAGGAGCCGGCCGCCGGCGCCGACTGACTGCTCTGTCCCGGGTGGTGCACCATGCGACGAGCGCTCCTGATCCTCGCAGTCCTGACATCACCGGCCGCGATGGTGGGGGCTGATGAGACCATGCGACTGGATTTCGACGCCGAGCCGGGCTTCGAGCCCCAGCCCTCCTGGGTGCCGACCCCGTCGGACGGTGCCACGGTGACGGTCGCTGACGGCGTGGCCCGCTTCGTGGTGCCCGAGCCGGAGATGGGCATGAAGTGGAGGCTGGCTCTCGACCGCCCTGCGGACATCGGGCTGTATCCGTGGCTGGTCATCCGCTACCGGGCGGATCACTACGCGGTGGATCGAGCGGACTACCTGGTGTGGCTGAACACCGACGCTGCCGGCGACGGCATTCGGCTGTTCCGCGGCGAGATCGAGGCGGACGGTACCTGGCACACCGTGGCCGTGAACGTCCTGGAGGTCGGCGAGGGCTCGACGGCCTATCAGCTCGCCGTGCAGGTGCAGTCCACCGCTCAGGGCGACGGCTGGCTGGAGATCGATTCCATCGCGCTGGTGGATGCGCCGCCTGAGGACGCCACCGTGCACGAGCCGGAGCTGGGGCCCGATCGTGTGTGGGAGGTGCCGCTGGATGCCCCTGCTGACTTCACCCCGGAGCCGGACTGGCTGAGCAACCCGGCGGAGGATCATGCAGTAGAACGGACGGAGCAGGGCCTGCGCTTCTCGGTGGCGGAGGCCGGCCGCGGCATGAAGTGGTCGTTCGACCCGCCGGAGCCGGTGGAGGGCGCCCGCTGGCTGGCGGTCCGCTACCGGGCCGAGGGCGTGCAGCGCCGCCAGGATTACTTCGTCTACGTGGCTAACGCCGGCGGGGGCAGCGCGCCGGATGAGCAGTACTGCCTGAGCCTCAATGACATCCGATCCACGGGCTCCTGGCAGGTGGCCGTCGGGCAGGTGGGGGTGAAGACCATCCGTGCCATGGCGCTGCAGGTACAGGCCGAGGCCCCGGAGGCCTCCGTGGAGGTGGCCTCGATGCGCCTGAGCCGCCATCGGCCGCCGCGGCTGGTCGCCGACACGCTGGAGATCGGCGCGGCTGAGGGGGACTTCCGGGCCCTGGCGCTGCCGGAGGGCGAGCGGAGCGTGGAAGAGATCTGCCGGCTGCTGGGCTACGACGACGCCCTGCCCGCGGGGCCGCTGAGCGTTGAGGGCGTGTCCTTCGATGTGCCTGCCCAGCCGCCGATGACGCAGATGGTTGGCGATGACGCGCTCTCCGTGCCGGTCGGCGAGCGGGCGTCGGAGGTCTACCTGCTGCTGGGGCTGCGGGCGCCGCGCGTCGAGGAGGAGTCCTACGGCGGTGGGGCCCTGAGCACCGTGACGCAGCCGCACCGCCTCCAGGTTCAGCTGGAGTATGGCGATGGGCGTCCCGACGCTGTCTTCCCGGTCTCGGTGCACAGCGGCGAGTTCGAGATCGAGCGCGGGCTGGGCGTGTACCTGCTGGCGCCGGATGTGACGCGCCTGTTGGAGCGCGTGGTCGTGCGGGACACCATGGATCGCGGCTCGCTGGCGGTGCTGGGGGCGACGGTGATGGCGGCGGGTGAGGCCCGGCGCTCGGAGCTGCATCCACGCCGCGCCGCGCCCATGCCCGTTCCGGCGGTCCGCGACGTCCCCGCGGGCGCGCCGGAGATCACCGTGGCCGGCGACCGCGTGCTGGTGGCCGGGCCTCGGCTGCAGGTGGAGCTGGACGCCGCCCGGCAGATGGCGGTGACGCTGCTGGGCAGCGACTTCATCGCGGGAGGCCCCTTCGACGTCGAGCCCAGGCCGCTCTTCGCGCTGGTTGTGGATGACGAGGAGGTCGCGGCGGAGGCGCTGGAGCGCCGCTCCTGCCAGGTCGATGACGCCGGAGTGCTGCGCGCCGAGTACATCTGCGCCGAGCCGCCGGTGACCGTCCTGGTGACGCTGCAGCCCCGGGAGGACGGATCGATCGTCATCGGCCTGTCCGCGCGCAACGACGGCGGGCAGAGCACAGACATGGAGCTGCACGGCCCGCGCATCGGCGCTGTCCAGCCGCGGGACGAAGATGAGAGCCTCGCCTACATGTTCCCGTGCTGCGGCGCCGCCATCTCAGACGAGCCCGTCGGGCTGGCCGCGCCCTACGGAGGCGGCTTCCCGCTGCAGGTGATGTGCCTGCACGTGCCTGACGGCGGCGGGCTGTTGCTCATGACGCGCGACAGCGACGCCCGGCTGTATCGCTGGCACGAGCTGACCAAGCGCGACGGCGCGGTCTCGCTGGCGATCCGCTACCTGCAGCAACCGGTCGCGCCGGGCGAGGCCTTCGAGGCCGTTCCGACCCAGCTCGCCGGACACCCCGGCGACTGGCACGGCGCGCTGGAGCACTACCGCCAGTGGCTTGCCACGTGGTATGAGCCCGCGACGCCGCGGAAGCAGTGGTTCCGGGAGGTCTTCAACTTCCGCCAGCAGTTCCTGCGCTTCACGCTGCCCCGCAGGAGCGGGCTGTTCGATCCTGAGACGCAGATCTTCCACTTCGACGAGGTTCTGGCCCACGACGCGGAGATGTTCGGGGGCATCGACTACCTGCACACCTTCGACTGGGGCTGGTCGGAGGAGTACGGGCGCTGCGGCGATTACGATCACTGGGAGCAGCTCGGCGGGCTGGCGAACTTCCGCGAGGCGGTGCAGGGCGTGCAGCAGTCCGGCATTCCCGTGGGGCTGTATATCGAGGGGATGCTGGTCAGCCCCCAGGCGCAGATCGCCGAGCGCGCGAAGCGGTGGGAGATGCGCATGGAGAACGGCGAGCCGAACCCCTCCTTCGCGCCCAGCATGAACATGTGCTCGAGCCACCCCGGATGGCGGGAGTACCTGGCGGGCGTCTACCAGCGCGTGCAGTGGGAGGTGGGCAACCGGGGCTTCTACATCGACCAGTACGGCTTCGCCAACGCCCGGAAGATCTGCTGGCGTGAGGACCATCCACACCCGATTCCTGCCGGGCCCACCTGGGGGGAGCTGCAGACCACGCGGGCGGTGCGTGACGCCATCGAGCCGACCACCGCGCTCTACACCGAGGAGACCCCCTGCGATGTGACCTCCCAGTATCAGGATGGCAGCTTCACGTACACCATCTCGCGCGCGCAGGACCGCCTCTCGCCCAGCCACCTGAACCTCTTCCGGTTCGCCATCCCGGACTTCAAGACCATCGAGATCATCGTCTGCGACCGGCCGCTGGGAACGAACGCCGAGGCCGTCATGCGCGTCTTCTTCAATGGCGAGGCCATCTGGCTGGAGGGCATTCCGGAGGACTGGTTCGGCCCCCGCGTGCTGGCGCTGATCGCGAAGACTCATCGGATCCTGCGCGAGAATCGCGACGCCTTCACGTCCCTAGACGTCACGCCTCTGGTGCCGACGCTGGCCGGTGAGCTCTACGCCAACGAGTTCCGCTGCGAGCGGGGAGCCGTCTGGACGCTCTACAACACGGCGCACCTCAGCTACGATGGCCCGGTGCTGCGCGTCGAGCACGTGCCCGGCGCGCGATACGCGGACCTGTGGGGCGGCGAGGCGCTGGAGCCGCAGATCCGGGACGGCCAGGCCGTCATCAGCACGCGCCTGGGGCCGCGGGAGGTCGGCTGCGTGGCGCAGTGGGTGCGCTGAGAGAGCGGAGGAGCGCGGCGTGCCCACGCCGCCTGCGCGTTGCCTCCATGCCGTCAGGATCGGCGGGCTTCCTTGCCCGCCCGGCCGTTGTCGTCGGCAGGGCCGGTCGTTCCGTTCGCGACGTGCTCCCGTTCGCGGCCGGCGGTTTGCCGTTCGGCATCGGGGGCAAGGCGAACGACGTACGCACAAGAGTGTGTGTGCCACGGAACGACGGCGCTTGTCGTGCCGTTTGGGAGGACGGAACTACGTTCCCGGCCGGTCGTTGTCGTGCGCAGGGCTGATGATCAGCAGCTCGCGGGTGTTGTGCGTGATGACCACGACGTCGCGCGGATGCGCCGAGGTGACCCGGGCGGCCCGCGCGCACATGGCTCCCACGAAGCCGGGATAGAATGTGTCCCGGTACGGGATCTTGGCGACCTCGCGGCCGGCGTGATCCAGGACCGTCAGGTAGAGCGTGAAGGCCGTGTCCTCGTCGGCCAGATCGTCCTGTCCGAAGCCGCGCAGCAGCTCCGCCTGCACCATCTCGCGCGATCCCGGCGCCGACCAATCGACCCAGTCGCCGGCGCTGGTGAGCAGGATGCCGTTGGGCCCGCGCGAGAAGTTGCTGTACTGCCACTCCATCTCGCCCTCGGGGCTGATGCCCCAGGCCATGCCGCCGGTCTTGGAGTTGAGGTAGATCAGCGGCTCCTCCCGCCCCGGCGGCGTGGCGCAGTCAATCTTCTGACCATGCTCGATGCGCTCGCGGAGCGTCCAGAGCAGGTCGCCCTCGGCGTCGAAGAGGCAGCCGCCCGTCGAGGTGGCGACCTGCCTGCTCTCGCCCAGGAGCGGAGCGATGACCAGGTCGTCCACGTGCGTGTCCTCGCCCACCTCCGTGGGGACGTGCTTGGACCACAGCGGCTCGCCGGCGCGGTCCCGGACCTCGAAGCGCTCGGCGTCGGCCATGCTGAAGGCGATCTCATCGATGCCGTCGCCGCTCAGGTCTCCGGCGAACATAAAGTCCTCGAAGGACAGGCCCACCGTATCGTGCTCCCAGAGGACGCTCCCCTGACCGTCCACGGCGACGAGCGAGCCGTGCTCGCCGTGATGGTTGACGCCCGCCACGATGGCGGGAGGTCCCCCCTGACTGAGGCGCGCCAGCGTCCAGATCTGCGCCAGGCCATCGAGGTCGATGCTGCGCTTGAGCTCCCCGGTGGTGGCGTCGAGGACGTGGATGGGTCCAAGGCCGACGACGACCTCCGGGGCGCCGTCGCCGTCGATGTCCACGATCTCAGTGAGCAGGTGGCGATGCGGTGTCCGGTAGTGCCAGTGGCTGCGGGCGTAGCGCTCGTGGTCATCGTAGACCGAGTGGTAGAAGGGCGCCTGCGTGGTCTCCCACAGCACCGTTCCGTCGCCGCGGAAGAGCGCGACGACGTCCTCCTCGCCGCGGTTGAAGGGAACCGCGATCTCATCGCGGCCGTCGCCATCCGCGTCGCCGGTCCCCGGGTTGCAGCTCGCGACGGTGGCCGCCTCCAATGGCACGCGCGTCACACGCGCCGCGCTGCGCTCCGCCAGCTCAGCGCCGATCCGCGGCGGCATCACCGCTCCGCCGAGCTGGGGCTGGGGCGACGGACAGGCCCGCACGGTCTCCAGCATCGAAGTGCCTCCTCTGTCTGCGCCTCCTACCAATCGATCTCGATCTCCTGCTCCTTCTCTGCGGATTCGCGGGCGGCCAGGCAGGCCTTCACGGCCGCCATGGACTCCTCGGGCGTGATGATCGACGGCTCCTCGCCAAGCTGGACGCAGTCGCCGAAGTAGCGCAGCTCATCCACCAGCGCGCCCTCTAGCCTTCCGTGCAGGGTCGCCCAGTAGGTGGTGTCGGGGTAGTGCCAGCCCTCCTCGTCGCACACCGCGAGGCTGGGCGCGACCTCCTGGACGTGGATGGAGCCGTCGGTGCCGCAGATCTCCATCCGCTCATCGATCTGCATGGCGGTGGTATCGGGCAGAAACCACACGTTCTCGAGCACCGCGATCGCCCCGTTGTCCATGGTGAACATGCTCCAGCCCAAGTCCGCGTTGCCCAAGTCGCGGACAGTGACGGTCCGCGCGTAGACCTTCACCGGCTTCAGCCCTGAGCACCACAGCATGATGTCCATGTCGTGGACGCCGTCGCCGACGATGGGCCCGATCTTGGGCAGAACGCCCTCGGTCACCCACTGGGGGATGTTCCGCCGGGCGTACATGGAGACGATGCGGCCCAGCTTTCCCTCCTCGGCCTGCCGCTTCGCCATGGCGTAGCGGGGGTTGAAGCGACAGATGTGTCCCACCATGAAGTAGCGGTCCGAGGCGTTGGCGGCATCCACCATGGCCTGGCAGTCCTCCACGGTGGAGGCCATGGGCTTCTCGCAGAAGACGTGCTTGCCGGCCTCCAGCGCCGCCAGCGAGGGGGGCGCGTGGAAGTCCCACATGGTCGTGATGCTCACCGACTCCAGCTCCGGATTCTGCAGCATCTCCTCGTAGTCGGTGTAGGCGTGGGGGACGTTGAAGCGCTCCGCGACCTCCTGCAGCCGTGACTCGGTGCGCGTGCAGATGGCGTAGAGCTCCATGTTGGGGATGGCGTCGATTGCCTCGCAGTGCTTCTCGCCGAACCAGCCGATTCCGATGACTCCGTGTCTGACCCGCTCCATGACAGGGCCCTCCCTGCGTTGCGGAAGTTGTGCGCAGCCGCCGGCGGATCGCGCCCGCCGCCGTGACTGCCGCTTCGCCGTCGCCCTCTTCGCGTCCTCCACGCGCCGGGCCCGTCACCTGATCCATGCGGAGGTGCGGACCGACTTGCGAGCTGAGTCTGCTCTGGCGTCATGCAGCAAGCATCCGTGCCTACCAACGACGGCAGGTTGGAGGCCTGTGCTACAGGAGCAGGCTCGCGGCTGATGAAGGCCATGCGACGCCTGGGGCGAAGGCATGCGGGGAAGGGGAAGACAGTACAGCCGCGCTGAGCCGTGCACGAAAGCAGGGAGGTCACCATGAGCCCCCGGCAGATCGCGTTGATTGCGGCACTGAGTGCAGCCCTCTGCACCCCGGCGGCTGCTCAGCCGACCGTGACAGCCACGAGGACCGATGCCGCGCCTACGCTGGACGGACGCCTGGACGAGGCGCTGTGGGAGCGTGCACGGTGGCACTCGGGCTTCACGCTGCTGGGCGAGACCGAGACGCCGGCTCAGGCGCAGACGCAGTTCGCGGTAGCCTTCGATGACATGAAGCTTTACTTCGCGGTGAAGTGCCTGGAGCCGAACATGGACCAGCTCGAGGCCACCGTCACCGAACGCGACGGGAAGGTCCACGGCGATGACTGCGTGGAGCTGATGGTGGACCCGACCGGAGACCGGGTGGAGTACTATCACTTCACGGTGAACCCGCTGGGCACGCTGTATGACGCGCAGCTTCGCCAGGGCGGCAACGTGCGTTTCCTGGAGTGGGACTGCGACTGGCAGGCGGCGGTGGCCCGGGGCGAGGACTCCTGGACGGTGGAGGCGGCGATCCCATTCGTGCAACTTGCACTCGATGAGGGCTCCCGCGATTTTTGGGCGCTGAACGTCGCCCGCGAACGCCGGGCCGGCACGCAGGAGCTGTCGAGCTTCACGGAGGCCCCCGGGGGCTTCCACCAGCCCGGCTTCTACGCCGAGTTGCTGCTGCCCGACGCCGACCTGGGGCGCTACATGTGGACGGTGCGCGACCCCTTCGACGTGCGGGTGGTGATGCGCGACGGTCAGGTGCTGTATGAGGCGAAAACGCATATCACCAACCAGACCGGGC
Source organism: Armatimonadota bacterium (assembly GCA_034722055.1). Classification (GTDB taxonomy): domain Bacteria; phylum Armatimonadota; class Zipacnadia; order Zipacnadales; family UBA5352; genus JAYENL01. Next base: position 10,599 of record JAYENL010000303.1, read on the forward strand.
GCTTCTGGTTCATCGAGCTGCGGCCGGAGCTGATGAGCGAGGAGGGGGCTTCCGCCGGGGAGCCGGTCTCGGCCGGGCTCGATGACGGTCAGGGCCGGGAGCTGGCCTTCAGCGTCCCCGTCGCCGAGCAGGGGCGGCAGGTGCTGCGCCTGCGGATCGTGGACAGGCGCGATCTCCAGCGGGTGCTGCACGTGCGCTCCATGCCGGTTGATGTGCACTACACCCCGCTGGCCATCGACATCACGCGGCCCTGCTACCGTAACAGCATCTACGCCACGCAGGATATCGATACAGTGCAGTTCTCCGTGACCTCGGCGCTGAGCGAGGAGCAGCTTCGGGGCCATCGCCTGACGGCGGGCGTGTTCCAGCCGGGCGGGGAGGCGGGCGGCAGCTATGGGCGTCTGGTCGCGGGCCCCGAGTCCGTGCCGGCCGCGGCGGAGGTGCAGATGTCGATTCCTGTCAGCGACCTCCCGGTGGGTGACTACGTGCTGGGCGCGCAGATCGTCGGAGAGGGCGGGCGCGTGGAGCACGGGGCGAGCGAGCCGCTGCGCAAGCTGCCGCCCTCGCCCAGCGGCCACGAGTGGCGGATCGACGAGAACCTGGTGCTCCGCCACAACGGCGAGCCCTTCCTGCCCTTCGGCTGGTTCAGCTACCGGTGGCGGGAGCATGACACTGACGACCCCTACACCGCCATGCAGGACTACAACGCCAACTGGCGGTCGGTGGAGGAGAACCGCGAGCTGTTCGACGGCATCGCCGAGAGGGGCCTGTTCGTTACCGTCTACCCGTACTGCCGGGAGTTCATGAACCGGGGCGATGTCCTGAAGCGGCCGCTGAACGACGAGGAGGCCGAGGTGCTGCGCGAGCGCGTGACTGCGCTCATGGACCACGAGGCGCTGCTGGCCTGGTACATGGCCGACGAGCCGGAGCTGCGGCCGGTCCTGCCCCGGCGAGCGGAGCAGATCTACCAGGTGGTGCGCGACGCCGATCCCTACCACCCGTGCATCATGCTTAATGACACCATCGCCGGGATCCACACCTACGCCGGAGGCGGCGACATCCTCATGCCGGACCCCTACCCGCTCTTCCTGGAGGGAGGCCTGGCGGCACGCGGCATCGAGCGCACCAGCAACTTCGTCAGGGCCGTCCGCGAGGCCACCGACGGGCAGAAGCCGGCGTGGGTCACCCCCCAGGCCTTTAACTACGGGGACTACGGCCGAGCCGGCAATCGGGCTCCGACCTTCACGGAGCTGCGCAACCAGCTCTACCAGGCGGTGGTCTACGGCGCCAAGGGCTTCCTGTGGTATACGCACAGCCAGGCCTTCAACTACCCGTCGCTGGGGATCGGGATGGACTTCCTGTGCCGGGAGGCGCTGGACCTGAAGGCCGCCATTCTCAGCCCGGACGCCCCGGATGAGGTGTCGGTGCAGGCGCCGCAACCCGAGCACATGCACGTTGCGGTCCGGCGCGCCGGCGGCGAGCTCTACGTCTTCGCGGTCAGCACCGCGACCCAGCCGCAGGAGGCCACCGTTACGGTCGCCGGGGCGCCCGAGCGCCTCTACGTGGTCAGCGAGGGCCGGCGCGTGGAGCTGGCGGAGGGCGCCATCGCCGACCGCTTCGACGTCTACGCCACGCACATCTACACGACCGACGGGGCCCTGGCGGAGAGGGACCAGCTTGAGGACGTCCAGCGGCGGATCGCCGAGGCCGATGCCGCCCGCGAAAAGCCGGGCAACCTGGCCTTCGAGGACAGCGGCGTGGAGGTGGAGATCTCCAGCGGCTCGCGGTACGGCAACACGCCGGGGCGCGTCGTTGATGGCATCGAGGGACACATGGGGTGGCGGGCGGATCGCCAGGCAGAGGGCGATCACTGGCTGAAGCTCACCTGGCCGGATCCGGTGGCTATCGGCCGCGTGGTAATCTACAGCCCGAGCATCGCTGAGGCCGAGATCCAGGTGCCAGACGGCGAAGCATGGACGACGGTCGCCACGGCGTCGGGCACCGACCGCCTGGAGGCGACCTTCGGTGCCGTCGAGACGACCAGCCTGCGCATCCTTGTGAACCGGCTGGCCGGTGAGGCGTCGGAGCCGACCATCCAGGAGGTGGAGGCCTATGCGCAGTAGCGTTCGCACCGCGGTGCTGGCGCTGGCGATGCTGTGCAGCTTTTCTGCGCTGACGGCGGCGGAGGGCCTGGTGGCGCACTGGCGCATGGAGGGCATCGAGGACGGCGCCGTGGCTGACGCGACTGGCAACGGCCATCACGCCACGGCGCACGGCCTGGACGGAGAGCTGCCGGAGGTGGTGGAGGGCATCGCTGGAAACGCGCTGCGCTTCCATCGCGACCTGGAGCAGTACCTTCTGGTAGAGAGCAGCGAGGACCTGGCCGCCCCCGAGAGCCTGACGGTGATGGCCTGGATCCGGCCGGCGATGCGCAAGGGCGCTCACGGGATCATCGGCAACAAGAGCGATAAGAGCGGCGACCCGCCCTGGCCGGGCTGGCGCTTCCGGTACTTCTGGGCCCGGATCATCTTTCAGTACGGGACTGCGGATGGCCGGGAGCCGACGGTGAGCTCAGAGAACTGGTCGGTGATGCCCGGCTTCTGGCACCACGTCGCCGCGGTCTACGACGGACATCGCGTGCGCCTCTACGTGAACTGCGAGCCGGCGGCGGATGAGGAGGTCGAGGGGGCGATCATGCCGCGCGAGCGCAGGTTCGTCATCGGCAACTTCGTGGGCCGCAAGAACGCCTATGCCTTCGACGGCGAGATCGACGAGCTGCGCATCTATGACCGGGCTCTCAGCGCGGAGGAGATCTTTGAGGCGGCAGTCGAGGGTATGCCGTGAGCACCGACGGCAGCCGTGCCGGCGCGGCCGCCTCCGGGATGGGTCTCGGGCGCTACCGGTCGATGGAGTGGGGCGGCTCGATGCTCCGTCTTCCCAGGCGCCGCAGGGCATCCTCCAGCGCCGCCGCCACTCCCTGCCGATGCGCCGCCACCACTGACGGGTCCTGCGTGTACTCCGTCCAGTCGGTGGTAACTGCCGGGAAGCCCAGGGCGGCGCGAGCCCTCTCCGCCGCAGCCCGCTCGCCTCTGGCCTCAAGCTCGTCCGCGGCGGCCGAGAGCATCGCCAGCATGTCGTAGTCCTCCACGCCGTCGCGGTTGAGCTCCCAGCGGATGCTGCTGACCGGTCCGTCCTCCCCCGGGTAGATCAGCGACCCGTCGCCGTTGCCGCCGGGATAGGTCATGGGATTCTCCCACGGGTCCTCCTGCCAGTAGGTAATGCGCCAGTACAGGAAGCCCGTGATCTCGTGCTGGAAGAGCTGCCAGAAGAGAATGCGGTGATCGGTGCCGGGATAGTCGATGGCCCAGTTGTTCAGCCACGGCCGCTGGGCCGAGATACACACGTAGGCCCAGATCTCGTCGCCGGCCTGGCGGCGCTGCTCCAGGTAGATGGGCTCGAAGCAGTCGCTGTGCGGCACGTGGATGTCCACGAAGCCGGCCAGCTCGGCGTAGCGGGGGTTGCCCGGCTCGATAGGCCGGCTGGCGCCGTAGCCGTAGGTCAAGAGGGTCTTCAGCTTCGGCGCCACCTCATCCACCAGCCCGAAGGCCTGCTTGACGGCGTCGAAGGCCTTGGCCCCCGGCTCGTCGATGGTGTAGATGTAGCCCAACCGGTGCCAGTCGCGCTCGGCCAGGTGCGCTTCGGTGCGCTGCAGCAGCTCGGTGGCGCGCTGGATCTGCCGGCGCTGCTCCGGGGTGGGCTCCTCCTCCCAGCCCTCCACCGTCCCCCAGCCGGATGGCAGGCGGCACCACCGGATGTTGAAGGCCGTCAGGCCCAGGTCGATCGCACGCTCGATCCCGGCGTCGAACTCCGACCAGTCGATGCTGATGGTCCCGTCCTCAGCGGTAGAGATGCGCGGGGAGCCCATGCCCTCGGGGCTGCACCGGTGGAGCAGGCAGTTGTCGCGGTAGGCGCGCATGATTGAGTCCGGGGTGAACTGGCCCATCTCGAAGCCGGGGTTGGGGAGCAGGTTCCGCTCGGGATCGTCGGCGGGGCTGAGGCGTGCGTCGTCGAACCAGACGCTGCCCACCTCGAAGGTGCGCAGATACAGCCGCGTATTCTCCGCCTCGCCCATGGTGAAACGGGCGCTGGCCTGGCGCCACTCACCGTCGGTGGGCGGCAGGTCGCCGGCCCCGCCTTCGGGCATCCACCACGCGGCGCGGGTGTCCTCTCCGGGCGCGGTCCGATACCACAGCTCGAAGATGTACTCGCCGCCCGGCTCCAGGGGCATGGGGTCGGTGTAGTAGCAGAAGCGCGGCGCCTCGTGAGTGCCCCTCTCGGCGTGGGTGATCGTGACGCGCACGGAGTTGCGGCCACCGTGCCTGTGCTCCTGATCGAAGGCCGCGGTGAACTCCATGTCGCCGAAGTAGTTCGGCCGGCCCTCGACGTCGGCGCCGGTCCAGGCCCCGGCGTTCCACTGCGGGGGCCTGCCGGGGCCGGGATTCACGTTCGGGTAGAAGCTCGAGACGTTGAAGCCCAGCCCGTAGCAGGTGCGCAGCCACGGCGTGCGGGGCAGCGCGAAGTCCCAGACGCGCGCGGTCAGCGGCACCTGCAGCGGCTCGGCGTCCGAAGGGTCGATGGTGATGGTGCCGCGATACGTCCCCGCCGGCTGGTCCGCGGCGGTATGCACGGTCAGCCACACGGAGCGGACCTCGCCCTCCGGCACGTCGAAGGGCTCCGCAGCCACCAGCGGATCGGGCAGCCGCCCGGGGCCCAGCGGCGCCTTGGAGGTGGACTGCGTCACGGTCACATATGCTGCGCGCGTCACCTCGATCTCGCCCGCGGGGATGGTCGCGCCCGCCGGACCCGAGAGGTCGGAGACGCTGACCGCCACCTCCTGCAGAGCCCGGCCGGCGGGGACGATCACCACCTGCGCGGCCTCGCGCTCGTTGGCGGCGAGGGCGATCTCAACTGACTGGGCGGGCTGTCCGGCGAAGGCAGCGTCCGGCGGGATCTTCTGCATGGTGCTGGCCTGCGAGATGACGTAGCCGCGAGTGCCCGCTGCGGCGGCCAGCGGCAGCCGGGCCACCAGCCGCGCCAGGCGCTGGGCCTCCTCGCGAAGCTGGTCCACCTGCGTGACCAGCGTCGGGGTCTCCTCGGTCTCCGGCTCCGCCCGCAGCGTCGCGGCAAGCTCGCCGGCGTCGCCGCTCAGTCGCTGCGCCCGCCCCAGCGCCACCCGGCCCAGCGCGATCTCCTCGTGCGGCAGGGCCTCCCGGCGGAGGGCCGCCAGCTCGGCCTGCACGTGCGCGACGCGCTGGAGGGCCTGGGCGCGCAGCAGGGGCGCGAAGTCAGCGTCGAGACCCCGCAGATGGCCGAACTGCTCCGGCTGGTGGAAGTTCTCTCCGGGCAGCGGCGCCCAGGTGCTCAGCTCCTCGCGGGGCAGCCGATGGCGGGTGAAGTTCATCCGCCAGTGCTCATCGACGCCCGGTGGAAGCTGCATCGAGGCCAGAGGCAGGGCGAGCTCCACCAGCCAGCGGTCGTCCTCGCGGGTCGCGGCGGCTCGCGCGTTGGACTCCCACGTCTCCTCCTTCCCGCGCTCATCGCGCAGCGTGCCCAGCGGGTTGACCAGCAGGTGGTAGTATCCGCTGCCGTCATGCGCCGGGCTCACGAACAGCTCCACGCAGTCCTCAGACCAGACCGGCGCGTCATGCTCGGTCATGGTGCCCACGATCTCATCCATGGTGTCCTCGGCACACTCCCACGCGACGAAGAGCGTGGCGTCATCGTGCGTGATGCGCACGCGCGTGGTCTGCGCTGGGGTGGCCTGCGGATTCCCGAGCAGCGTGAAGCCGTCGGCGACGCCGGCGTCCTGCCAGACGTCCTCATCGAGTCGCCCGTCGATGACAGGCGGCGGCCCCGAGAGAGCCGTGGAGCGCACTTCAGGCTCCTGGGCGGCGCAGTGTGCGGCTGTGAGCGTCGCTGCGACCATGATGGCGACGAGCATCGATCATCCCTCCACTGCAGTGCATCGCTCAGCGATGGGTCGCGCCGTGTCAGCGCGGCTCGAGCGCGATGATGCGGCCGGCGGCGTCGGCGACGAACACGCGCTCGCCGGCGCAGGCCGGCGATGCGAAGACGTAAATGTCCCTGGTAGCGCGATACTGCGCCAGGACCCGCCCGGTGGCGGCGTCCATGCCGCTGAGGATGCCCGTGTTGGACGCCACCCAGACGCGCCCTCCAGCCTCCGTGGGCGGCGCGGCCACCGCGCCGGTGGACACTTCGGCGCTCCACACGACGCTCCCATCCTCCGCGCGCTTGCTGACGCGGCCATCGGTGTGCCTGACGTAAACGTGACGGCCGTCGGCGGCCGCCGCCACGGCCACGCACTTGCTCTCCTGGCTGAGGCGCCGGCCGGACACCGCGTCCAGCAGCGTCAGCCGGTAGGCGCGGTCGGCGACGAAGAGCATCCGGCGGGCGAGAGCGGGGGCGCAATCGGCCGGGCTGTAGTAGCGCGCGACGAAGCCCTCCCGGTCGCTGCCGGCGCTGCGCTGGCGCCAGTGCAGCTCCCCGGTGGCAAGGTCGATGCAGTAGACGAAGCAGTCCCAGGCGCCGGCGTAGACGCGGGCGCCGCCCACCGCCACGCCGGACTCGATGGCGTACTCCGGCGCCTCGCACTGCCAGGCCGGCTCGCCAGTGTCGGCGTTAAGCGCCAGGACCGAGCCCCCGTTCGTGGGGCAGATTACGCGGTCGCCGATCACCAGCGGTGAGGCATATATCGGCGCATCTGCCGCGTGGAACCAGCGCGTGCGACCATCCGGCTCCAGGCACAGGACCGTGCCGCCGGCGGAGGCGACGTAGATCCGCTCGCCGCGCGGGCCGACGGCCGGGGAGCCGCGTACCTCGCCCGTCATCCCCTTCCGCCAGCGCAGCTCGCCGGTCGCGGCGTCGATGGCCGAGACCGATCCGTCATTCGAGCCCACCACGAGCGCGCCGTCCACCACCGCCGGCGTGGACTGGCAGGACCCGGGAAGCTGGTGCGTCCAGGCGATGCGCAGATCGCCCGAGTCTACCCAGAACGAGACGGTGCGACTGGTGGACCTTCCGCCCGCGTCGGTGACCTCCAGGCGCAGCACGTGGGCGCCTGGCTCCAGGTCCTCCGCCGTCAGGTCGGCCGTCCACGCGCCGTTCTCCGGGCTCATCGCCCCGCTGACCTCGCCGTCCAGCAGCCAGGTGCCTACGGTGACCGGCTTGTCGGAACGCGCGCCCAGGTGCCACCGCAGGGGGTCATCGGCTCTCAGCACTGCGCCATCGGCCGGCTCCACTGAGGTGATGACCAGCGGCGGTGGCGCCTCCACGATAGGCTTCTCCAACAGCGCAACGGTCTCCGACTCGGGTGCCAGATGCCGGTGGCAGACGCGCAGGATGCCGTCGCGGATGGAGACGATGCCGTAGCCCCGGCGCTTCCCCCAGGTGCTGCCGCCCATCACGGTGTCGAGGCCCTCGATCCGCCAGGCGCGGGCGGAGTGCCCGTGGCCCACCAGCACCAGGATGGTGTTGTGCGCGCGGAGCCGGTCGAGCAGCCGGGCGAGATCGTAGGCGCCTGCGAACTCCCGGCCCTCCAGGGGATGGTGGCAGAAGAGGATGATGGGCTGGCCGGCTGGAGCTCTCGACAGGACGTCATCGAGCAGCGCCAGACCCTCGGTGGCGATTGAGGGCCGTGGGTCCTGGGGCGTGGCCGTGTCCAGGCCGATGAAGAGCACGCCTGCGCGCTGGAAGGCGTAGAGTGCCGATCCGTGCAGCGCCCGGAGCCGCGGCCGGCCGCACTCCCAGGTGTTGTCATGGTTGCCGAGCTGGTGGTAGAGCGGCAGGTCGATGGAGTCCCACAGGCCCATATACTGCTCCCACCAGCCGGCGCCGCCGCTGAACTCGTTCAGATCGCCGACGACGATACCGAAGGCCGGCGGATCGGCGGTGATGCCCCAGGGCTCGAGGAGCACCGGCTCGCCGACGGGCAGCGCCGCCACCACCTCCTGGGTCTCGCTGAGCGCGTGGGGGACATGGGGATCGGCGATCTGCAGGAAGGTGATGTCCTCCACGGCCCACACGGCAGTGACGGTGAGAAGCGCGAGGACGACCATGCTTGTGCGGATGAGGGCGACGAGGGCACTCGGTGCTTGGTTGCCTGGCAGATGTGTGGCGCGACTGGTGGAGGGGCCGCCGGGCGCGTAGCGCCCGGTGAGGCCTGTAAGCGTAGCGAACAGGCCGAAGGTTCCACCCCGGCCCACGCCTTCAGCGAGGGTGGG
>JAYENL010000304.1:0-18617 GCA_034722055.1 Armatimonadota bacterium
GCTGGGGCGCCATCAGACCACTCATCGCCCATGTTTTTTCCGATGCTGAGCCAAAACCGCATACAAACTCCCTCACACCAACAAGCGCATAATGTAGGTGGAAGCCTGCCCCACGAGTCGGGGGTAGGAGGGGGGAAGATCGACGACAAACGGCGGTCGGGCTGGAAGCCCGACCTACGCGGAGGGTGACACGCGGCGGCTGACACGAACGGCGCACTCACAGGAGTATGTGCTACGGAACGACACACGGCGGACGGACAGGAGTGTCCGTCCCACGGAACGGCACACTGCCTCCAACCTCCGCCGAGGTCAGCCTCCGCGCCTACAGCGAAAGCCGCATCCGCCCCAGACAGCAGGAAGGTGAATCAGAAAAAAAGTCCTCTCAAGAAAGGTGGAACGTCCTGACCCGGCGAATAAAGCGGTAGTAGGAACCGTCTGTATCACGAAAGGTGGTTGCGAACATATCCGACAGGAGGTGGCTGCAGTGCGACGCGGATTCACTCTCATCGAGCTGCTGGTCGTCATCGCGATAATCGCGATTCTGGCAGCGATCCTCTTCCCTGTTTTTGCGCGGGCCAGGGAGAAGGCTCGGCAGGCCAGTTGCTCGAGCAACCTCAAGCAGATTGCCCTCGCAGCGCTGATGTACGCGCAGGACTACGACGAGAAAGTGGTGCGCAACGGAAACTGGGAAGGTCGGCCGTACTGGCAGCTTACTATCTACCCGTACGTGAAGAACTGGCAGCTCTTCCAGTGCCCCACAGTGACGGCAGGGGCGACGTGGGCTCCGCACCCAACTACTACCATGGTCAGAAACTATGGTACGGATACGCCAACCTGACCCGCAAGGGGCAGATGCTGGCCGACATTCGCAGGCCGGCCGCCACCATCATGACCGGTGACGGCGTCCACCCTGCGGTGTCCTATCCCGCGGGCTGCACACCGGGGTGCTGTGGCGCCTGGCGCAGCATCTACCGGGGCGGCTGGTGCGAGAGAAGTGGCGCTCCTGAGCCGGACGACATGCCCCATAACCAGGGCGACAACTGCGCCTTCTGGGACGGGCACGTCAAGTGGCAGAGCTACAATACGCTCAAGGCCGCCAGCTACTACTATGACGGGCAGAGCGATCACGACCCCGGTATCACCTTCTGAGTCCCAGAGGAGTCCTCTGGACGCACCTGTTCAGGGCCGGCCTGCGTAGGCCGGCCCCTTTTTTTTGCGCGACGTCACCGCAACTGAAGCTGTCCCCGAGTGCTTACTCCGGACGCGACATCATGCGCCTCCAACCGCCACGTTCCGCGGGCGTCATTGAGGGCGAACGGGAGCGTGGCGCTGCCGGCCCCGTCCTCGCACAGCACGTTCTGCGAGTACTGCCGGTGTGGCGTCTCGCTGCCCGGCGCGAAGAGGTCCACGCGCACGACATGGGCTGCAGGCTGGCCGTCGGAGACGCGGAGAGCCAGGGCAATCTCAGCGGTCTCGCCCCGTTCCACCTCGGCCGGCGCCTCCAGCGCCAGGGCCTCTACCTCGTAGGGCAGCAGCGAGTAGACCAGCGGCTCGCCGCGCGAGACGGTGGCGTCCCACTCGGTCACCGTGCCCTCCCCCACGCGCTCGCCGGCTCGGAGGTCGTAGACGATGCTCGGCTCGGGCAGCTCGATGTGAAGCTGCTGCTCGCCAAGGCCCCGCGCCAGGATGTCCTGCGACAGTGCCAGGTAGCGGGCGCGTCCGTCGCCGAAGAGCACCTGCTGCACGCAGAGCGGGCGCGCCCCGTCCGCCAGCGTCACGCGGGCCGGCGCCTGCAGCCCGGCGGCCTCCAGCGTCGTCGCCAGGGCCTGATCGACCAGCCAGTGCCGATCCTCGACGCGGCTGCCGCTGTAGTCGCGCAGATCGGCGTTGAGCGTCACCGCCCGGCCCTGGCCCAGCTCATTGACCGCCAGCACGGGCACGTCGCCAGCGGCGGCAAGCACCATCGCCTCCGTCACCTGCAGGCCCGGCTCCAGCACGCGGACCTCCGCCTCGCCCGCCTCCACGCTGAGGCCGCCCGCGGCCCCGCCCTCGATTGCCAGTGGCGCCGACCCGGACTCTCGCACTATCGCCTCCAGGCCGGCCTCGCCGCGCACTCCCAGCACCTCGTCCAGCGGCCGACTCTGGCGGATGAGGCCCTCGCCGGTGAGCATCCCGGCGCGGCCATCCACCAGCAGCGTCCCGCCGGCCTCCACGAACTCCCGGATGACCTGCGCCTGGTCGTCGGAGATGCAGCTCGCCATCGGCAGCACCAGCACGCGGTAGTCGTCGAGCGAGATGCCCTCCGCGAGCTGCTCGAAGGTGATGTGTTGGTACTGGTATCCCAGGTCGCGGATGCCGCGCAGCAGCCCCTCGTGCTGATCCAGGAAGTGCCCGTCACCGGCCCAGGGCTGATCCTGGACCATCCTGCCGAGGATCGTAGCAGCGAAGAGGTCGCGGTGGGAGTAGAGCACCGCAATGGGCGAGTGCTGGCGCCCGGCGTGCAGCAGGAGCTTGCCCGGGCCTGAGGTGGTCTCGCGCACGGCCTCGAAGAACCACCGGCCGAACGTGCTCTGCGACAGATCCGGGTTGAAGGGGATGTAGTCACAGCCCCAGGAGGTCCACCACCACACCGAGTTGTCGCCGGCCAGCAGGCAGTCCCACGGGAAGGCGTGCCAGCCCTCCTCAGTGTCGGCGATAGCGTTGCCCCACTTGCCGGTCAGCGCGTCGTCGCGCTTGAAGGAGCGCACCAGCTCGCCCTCCAGCCACACCATCGTGTAGGTCTCGTTCAGCTCCAGGTTGCGGGTGAGCTTCTCGAAGTCGTAGCCCGCTCGCCAGTTGTAGCCCAGAAGGCCGTCCCAGCCGACTCTGGCGCCGGGGTCCTGGGCGCGCACGAAGCCGGCGGCGCGCTCGTGGGCGCCGGCGAAGGCGGTGTCCATGAAGAGCTTGTGGGCAATCCAGGGCGCGAAGCTCTCCGTCTGCTCCGCGGCCTCCGACAGGAGCATGGGGCGCTGGATGTCCGCGAAGTCCCCGTAGTCGCTCGCCCAGGCCTCGTTCAGCGCCGCGATGGTGCCGTACTTGTCCTCCAGCCACTCTCGGAAGGCCGCCACCGACCACTGGGTGTGGCAGCACTCGTACTCCCCGCGGAAGAGGTAGTTCTCGTCGCCGAGGGTGTAGGCGGCGGGGGAGTAGGGCGCGGCCTGACGGCAGGTGGTGGTCAGCTTCTCCCGCTCGGAGGCGATATACTCGGGGCTGTGCAGGCACGGCACGCGCTCGTAGTCCTCGTTCGCGCTGCCGGCGATGCGCGTTACGTAGGGGACGAGGCGCAGCCCGGAGCGCGCGCTCACCTCATACTCCCTCGCCGCGCCGGCGTCCGAGTAGCCGCCCATGTGGCACAGGTCGCACATGTTCGCGCCCCACTCGTAGCACATGCGGTCGGTCTGTCGCAGCACCGGATCGCCGCCGGCGTAGGTCCACATCAGCGCGGTGAAGTCATCGTAGGGGTAGTCCATCGACATGGTGAAGCGCTGGCGAGCGTAGGACAGCTCCTCGTCCTCCCGCGTCAGGGCCACATCCAGCCTGTGGCAGACGGTGACCGGTGGGGGGAGGTCGAGGGACGCTGACGCGGCCTCCTCGCCCGCGCTCACGCGGGTCATCTCTCGTGCCAGGAGGCGGTCGAAGGCGTCGCGCACCTCCCAGCGCAGCCACCCGTCATCGCCGAGGTTCTGCAGCCGCGCGGTGCACTCGACCGTTCCGCCCTCGGGCATGTCCACCATGGGCACCGCGGGCTCGTGCGTTACGCTCGCGGGGGAGATGGACAGGGCGGTGATCCTCGCGCGCTCGGCCTGCAGCACCGCTGCCTCGACCCGCGACGTCATGCCGATGGTCTCGCCGGCTGCGTTCCGCACCAGGATGTCCGTGTAGTAGACGCGTCCGGTAGGCAGGGCGGGCAGATCGAGCATCCGCGTATCCGCCTGCTCGTCAAGATGCACCACACGGCCGAGGTCGTCCTGCACCCGGACCAAGAGGCTATCGCCATCCCCACGCGAGGCGGTCATCTCCCGCCCGGCTGCAGCCAGCGCGCAGCGGGCGGCGATGGCCAGGCAGTGATCGGTGGCCGCCGCAAGGCCCTCGGAGGCGTCGTTCCGCGGCACGAGCGAGGAGTACGTGTTCAGATTCACGTTCAGGTGCACCACGCGGCCGTCGCCGTAGCGGTAGACCCGGACCGGCGGCTCCCCCTCCACGCGCCCGCGATCCACATCGCGATAGCCCGGAATGAGCTCCCATGAGAAGCCGTCGAGTACGCTCTCAGTCATCTCGACGTCGAGATCGGCGAACAGATCGTCCGGCCAGCCGCTGACGGCAGCGTGTCCGGAGATCAGCAGTCCGGCGCCGTTCGCGACCTGCTCCATGATGGCCGTCCGCGCCACACCGGGGACACCGGTGCCGTGAATCCCGCCGCACAGGAACAGGTCCATGGTCTCATCGGAAGCGAGCTCTGCGGCGCGCCGCGCGGCCACGCCCTGGGGCAGGGCGCCGATGCCCGTGTGCGCGGCGTAGGGCCACGCGCGGGGGTTCACGAGCCGGTCGTTGCCGTCGAAGTAGAGGTGCTCGGCGTCCATCTCCAGCCGCCGGGCCAGCTCCATGGTCTCCCAGGCGGTCCAGCGGCGGGAGAAGATGCAGGTGCGGATGGGATCGCCGGGGATCTCCGCCGCCCACGGGAAGTCCAGCGGCTCGGGGTCGGGTCGCCACAGCTCGGCGGGGCGGTCCATCATGTCCGCACCCTCCTCCAGCAGGCGCGCCAGGCGCTGCTCGTCCATGGGCATGGGTGGAAGTGGCTGGTCCAGGTCCCCCGCGGCCATCTGCTCGATCTGCCGCGCCTCGGCGTCAGCCGAGCGCCCGAAATACTCCCGCGTCCGCTGGTAGTCCGGCAGCGTGGGGAAGTCATATAGCCCCAGCGCAAAGGACCGCGCCTGTGGGGCCATCTCCAGCGTGGTCACGATGCCGTAGTCGGCCACCGGAATGCGCACGCTGCTGAAGGCCTGTGGCGTGCCGATCAGCAGACCACCCGAGCCCTGTGCCGACCGCCCCTCGGTCACGTCCTCGTACAGCACCCAGCGCTCCTGCTGCAGGTCGAGGTCGATGGTCTCGCCCGGCTCGCGCGTGCCCAGGGCGGTGGTCACGCGGCGGTTGCGGGGCTCCGCGAAGGTCGCCGGGTAGCAGGCGAGCTGCATCCGGTTCTGCTCGATCTCCGCCTTCGGCTCCCAGTCGGCGAACATCAGCAGCTTGTCTGAGCCCGTCGCGAGTGCGAAACGCAGGCGGGCACGCACTTCCGGCGTGTCCCAGACGTACTCGACCATCCCGTCCTGCCCTGACTGGCGCACGACTCGGAACTGGGCCGGCCGCACGTGCAGGCTCTCGTCGTCGAAGGTCCACCGGAAGAACCCCTGCCAGTACCAGTTCGGCCGCGAGGGCTCGGTCATCCCGATGGTCACGTAGCCCTGCGTCCACTGCCACCAGTTGGAGGTGACCTCATCGGGCGTCTCGGGGTCGCGAATCACGTCGTAGGTCAGCGTGTAGTGCGCGTTTTCATTGGCGAGAACCACCGGCTGGATGACACGCTGGCCCGCCTCTGTCTCCTGCACCTGCGTGTCCAGGGTAGTGATGTGCACGGCGGCGCAAACCGGCGCTGCTGTGAGCAGTGCCAGGCTCACGGTGATCAGCGATACTCTCGTTGTCGTCATGGTGGGCCTCCCCGTGTGATCCGACCTCGGCGTGACGGCTCGAGCACCAACACGCCTCCATGTTCACGTCGCGACCCTCCGAGTCCTGCATACCCGGAGGTCAGGTGTCGCCAGGCGACGAAGCCGGTGGGCAGCACAGTCAGCAAAGGAGTGCAGGGCTGTTAGCTCGCACAGCGACCTCCAGGCGGGTGCGCCGATCAGAGCGGGACTGATCGGATGCGGCGGCATCTCCGCCAACCACCTGGCGGGCTACCGGCTGGTGGCGGATGCGGAGCTGGTGGCCGCCTGCGACGTGGATGGACAGAGGCTGGCTGACTTCGCGGAGCGGGCCGGCATCAGCGCCACGCACGCCGACTACCGAGAGCTGATCGCGCGCGGGGACATCGACATGGTGGACATCTGCACCAACGATGAGAGCCATGCCGAGATCGCCATCGCCGCCGCGGAGGCCGGGAAACATGTGCTGATCGAGAAGCCCTTTGCGACCACCGAGGCCGAGGGCGAGGCCGTGCTGGCGGCGGTGCGCTCCGCGGGCGTGAAGGCCATGTGCGCGCAGAGCCAGCGGTGGTCGCCGAAGATGCTCGAGGTCAAGCGCATCATCGACTCCGGGGAGATCGGCGAGCCGATCTTCGCGCGCCTCAGCCTGCCGTCATCGCCTTTCTGGCGCGAGGAGGAATCCCAGCGCTGGCAGGACCGGCCGCCGACGTGGCTGCTGGTGCACAACGGTATGCACTCCTTCGACCTCATGTCGTGGCTCTTCGACAGCCTGCCGCAGCGGGTGATGGCCCGCTCGCACCCCGGACAGGGATGGCTGCCGGTGCACGAGTACGTGACCTGCACCATCCGGTTCGACTCCGGGGCCATCGCGCAGACCGAGGAGAACCGCATCATGCAGCCGCCGGGCTACCCCTTCCACTGCGAGCTGTATATCGTGGGCACCAGGGGAACGCTGGACCTCAGCGACCGACTGACACACTCCGTGGATCTCTACAACGAGAGCGGCTTCAGCCTCCCCGGCGCGCACGTCACATGGCGGCCCACCGATCCCGACCAGCCCTTCGCGGGCGAGATCCGGGACTTCGTGCGGGCCGTCCGCGAGGACACGCAGCCGCCCATTCCCCTCGAGTTCTCGCTGACCATCCTGCGGGCGGTGCTGGCCGCCGCTCGGTCAATGACGACGGGCGAGGCAGTGGCGATGGGCCATGAGTGAGCGGCTGCGGTGCGGGATCATCGGCTTCGAGTTCGGCCACCAGCTTGCCTTCGCCGGCGCGCTGGCGCGCAACCGGCCCGCCGAGATCGTGGGGGTCGCGAATCTGCCGGGCGACGGCGATGGGGCCCGCCAGCGGGCCGAGAACTTCGCCGAGCAGCAGGTCGTGCCGCACTTCGACGCCTGGCAGGAGCTGCTTGACGCCGAGGTACCGGAGGCGGTCTCCGTCTGCGCCCCACCGTCGCGCAACCCCGACATCGTGGCCGAGCTGGCCTCGCGTGGCGTGCACGTCATGAGCGAGAAGCCGGTCGCCGCGGACCTGGACGGCGTGCGGCGCATCGCCGCCGCCGTGCATCAGGCCGGCATCGCATTCACCTTCGGCTTCCACGCCGCGCGCTTCGCCAGGCCCGTGCAGCGGGCCATCAGCGCCGTGCGCGGCGGGGAGGTGGGGGCTGTGCGGGTGCTCAACGGGATGTTCCTGCAGACGAAGGGGCCACGCTACACGATCTCGGTGGAGGAGGCGCGCCGCCGCAGGGCCGCAGGTGAGCCGTCCGTGGGGGAGCTGGCGAACTTCGGGGGCTACCTGCTGCTGGCCTTCAGCGCCTACGCTGAGGCGCGCGTGACCTCGGTCTATGCCGAGATGGATGCCTTCCTCTACGAGAGCTATCGCATCGCCGGGATCGAGGACATGGCGCTGCTGAGCCTGCAGTACGACACCGGCGTGGTGGGCACCGCGACGCTCGGTCGCACCACCACAAAGTCGCTGCCGGCCACCGACGCGCGCCACGAGATCATCGGCAGCGGGGGCGTGCTGCACGTCGATCACGCCCTCGGCGACCGGGTCTTCGTCTACGGACAGTTCCGCGACGATGACCCCTACGAGCGCGGCGGCTTTCAGACGCCGACCTTCAGCCGCCCCTCCCACGAGCTCTACGTGGATGACTTCGTGGACGCGGCGCTTCTCGGCCGGCAGACAGCGTTGACCGTCGGTAACGCCCTGGAGCTGGAGCGAACGCTGCAGGCGGCTTACCACTCGGCGCGCCTGCACCAGCCGATCGATCCGCGCGAGTTGATGTGACGCCATCGGAGGGAGACGATGCGACAGCACACCACTCGTTGTCGTCCGGAGCGCCGGGCAGCCTTGCCCGCCCGCAGTTACTCGCTTGGCGTGCCGTTTGGAGGGGCCGGACTCCGCCCCGGCCCGGTCGTTGTCCTGCCGGCTGAGCGGCACGACAACGGCGCACGGACAGGAGTGTCCGTGCCACGGAACGTCGCTCGATACGTGAGCATGGGGCTGATCCTGCTCATCTGCGCCGGCGGCTGCGCGGCGGCACTGGAGATCGAGACGGCCTCCTACGCGCCCGACCGGGAGTTCCCCGAGCTGCTGCAGTACTTCAAGGAGGGCTGGGGGATCACCAACGAGCTGGGCCAGACGCGGCAGTACACGGAGGCCGTGAAGCGGGGCGCATACCTGCACGCCGTCGTGCACAACGCCTCGGATGAGCCGCTGGCGGTGGAGCGCGTGCTCCTGCAGGGCATCGACCTTGCCGAGCAGCTCGCGCCGCGCCATGCCGAGCACCGCGGCGTGCGGGCGGCCAGCTTCCTGCTCAACGGCGAGGACCTCACGCCCCCGGCCCTGCGCCAGCGCCTGGAGGCCGCCGGGTCTCCCGTGTGGTGGATGGTCCGGCCCGACCCCATCCCGGCGAACGGCTTCGCGGAGGTCGTTGTGCGGCTGCGCGAGCTCCCGGAGCCGGAGGTTCTCTCGCTCACAGTGACGACCGCCGGAGAGTCGATCACCGCCGAGGTCAGGCGCCGGGTCGGACCGGCCATCGTCTCGACGGCGCTGGCTTCGGGGATGGATCGGCTCTTCGTCTGCCTGCGCGGCCAGGACTTCGAGGTGACTCGCGTCAGCATCGATGGGCGGCATGTCGCGACTTCGGCGCCGAGTGACCTGCACAGCGCCGGTGGGATACTGCCGCTGGAGATCCCGCTGAGGGAGGCCTGGGAGCGCGGCAGCTTCCACTGCGTGACGATGGCAACGCATCCGGGACGTGAGACTGCGGCGGTGGTGCGGGCGCTGCGGCCGAGCTTTGCCCTTGGCATGTGGGGCTATCGCAACGAGGGGCTGACGCTGGAGGAGATGGTGCGCGACTGCTGCGAGACCTTCCAGGAGCACCTCTTCAACACCCACATGGCCATGGCTGGCGCTCACACGGGCTATCTGGACTCGGCCGAGGGCCTGGGGCTGCTGGCGGAGACCGGACTGCGGCTGATGGTCAGCGCGCCGCACGAGGAGACCATCGGGAGCGAGCAGCTCTACGCCCGCTTTTTGCTCGATGAGCCCGACTGCAGCGACTACCGCGTGGACGATCTCCCGTGGGACCAGCGCATCGGAGCCTCCGCCCAGGGGCTGGTTGAGCGCCAGCGGGAGTGGACGCTGCAGGACCCGCTCACGCCCAGCCTGCTGAACGTGGACATGACCTTCAAGCCCGAGAACTGGCTCACCTACGGGCAGCTTCCGGACATCTTCGCCGTGGACCCCTACTACCAGAACCGGCTGCGCGACGCCTACTGGAGCCACCCGGCACGCGTGCGGCAGTTCTGCACGCCCTACTACGTCTTTGCGGTGGCCGAGATTGCGCGCAGCGGCTGCCAGCCCGCACCGCTGCACATCATCCTCAACTCCACCTCCTTCCACGGCGAGGATCGCACCTTCCGCTACGGGACCCCGGAGGAGAAGCGCATCGAGTTCTACCACTCGGTGGCGGCCGGCGCCCGGGGGATCTCCTACTGGTGGTTCACCCCCTACGGCCGGTACGTGGGCTGCGGGGCGCGCGATCCAGGCGCCTACGCCATGATGCAGGAGCTGGCGCGGCTGAACGCCGAGGCCCTCGCGGTGGCCGACCTGCTGGCGATCGGCTGCCCGGCGCATGCGCCCGGCTCGCCGGACCCCTTCGCCAGCGCCCGGCCCGAGTGGCTGATGACCCGCACGCTGCTGTGCGGCACCCACGCGGCCCTGGTGGTGCTGGTCAATCGCGACCACGCCTCCGACCGCGAGGGCACTGTGTTCGCGCCCATCCCCAGGGCGCGCGTGCATGTGGAGCTGCCGCACTGGCTGGAGGCCAGGCACGCCCTGCGCCTGGCCGCCGGCGAGCTGACTGAGCTGCAGCTCGAGCGGGGGGATGGGGCCGCCACCTGCGAGCTGGAGGACGTGCAGCTCACCGAGCTGCTCATCCTGGCCGACCGGGAGTCCATCGTCGAGCGCGTTCGCCGACAGTGGCAGAACCTGCAGCCGCGGCTGGCGGCCGTGGCCGGGCGCACGTATGAGCAGTGGGCCACTGCGCGCCAGGCGGCGGAGCAGCAGCGGCGGGAGCGGCTGGAGCAGCGCCGCCAGGAGCTGTTCGCGCGCTACTCCGAGCTGGCCGAGCAGGGGAGCTGGGTCGAGGCGTCCCAGCGCATGGGCACCTACGGCTACGAGACGGAGCGCATCTGGAACCCGACCGAGACGAAGTACAACGCGCAGACGTGGTGGGTCGGACGCGGTGAGGTGACCGATGACATCGTGAAGGGGCTGCGCTGGAGGCCTCCGGAGCCAGGCCGTTGGCGCGTGGCCGTCAGCTACCGGCCCAAGCACCTCTACCGCCTGCGCGTGGTGCGCGGCGATGAGGTGCTTGCCGAGAAGCTGCTGGAGGGGCGCTTCCCGGATCACGCCGAGGTCGCGGACCGGACCGTGGAGATCCCCGAGGGCGCGGCGCTGGAGTTCGTGCAGCTCGGCAGCGACACGGGCGGGGAGATGTGGGGCCGCGTCTCGCCCCACGCCGTCTTCGTGCCCGCGCAGTAACCTCTACTCCGAACGCGAGGTGAGACACATGCGCGTTCACACAGCGGTCATCATCCTGGTCACCGCTCTGCTGCCGCAGGCGGCTTTCGCAGGCGAGAATCTGCTGGAGAACCCGGGCTTCGAGTTGGTGGACGAGGAGACCGGCTTCGCCACGGCCTGGGAGGAGGTCTTCTGGAGCAACCCCCATGGCACCATCGAGCTGTCGGAGGAGGCCCGCTCCGGCGAGCGATCCGCCATGCTGCGGGGCCTTCCGCCCGAGCAGATCACCGATCCCGGGAAGCGCAACAATCACCTGGTGGCGCAGACGCTGGAGGGCCTCAGCGGCGTGCGCCGGCTGGTGCTCAGCGCCTGGTACCGCGCTGAGCCGGAGGCCGGCGCGTACCTCTCCATCATGACCCACGACGCCGAGGGCAACCGCCTGCAGTACATCTCCTCCACCCGCAGCTCGAACCGCCTCGACTGGACGCAGATGACCCTCACCTTCACCACCGAGCCGCAGACCGAGCGGGTGACCGTCTACCTGCGCAATGGCGGGGAGGGCGCCGTATGGTTCGATGATGCCTCGCTGACCAGCACCGAGGACGTGCTGGAGAACGACCTGGCGCGGGCCATGGTGGAGACCCTCGTGGGCGGCCGCCTGCGCAGCTTCCAGGTCGGGGAGGACGCGGCGGAGTGGACGACCTGGCAGGGCGTGCGCCCGGGCGGGATGGTGGCGGAGATCGTCCCGGGCGACGAGTATCCGGGACTGCTGCGGGACGCGCCGTGGCAGGCCGAAGTGCTTGAGCCGAACCGCCGCCTGCTCCTCCACCATCGCGCCAGCCACCCGGATTTGGCCGGCCTGGTCTTCGAGAAAGAGCTCGCGCTGCCGGAGGGCTCGGCGGCGCTGGAGGTGACTCTGCGGGTGCGCAACGAGGCGGATGCCGCGCGGTCGCTGAACCTTCGCGCCCAGCAGTGCCTGCCGCGGACCGGAGGGCTGGTGACGTGGCGTAGCGAGGATGCGCTGCACGTCTACCGCCATCCCGAGGACGTGCTCAAGCGCAGCGTATCCATCGAGGACCTGGCCAGAGGATGGATCGCTCACGCCGATCCGGATGCGGACGCGGGGACGGTGTTTCTCTTCGACCGTGAGGCAATCGAGAAGGGCCTCCTCTACGTCGGACAGGACCTGCAGACCGTGGAGTGGTACTACCGCCAGACGGAGCTTGCGCCCAACGAGACCTGGGAGACCACCTACCGGATCGCCCCGATCCGCTCCGGAACGCCAGTGGTCGCCGTGGCCGATGACGTGGCCGCAGGGCTCTCGCCGCTGCGAATGGCGGCCGAGGAGGACTACATCCTGACGCTGGCGGCGCTCGCCGATGGCTGGGAGGGCATGGCCACCGCCTCCGGCTTCGCGGCCGAGGGCACAAGGCCCGCCAGAGTCACGCCGGCAGAGCTGGCCGGACTCGCGGCGGTGGCGGTCGAGCTGCCCTGGGGTGGCATGGGCATCGAGCGCATCGACCTGTCGGTGGCCGGCGAGCATCGCGCCAGCCTCTCGGAGGCGACCATCGAGGAGGTCGCCGTCACCGAGCTGCCCGAGCCGCCCGCACAGCTTCCAGCCTTCCCGGCCGCCACGCAGTACTTCCCCTATGGCGAGTACCTGCGCGGTCTGGAGGTGCCTGAGGCGGGGACCAAGGAGGAGAACATCCAGCGCAACCTCCGCGCCTATCGCCGGGCCTACATCAACACCTACATCGTCGGGGAGGGACATCTCCTTGGCCCCTTCAAGCAGGAGGGCAGGGCCTGGATCTGTGAGCTGCTGCGGGAGTTCGACATGCGGGCCTTCCCCAAGGGCGAGTTCCTCCGCGTCTTTGAGCGCACCGAGGACGGCCGGCGCGAGGAGATCTTCCCGGGGATCATGAGCCGCGATGAGGCCGTGGCCCGCATCGAGGAGGGCGGCTACGATCTGCAGCTCCGCCGGCACTTCGCGGAGCAGTATGGCGACGTGATCCTCGCCTACGACGTCAGCGACGAGCCCTCCGGCCAGCACATCCCCAACTACCTGATGGTGCAGAGCATCTTCCGGGAGATCGACCCCCGGCACCCGGCGCTGACCATCCTGAATCTCAGCCGCACCGAGTACCTGCCCTACATGCCTATCTACTACGGGGACGAATATCCCATCCGCAATGAGGCCCGCGGCGGCCGGCGGCCGTGGGCGGTGTGGGACGCCGTCCGCTTCTGCGCCGAGCACACCTCCGGGCCCGTCTGGGTCATGCTGCAGGCCTTCGGGGGCCTCGCCGACTACACCTGGCAGCTTCCGAGCGAGGCCGAGATGCGGCTCACCATCTACTCCGTGATCGGCGCGGGCGGCAAGGGCATCACCTTCCACGGCTCCTTCTCCCCGCCGTGCTGGCGCTACAACCACCACTACTTCTACACGTCCCGCGACTCCTGGGGCGTGGCGGAGCCGGCGTGGCGGGCCATGCGTGAGTGCGGCCGGCACCTCACCGCCATCGGGCCCGCCCTGCTCGACACCCGGCCCGCCGACGCCGAGGCCTTCACGCTCCGCTGCGCGCAGCTTGAGGCCGGCGGTGGAGCCTATGCCGGGCCCGCGGTGCGGCTGGGCATCCTCCGCGAGCGCATGGGCGAGGGCCGCTTCCTGGTGGTCGTGAACCAGGACGTCGCCAACCGTCAGCAGGCCGAGCTGCTGCCGAATGCGCAGCTCATCGGCGAGGGCGAGGTGCTCATCGACCTTCACGGCCTGGCCGAGATCGGCCCTGTGCGGGAGTTGGAGCACCCGCTGGAGCTTGCGCCCGGCGACGGCCGCATCTTCTACTGCGGACCGCCGGAGGCAGCTCAGCAGGTCCTGGGCGAGGTCCATCGCCACCACTGCGATAACGAGCGCGCCATCTTCCGCATCGACCTCGAGATGGCGCGCGCGAACGGCGTGAAGGCGGCGAGGGCCGCGGACCTGGCGGCGCAGTCCGAGCAGGCCCTCGACGCGGGGGACGCGGCGGCCGCGCACCGGCTCATCCTCCAGGCCCAGGAGGCGCTGGCGGATGCCATCCAGGCTGACGATGTGCTGTCTGACGCCATCCAGGCACTCGACGAGAGTCTGGAGCTGCTGGCGTCTATCGCGCGCACGTACCGGGAGCACTTCGATGTGGTGGTGCCCCCCGAGGATCGCGCGGGGGCACCCAAGTACAGGCCGTGGACGAACACGCAGGACGCGTGGATGCAGCAGTACGTGGACGAGACCGCCGCGGCTTTCTGCGACATGTTGAACCTTGAGACTCGCGTCTACGCCGGCGAGGCGGCGGACGCGCTTCCCGAGATTCGGCGGGTGCGACAGGAGGCCGAGCGGCTCAACGATGAGGCCATTGCCTACGTGACGTCGCAGGCGGAGGAGGCGGAGCAGTAATGACGGTTCGCACCGCGGCCTTTCCAGCCATGATCCTTGCCGTGGTTGTTGGCCTTGCGCCCCACGCCATCGCTCAGGAGATCCGGGCCGGAGAGGTGCTGGCCGCCGATGACTTCGAGCGCTTCGGCGAGGCCACCGCCGCGCTGGGCCGCCTGCCGACAGGCGGGCAGTCGTGGGCCAAGCACATCACCGCCGCCGGCGGCGAGGCGATGCCGGACCTGGTGCGGGGAACGAACGACGTCCTGTGGATCGGCTACTCGTCCGGGAACGTCAACGCGCCCGGCGTGTGGGTGGATGGCCTGCGCGTGGCGGACGGCATCATCGAGCTGACGGTAGGGCGCTCGACCATGGACGGCCGCGCGCACACCGCCATCATCAGCTATCGGGCGCCGGACGGCCCCGCCGCCGCCTCCGCCGGTGGCGACGGGGCCTATCACCTCTGGCTGGCGCAGGACTGGTCCGGCAGCCGGGATGTGGTCCTGCGCTACGGGAGCCAGCGGCTGGCCGCCGGCAACGTCGCGGACACGCATGATGTCGAGGGGTCATATCGCGTGAGGATCGCCTTCGCCGGAAGCCATCACCGGGTCTGGGTTGACGATCAGCGGCTGATCGACTTCTGGGAGTGGCACCCGGGCCGCGACGATGAGGGCCTGGTGGGCTTCGGAGCCTACTACTCGCAGGGCCTGTTCGACGACTTCCGGCTCAGCGCCGTGGCGGCGGGCGCGGACGAGCCTACTTATGACACCTCCACAGGCCGCATCCCGCCGCTGATCTATCAGGGGCGGCCCTTCTTCCCGCTGGGGACCTACGACCTTCCGCGCGAGGAGGACGTCGAGGAGTTCGTGGAGGCCGGCGGCAACTGCGTCATCGTCCCCTGCTTCCGGGAGAGCGAGCCGCCCCAGCAGCGCCTGGCGGATCTTCGAGAGAAGGCCCGGTGGGGCGCCGAGCACGGCGTCGCCATGGTCTACTACCCACTCATCGACTTCTTCAGCCGCGTCGGCGAGCAGGCGATTCCCACCCGGCCGGAGGAGATCCCGCCGAAGATCGAGCTGATCGAGGAGATGCTGTCGGTCACCGCCGACCATCCTAACACGCTGGGCTACTGGACCTTCGACGAGCCTGAGAACCAGACGTGGGAGGCCTACAAACAGTGGGAGGAGCGCAGGGATGTGGGCCTGGCGCAGTGGCTGGCCGAGGGCATGGGCTGGACCTACGAGGCCTTCAAGCAGCGCGACCCCGACGCCTACGTCATGCCCACCATCGCCTGGTGGACGACCTATGAGGGACTGGCGCCGCTGTATGATGTGAACGTCCCAAACACCTACCAGGAGGGCGAAGAGATCTACCAGGTGGTCTACGACGCCCTCCGCGCCGCGGACGCCATCCGGGCCACCGATGCCCGGTCCTTCGTGTTCATGCCCGCGGTCTACGACACCGCCGAGTGGCCGAATCACTCCCGCCCCGAGATGCGCTACTCCTTCATCGCGCCGGTCACGCGCGGCGCCATGGGCATTCTCGGCTGGCGGCTGGGGCGGGCGTCCATGCCCTACAGGCGGGCGGTGATCTATCCGGTGATGCGAGAGGTGCGGCGGCTGATGCCGTGGCTGCTGGGGGAGTGGCATGACGAAAAGGTCACCAGCGATCGCGACACGGCAACAGCCGACTACCTCAAGGAGCTGCCTGAGCGCGTGCGACTGGTGCCCGGGGAGGAGGAGGCCGGCCTGGTGGAGGTGGCTGAGGACGCGGTGCCCGACTGCTCCCACTGCCTGCGGCGCGCCCCCGACAACACCTGGCTGCTGATCGCGGCCAGCAACCGGCGCGAGCCCATGGAGGTCACCTTCACGCTGGACGGAATCGAGGGTCTGCCCGAGATCGCGCTGGAGATGATCGACTGGCGGGAGGTGGCTGTGACGGCGGGCCCGTCACCTGAAGTCGGGACGATCACGGACCGCTTCGAGCCATTCGTCGTGCGCGCCTACCGCATTGTGCCGGAGTGATCGCCCCCGGAGGTGCGTGCCGATGCTGTCCGGCACTGAGATCGCCATGCTGACGCTGCTGGGCGTAGCAGCCTGCGCATCCGGCCGGACGCAGGCCGGCTGGCCGTGGCCCGATGATCGGTGGGAGCGCGCCGAGCCGGCCGAGTTGGGCATGGATTCCGCGCTCCTGAAGCGCGCTCGCGACTACGCCCTCACCGGCGAGGGCTCCGGCTGCGTCATTCGCGGCGGGCGGCAGGTCATGGCATGGGGCGACCAGGCGCAACGCTATGACCTCAAGTCCACCACCAAGTCGATCGGCGTCATGGCTCTCGGCCTGGCCATCTCCGATGGTCTGATGGAGCTTGACGACCGCGCCCGCGACCACCATCCGACCTTCGGCGATCAGCCGGACGGGAATCGCCAGGACTGGACCGAGGCCATCACCCTCCGCCATCTTGCCACGCACACCGCCGGCTTCGAGAAGCCGGGTGGCTACTCACCGCTGGTCTTCGAGCCGGGGACCCAGTGGGCCTACAGCGACTGCGGGCCGAACTGGCTGGCGGAGTGTGTCACGCTGGCCTACGGACGCGACCTCGATGAGCTCATGTTCGAGCGCGTCTTCGGGCCGTTGGGCATCACGCGAGATGACCTGCGCTGGCGCGACAACGCCTATCGGCCGCACGAGATCCGGGGCGTCGCGCGGCGGGAGTTCGGCTCCGGCATCCACGCCACCGTCCAGGCCATGGCGCGCATCGGCTACCTGCATCTGCGCGGCGGCCGCTGGCGGGGCCACCAGATCATCCCTTCCGGCTTCGTGGACCTGGCCCGGACGGTCGATCCCGCGCTCCCCGCCCTGCAGGTCCGCAACGCAGACCGCTACGGACGCGCCTCAGACCACTACGGGCTGCTGTGGTGGAACAACGCGGACGGGGCGCTTGGCGGCGTGCCGCGGGACGCCTACTGGTCCTGGGGCCTGCACGACAGCCTCATCGTGGTCATCCCCAGCCTCGATCTGGTGATCGCGCGGGCCGGCTCGGACTGGGCGCGCGAGTGGAGCGGCCACTACGACGTGCTGCGCCCGTTCCTGGAGCCCATCGTCGCCTCGGTCCGGAGTGCCGCCCCCCATCCGGCCGCCCCGTATCCGCCCAGCGAGACGATCGTTGGTCTCGGCTGGGCGCCCCAGCAGCGGATCGTTCGACGCGGTCGGGGCAGCGACAACTGGCCGATCACGTGGGGCGACGATGACGCCCTCTACACCGCCTACGGGGACGGCTGGGGCTTCCAGCCGAAGGTGCCGGAGAAGCTCAGCCTCGGGCTGGGGCGCGCGACGGGCAGCCCGGACGATCCTCAGGGAGAGAACATCCGCTCCGAGAGCGCCGAGCAACACGGCGATGGACGCTCCGGCCGCAAGGCCTCCGGGATGCTGATGGTCGATGGCCGGCTGTACATGCTGGTGCGCAATGCAGGCAACTCGCAGCTCGCGTGGTCCGACGATCACGGCGCCACGTGGACGTGGGCCGACTGGCGCCTGCAGACCAGCTTCGGCTGCCCCACGTTCCTGAACTTCGGGCCCGACTATGCCGGCGCCCGCGATGGCTTCGTCTACGTCTACTCATTCGACAGCGACAGCGCCTACCAGCCTGCCGATCGCATGGTCCTGGCTCGCGCGCCCAAGGGCCGGCTGCCCCAGCGCGCGGCCTGGGAGCTGTTCGCCGGCATCGAGAATGGCAAGCCGCGCTGGAGCGCCGACATCGGCGAGCGCGCGGCGGTGTTCGAGCACTCCGGGCGCTGCTATCGCTCGGGTATCACCTGGTGCGCGCCCCTGCGCCGCTACCTGTGGTGGCAGGTGCTTCCGGGCGATGATGTGCGCTTCGAGGGCGGCTTCGCCGTCTACGAGGCCCCCGAGCCGTGGGGACCGTGGCGCACCGTACACTTCACGGAGCGCTGGGACGTTGGGCCGGGCGAGAGCGCGCGATTCCCCACCAAGTGGATGAGCGAGGACGGGCGCGTTCTGCACCTGGTCTTCTCGGGCGATGACTGCTTCTCGGTGCGGCCAGCCGAGCTGTGGCTCGCCCGCGACGGGCAGGAGAGCTGATGGTGGCCGACGGGGCACGCTGGAGCCGGTCATGCAGGTCGATCTGGGGTCGGCGATCGGGCAATGTCGCGCCTGCACCTATTCCAATGCCACCACGGGGCCGGGTTGCGCGCGTGCTCCGGCCATCGGAGGGGCCGTCCTGAGGGCGGCTGCGGAGCAGGCGCACGAAGGCCCGGTCATCTGTCATTGTGCGCGGGCCGGCTTCGCTGCGCTCAGGCGGCCCCTCCGTGCCGTCCGGCCGTTCGTGAGAGGCCGGCAGCCACAAAGCGCCCGCGATTGCGCCAGGTTGCTCGATACGGCGTCGCGGCAGAGGTGACGGAAGACGGGCTGAAGGTCTCTATGCCGACCTTCGAG
>JAYENL010000305.1:0-18295 GCA_034722055.1 Armatimonadota bacterium
GAGGGACAATAGGCCGTGGCCGCGTGCGCATCGGGCCCACCTCCTGCTGCGAAGTGCTGTTGTAAGGTATCGTGCGGCGGCCGGCGGCTCGGCGCTTGCATGGTGGCATGCGCATATTCAGACCACGTCCAGACCCACACCCCTGGTCTGGAACTGAAGTCCGGGCGCAACCAGTACGCATCCCGCCAAGTATAGAGAGCCAGCCCGCCTCCGTCAAGTGGCGCAGCAGGCAGATTTGCCCATTCAGAGGTGTCTGAGGGCCGTTCTGCCGGTTGCATTCTACGGCCGCGAGGATGGCGCGACCTCAGGGGCACGCCGTTGGCGCGGCGCCGAATCGTGTCTCGCATGTTGGGAACGCAAAACGCGGAACCCGGCCGGAAGCCGGGTCCCGCGCGGTCTGAAGCACAAGCAGTCATCGGGCCTTGCGTTGGGGGTACTTCGCCGCAAGGGCTCCGGTAGATCACCTTCTGGGCCGCTGCAAAGCATCGCTACGCGAGCGTCGGCGCCACGTCCAGGCCACAAGGCGCCTCGTGACTGCCGCTCGGATCGTCGCGCGGACTCAGTCGTCCTTGCGTCGGCGTCCACGCAGGTACGCAATGCCGAGCGGGAACATGCTCAGACCCAGCAGGGCCGAGGGAGGCAGTTCCGGCGTGAGGTACTCGCTCGTCTGAGCCCGCTTGTACCCCGTAGTGAACCCGGACGACTCCGAGCCATAGCCCGTCCAGCCCATCTGCATGTTCTGCTCGCCGATGCCTTGAGGTATGAGGACATCGACGGCAAAGTTGACATACGTCGTCTTCGTTGAGCCGGCGGCATCGTCCGGATCCCAGATCAGAAGGCCCTTGGAGAACTCCGTTGGGTCCCCGGCCACCACGTCGTACTTCGGCCCGTCGTCATCGACGAAGATGCCGACAAAGCCGTCGTCTCCCTGTTGACCATATGTCGGCCCTGAGCCGTGGACCCAATCGCCCGCTGGCAGCGTCTGCGCAGCCTCTCCTTCAGACCAGTACGCGCCGGAGAAGCTGCCCTCCATGAATCTGTTGACAAGGTCCCCGCCATCGGGCTGCCAGCGCATCCCGGTGAAGCGCCACTCACGGCTCGGAGTGGCTTGCTCCTCACCGGGCAGAGCAGTGATGTAGCTTCCGGCTTCGAGCGTCAGCGTGACGTCGAAGTGCCACACGTTGTCGAGGCCGTAGTCCGCGTACGGAACTCCATACGCTGAGTACACGCCCCCACCCCAGTTGAGAGCCTCAACCGCGAGGGCGGGAGCAGTGCACACCAGCCCGCAGACCACGACCAGTGTGCCGAGTCTTACGGGACGCGATTGCATCGCAAGTCCCTCCGTTCGTTGCGTTGCTGCGCGACGTTTCTGGATGCGCCCCGAGAGACCACCCAGAACCTCTCCAGGGCAATAGTACCCACACTGTTACGCTTGGTGATTGTACCATTACTCCTGGGTACGGGGCTCACAGTTCGCTCACAGTCATGGCCCACGCGGATGTCTTTCTTGTGGTGGCCACGACGCGTGCTCTTCATCATCCGCGGATCTGTCGTGGCGGCCCACAAACGCCACAGCATCCGGCGCGACGGCACCAGCCGCCGCAGGTGAGCCCGGCGCGAGCGCGGAAGGCAGAGCCGCCAGCCCAAGCGAGACGCCGACGGCCGCGGAACGGCTGGAGGACCGACGGAGGAGGGATGAACATGCGCGCACGTCTGGCGGGGCTCGTCATCGCCGCCATGGCATCGGTCGCGCAGTGCGGCGCCGAGCAGGCTGATGGCCGCGGTGGGCGCCCGGTCATCGCGGCGACAGCGTTCCGGGACGGCGAGGTGACGATTGACGGCCGGCTCGACGAGTGGGATGCCTCGCGCGCCGTCAGCCTGCGCACCTCTACCGCCCACTGCGTTGACGCCGCAATCGAGGGCGACGACGATCTCTCGGCCCAGGTCATGCTCGGCTTCGACTCCTCCACGCTCTACGTGGCGGCCGCTGTGAGGGACCACCACGTCGAGGGGCGGATCGGTGGCCGCGGCATCTGGCAGAACGACGCCATCGAGCTGTGGTTCGACTGCCGCCTGGATTCTGTCGTGGACATGAGCGGCGAGGACGACTATCAGGTAGTGATCAGCTATACCACGCCCTCGGGCGACCCCGGCCTCGAGGTGTACCGCAACTCGCGCACCATGCACCTCTACGCGGCGTCACGCGTCGCGACCCAGCTCACGGCGGATGGCTACGCCCTCGAGATCGCATTGCCGCGCGCGGGACTCCTCGGCCTACCCCGGGGCGAGAGGGCGGCCTGCGGATTCAACGTGTCGGTATGCGACAGCGACCCCGGCGCCTTCAAGCGGCTGCTGTGGTCGGGGACGCGCATCGCGTATCCCGAGGACTTCGGTCTCCTGACCCTCGGCCGCATTGACTCTGAGGCCATGACACCCCTCGTGGAGCAACGCGCCCAAGCGGAGGCCCCTGGCGAGCCGATGCCGGAACCGCCGCGGCCAGCGCCCCTGCTGGAGGTGACCGGCGTCAACTCGCAGGAGGTGGAGCGCTTCGGCAGGTTCGAGATCACCGCGCGCATCCGCGGTGATTTCGCGAATCCCTATGACTTCGACGATGTGTGCCTGCGCGGGCACTTCATTGCGCCTGACGGCCAGACGACAGCCATCGATGGCTTCTACATGGTGCCCCATCGCGTCCACTACCTGCGCGGGGACGAGAGCGTGACCCCGTCCGGGGAGCCGCGCTGGCAGGTGCGCTTCACGCCCATGACGGTGGGGCGCCACCGGTGGCGTCTGGAGCTGTTGGTGGCCGGCGAGGCGGTGGCGGAGCTTGCCGAGCGGGAGTTCCTGTGCGTGCCCTCTGAACGACACGGCTTCGTGCGGCCGGCTCGCGGGGCCCCGCACTACCTGGAGCACAGCGACGGCCACCCCTACTACGCCATCGGCTGCGGGGGACACCTGTGGAACGCGAACAACGCATGCCAGGTCTACGACGGCTACCTCAACCAGTTGGCTGCGTTCGGAGGCAACTGCCTGAGCGTCAACCTGGAGGTGCTTGGCGGCGGGGCCTTCGACCTGGAGGTCACGGGGGCGCTGGGAACGTACGACCAGGCGTCGGCGGCCCGCTTCGACTACGTGATTGCACGCGCCGAGCGCCGGGGCATTCGCCTGATCCCATGCCTGAACCAGACCGCCATCGCGCAGGCAAAACACTGGGAGCACAGCAAGTACAACGCGAGGAACGGGGGGCCGTGCGAGCACGCGGAGGAGTACTTCACCTCTGCCGAGGCCAGGCGTCTGCAGAAACGGCGGCTGCGGTATACAGTCGCACGGTGGGGCTACTCGCCAGCGATCCTGGCCTGGGAGCTGTTCAACGAGGTCAACTACACGGTCGGCGCGCAGCGCGACCGGGAGGCCGTCATCGACTGGCACCGCGAGATGTCGCGGTACCTGCACGAGATCGACCCGAATGGGCACATGGTGACGACCAGCTTCGGCTCGGCCAGCTCCGTGGAGATGCCCCAGATCTGGCGGCTGGAGAGCATCGACGCCACCGTCACCCACGAGTACGGGAGCGACCTGGCGCTGGACCTGCACCTGCGCAACCTGGAGAAGTGGCAGTACGCCAAGCCGTGCATCGGCGGGGAGACGGGGCTGAAGTTCCCGGCCGCCAACCGGCTGGTGGAGATCGACCCCGAGGGCACCGGGCTGCACAACAGCCTGTGGAGCAGCCTGGTCGCCGGGACCGCGGGCAACACGCTGACCTGGTGGATGAACCGCTACCTGCAGCCGCTTGACCTGTTCCATCACTACCAGGCCCTGGCCAGCTTCGTCAAGGACGTGCCCTTCACGACCGCCGGCTTTACACCCTTCGAGGCGCCGGCATACAGGAGTGAAGCGGCAGCCGGCTGGCAGGACTTGAGCATCCCGACCTTCAAGGCCTGGGGCGAGGCGTCCAGGCGCGAGGGGGAGCTGTGGCTGGAGGAGACCGGCCTCAAGCGCGTCGTGGAGGTGGACGGAACCGGGGAGCGGCCGCTGCTCGACACGGAGCTGCCCGGAGTGCTCTACGGCCGCGACCATCCGGAGTGGGCCTGCTCGCCCTCGATGCAGGTCCGCGTCCCGCATCGAATGCGGCTGGTGTTCGCCCTCGCCGCGGTCAGCACGCAGGGCGGTCGGCTCGAGGTGCTGGTGGATGGCGAGCGCGCCGCCCTTGAGGCTGTGAAGGACCGCGACGGCGAGGACAATCCCGAGGCCCGAGAGCTGGACCAGCGCGTCGTCGTGGTCCTGGAGCCGGGCGAGGCCGCACGCACCGTGACGTGGCGCAATGTGGGCGCGGGCTGGATCACGATAGACGAGATCGCGGCGCGCGACTTCCTTCCGGCGTCCCTGGTGCCCGAGGTGCGTGTCTGGGGACTGCGCGGACCGGAGCTGGCCATCATCTGGGTGCACAACTGTGAGAGCATCATGGAGGGCGGGCCGCCGGCGGAGGAGCTGACCCGATATACCGACCTCGCCGTCCCCCTTACCGGTCTCCGTCCCGGAGCCTACGAGGTCGAGTGGTGGGACACCTGGCGCGGGCGGCCGACGCAGCGGCAGCGCGTTCGGGCCCAGGATGGCCTGGTGCTGCGCCCCCCGCCCTTCCGACGAGACGTCGCCGCGAAGGTCCGGCGCTGACCGGCGACGCGGCGAGCAGTGAGACGCGCGCTGCAGCCCTGACGGGAAGGTCATCGTCTTCAGCAAGCCGGTGGAGGGCGCCCGGCAGCTTCACCTGATCCGGGCGCCCCAGTGATGGGAGGATGTCGCGATGGTGTCGATGAGCGATACGACCGACCTCGCCGAGCCCGATCTGCCGCCCGATGAGAACCAGCTCAGCCGCCGCTACCTGCGCATACTGGAGGGCTGGATCCCGGTGGGCGTGGAGTACTTCGCCGAGTGGCCGGAGCGCCCCAACTGCGGTCACTTCTTCGGCGGCGTGCACTGGTACGGGCAGGACTCGATCGGGCCCGCGGAGACCTTCGCGCTGGCGAGCGCCTCGCCCGAGTACGACAAGCGCGCCACGGGGGTCTCGCGCGACGAGCTGCGGGAGATGGCGCTGAAGGCGATCCGCTACCTTTGCTTCACGCACGACACCGGCCCTGAGGAGTGCGTGCGGCCGGCCGTAGGGCTGGGGCGTCCGGAGAACTGCGGGACCAAGTGGGGCGAGCGCGGCCAGGGGTTCTTCAGGGAGAGCCAGTGCGGGCACGGCATCGCGGGCATCGCGCGCGTCTGCCTCCTGCTGCGGGAGCAGATGGACGACGAGACGTGGATGATGGTTGCACGCATGCACGAGGACTATGCGGGGCGCTTCGGCGCGATGGCCCCGCGAAGCGGAATCTACCTCGACACGCAGATGGAGGAGAACGCCTGGACGTCGCTGGGCCTGGCCTCCTGCTACCTGTTCCTGTCGCGGCACGAGTCGGCCGGCGAGTGGGAGGCGACGGCGCGCCGCTGGATGTTCTCGACCTGCGCGGCGCCGCAGGATGCGCAGGACCTGGGGCAGGTCGGCGAGAGCACCGTGCGCGCGCTGGCCGGGAAGACCTTCACGGCCCTGCCCGACTACTGGGCCGAAAACCACGGGATGGTGCACCCCAGCTACACGGCGTCGGGCGTGGCCTCGCTGATGACCATTGGCTGCCAGCTTCGCCTGTGGGGCCGGGAGCTGCCGCCGGAGCTGTGGTGGAATCGCCGCCGGGTCTACGAGAACCTGAAGGCCGTCACCGACGGGGCGGGCTACCCGCAGGCCATGCAGGGGATGGACTGGCACTACCTGCCAGCGGTGGGGGCCGAGACCCCGCACGCCATCGCGTCGGTGTTCTTCGATGACCCCGACGCCGCCGCGCTGCAGCGTCGGGGCCTGCACAACACCGAGCTCCGCCAGGAGGGCAACGGCGGGCGGCTCTACGACCGCGACTTCGCGGAGCGGGCGCACGATCAGCAGGACCCGATGATCATGCGCGAGGTCACCATTCGCGCGGCCGCGCACCTCTACCTTCTCCACCGGCTGTTCGGCCCCGGCCCCGAGCCGACACCTGCTGAGGAGCTCGAGGAGCGCCTGCGGGGCGTGCGAGTCTTCCCCCACGCGGGCTTCGTGCACCATCGGCACATACGCGGGCAGACGTCGCTGTCGTGGCGCAACTCAATCATGGCCCTCCCGCTCACGCCCGAGGGCATCTACACCATCGCCCCCGCAACCGACTCCTGGCTGGGACGGCCCGTGGTCCGCGACCGCCCGAACAGCCACCGCCTGGTGAGCGCGCGCGTGACCGAGTGCGACGACGCCTTCGCCGCCGCGCTGGTCATCGACCGCTGCCAGCAGTCGCTGCGCCAGCAGGTGCTGCTGGCTAGCCTGCCGGACGGCCGCCTGCTGTCGTGGGAGCGCTTCGTGGCGCTGGAGCCGATCGTGCTGGAGTCCCTCGACCAGGGCGTCCTCACGCTGACGAACGAGACCTACCCGCTGCTGGGGTCGAACAGCAGGGGGACGCGGACGCTGCACGGGCCCCATGGGGCGACGGACTACGCGGGCAGGCTGGGCGAGAGCGAGGGCGACGACGTGGTCGATGCACTGGGGCGGCCGGGCTGGCTGAACCTCGATGACCGCCTGGGCGTAGTCTTCGCCGGGCCCGGCGAGGCGCTCTATCACAACCGCCGCTACCACCGGCCCTACCGGGCGATCGCCGACGACGTGGTGCTCTCGCGGCTCGAGGGCGGGCTGACGCTGGAGGCCGGGCAGGCCACCGAGCCGCTGGTGGCGCTGCTGGTACCGGAGCAGGCGCACGAGGGGACGCCGGCGTCCGCGCTGCGCGCGCTCGACGCGCCGCCCGACAGTGCCTGCCTGACGACTGGCGACTACCTCGCGGCGGCCAACTTCGCCGAGAGCCGGCGGGTGTTGGCCTTCGCGCAGGAACGCGCCGAGGACCTGACGGTCTACGAGGGCGCGGCGATGGAGGCCACCGACGACGCGGTGCGGCATGTCGTCACGCTGCAGGGGCGCCACGCCTGCCTGCTGCCGGCCGCCACCGCCTCGCCGACCACTCGCCGGCCAGGCGCATGATGGTCCCGGCGGACGCTCGCCACGCGGGCGTCGGTCTCGATGCCGCCCACCATGGTTTCTGTGCCCACCGCCTCGCGCTCGCAGGCGATGGGCCCGTCAGTCGGCGTGGGGGGTCTCGATCGTCATGTTCCAGAACGGGCGGTCGAGGACGAAGTCCTCGGCCTCGTAGAGGATCGTCTGGAGCGTGAGGGCGCCGACCTTCCAGTGACCAGTGAAGCGCAGCTCCGCCCCGCCATCGCGGAACCGCAGCGGGGCGGTCTTGAACCAGTACTCGCCGCGCTTGACAGTGACGTCCTCAAAGAGCGGGCCGTCGGGGCCGGTCACCGTGAAGGGGCCGGTGTCCTCCTCCGCATCGTGAACGTTGAGGGTCAGCAGGTAGTGCCCCGATCGCCCGGCGAGTTCGAGCACCCCGTCGGCCTCGCCGTCGGCGGTGGTGGCGAAGTCGCGGTAGAGGATGCCCCCGGTCGGGCGCTCGACGATACGCACCCGCTCGGGGTGGCGCCAGCGACAGGATGCCCCGCCCGAGTATGGCTGGTAGTCGCCCGCGGGGGCGGCGGTCTGCGAGAAGTTCACCGCCAGGGCAACCGGGAACCCCAGCGTGTAGGCGACGTCGGCCGTGCTGTGAAGGGACTGGTAGCCGACGGCGCCAGGCCGGATGACGATTTTGCCCCCGAAGATGCCGCCGTACCTGCCCCCGGCGCAGAGCATCAGGAAATGAAAGCGCGTGCCATCGTGGTAGGGGTTGGTGCTGAAGTTCTCGCCGTAGTTGCTCTCCCCCACCCAGGGCCCGGCCGGGTTGAAGTCGAGCGAACACTCGGCGCCGGGCCGCTTGAGGATGAAGTAGCGGGCCCTGCGAACCAGGTACTCGAGCGGCTCGGAATCCTCAATGCTGAAGGTGCCGGCGGTGGTCTCGAGCGGTCCGCGTGGCGCCCCGGTCCAGGCCTCGTAGTCAACGCCCTCGAGGAACTCGGCCGGCGTGAGCAGGTCGTACTGGAGGTGGCTCCCGCCAGTGTGGCCGAAGACGCGCATCTCGAAGGTGATGTGGACGGCCTCGGCTGTGACCATGACCTCGCGGCGGAGCGTGTTGCGGCCCTGCCTGGCCAGCACGGTGATGATGTTGCCCTCTCGGATCACGCGCCCGCCGGTGGGATCGACCAGGAGCGGCTCGCCCGGCCTCATGCCCCGGAAGGAGACGCAGCGGTCGCCGCTGATGAGCGTCTCGCCACTGTAGCGGAGCACCAGCTCCGGCGTGACATCAACTGAGAACGGTCCGGCATCGAGCGTCTCCGCGGCGATGGCAGGGGCAGTGACAAGCATGGTGAGGAGCGCGATGCGACGGGCCGCAGTCATGGTGCACCTCCGCTCTCGTTCAGGCGGACTCTGGCGAGGCCGTACATCTTCATGCTCCCGGCGGGGATGGTCAATCGTGCATCCGGACCGGCCCGGGCCACGGTGCACGGGACGGGGTCCGTGGTGTCGGGCGAGTAGAAGGTCGCGTCGGCAGCCTCCATCCCCCGCAGCAGCAGCGTGATGGGCTGGTCCACGAGCGGGAAGCTGATCTGGCGGCGCTTCACGATCTCCTCGGGGCCGAGCGGCCGGTGGTGCGCGACGTTGAGGAAGTGGATGGCCAGCTCGCTCCCGTCTCGCTTGATCCACGTGGTGTAGACCAGCTTGTCGGGGATCTTGATGGCCGTGATGGTCTCGGCGTCGCCGAGGATCTCGCGGAGCCAGGCGGCCATGAACGGTGCTGAGTCCGGGTTGCGGCGGAAGATGTCCGTGCCGCCCTCATGCAGGCCCATCTCGAAGTTGCTGACCCCGAAGAACGTGGCCACATAGTAGACCGTGCCCGACCCGTAGGTGGTCTCGATGATGCCGGGGTACTCCCGGCCAGCCTTGCGGAAGGTGGCGATGACGCGCGACCTGGCCGGGTCAACCAGCTCCACCTCGAGCATTCGCGCGCCATGCTTGTAGAGCATGCGCTCGCGGTCGAAGGTGACGGTGGGGCAGCCGGGCTTGACCACCTCGAACGGGGCGTGCCGGAAATCAACCAGCCGCAGGTTCATCATCTCGCCCAGCAGGAAGTCCTCCAGCGGTCGCCTGGCCTCATCGAGCAGTCCCGTCTCCGCGGTGACGATGAGCGTGCCTCCGTCGCGGACATAGGCCTCGATGGCGCGGCGGTTCGCCTCGTCGATCAGGGTCATGCGGGGCAGGATGACGAGCTTGTAGCGCTCCAGCAGTTGGGGGGTGACGGCGATCTCGTGGATGTTGTGGTACTGGATGTTGGCCTCGACCATGGCCTCGCCCCAGCCGAGCGTCTCCATGCCGTGATAGTGTCCAGTCCACAGGGATGCGGACTTGGACTTCTCGGAGAAGACCATGGCGACGTCGGCGAAGGTCTCGAAATCGAGCTTCCTCGTCTTGTGGGGCCAGGAGATCAGGTCATCGACGGAGCCTGCCACCTTCTTCACGTGCCACTGCGCGTCGTTGCAGGCCTGCGACATGGCCCAGCAGAAGCGGCCGGCAGAGCCGGTGAGCGGATACCACAGCATCCACGGTGCGGAGTCGAAGGCGTCGATGATCCCGTGATAGAGCCGGCGATCGGCGATACAGTAGTGGTAGTTCTGGAAGGGCACGCGACTGACGCCCTCCTTGCCGATGGCGTAGCTGCAGAACACCGATGGCCACAGGCCGCCGCCGGGGCTGGCCGAGTAGTATGTGGTGGTGTAGTCGCTCAGGAAGGCAGCCGGATTCTCCTTGCGGATCTCGGTAAGGAAATCGCGCTTGAACTGCTGCATCGAGATGGACTGCCACAGTCGCCAGAGCTGCCACAGTGGGTCGGCGTCGTTGTTGAGGACGGGTGAGTCCGGCTGGCGCGGCAGCTCGAACCCCGTCTGCTCCGTGAAGAGCCGGCGACAGTGCTGGCAGCCGCAATGGTGCCTGGTCTGGAAGGAGACCTCGTCGATCTGGTAGGCGTCTATGCCCGCCTCCCGCTGGACCCGACGGGCCCAGGTGAAGAAGTGGTTGCGGAAATCGGGGTTGTTGATGCAGTAGACTCGCGTGGGCGTGCCGTAGCGGATGTCCCGCTGGGTCCAGCCAAGATGGTTGTCCGCGAGCAGGAATGGGTAGCCGCCCGAGTAGAAGATCGGCACGTCGAAGTGATCGATGACCTTCATGCCGGCCTCGTGCGCCGCCTGGCAGATGAGCCTCATGTACGGGAGAATCCGCGACTCCCACAGCGGCACCCAGGTGTAGCGCATGTGCAGGCCGCTGACCATGATGGCGCTGTAGCCCTGGTCCGCGAGCGGTGCCACGATTCGGCGGGCGTCCTCGATGGTCTCGATCTCGCCCATAGTGTCGGCGGCCGAGTAGTTGTTGGGGATCAGGTCCATCTCGTACGCCCACTCGCGGCCCGTGGCGGGCTCGCGGACCAGCGCGCTGCGGCCGAAGTGCTGCTCGTCGAGCCTGCGGTAGGTGGCTTCGATGGCATCCCGACGGCGGCGGTCAGCCTCGGCCCCCCGGCGCTCGGGGTCCACGTGAACCGCCACCGTCTCGCACCGCAGGACGGCGTCCGGCGACTCGTTCTTGACATTCAGGTAGTTGAACGAGGCAGGGTAAACCATGTCGGTGATCTCGATGATGATCCAGGCGGGGTCATCCAGGCCAACAGGCCGGTAATCGGGTGACGCCAGCCAGGCGTCGATCGAGGGCGCCCACGCGACGGTCCAGCGAGCTGATCCCCAGGACTCGATGAGCCCCAGTCTCCCCTCCTGCCATGCGGCCGTCGAGCGCTCCCCGCCAGGGCCGAAGGCGATCTCCTCCGGCCGGTTGAGCAGGCGGGGCCTGTCACCCAGGTGCGGCCCCATGATCTCGCCGTTGACATCAACCGCCAAAGCCCCGTGGTTGTAGCCCGATGGCGCCTCCGACTCCGCGAAGGCGCGGATCGCCACTACCACGCGCCGCCCGTCGGCGTCCTCGGCCAGCGTGAACCCCACGCGCTGATCGGTCATGGGCGCGAGGCGGAGATCCTCGGCATGGCCCACCTGCGGCCACGCCTGGGGGTCCTCGGGCGACTGCGGTTGCGCCCAGATCGGTGCGGCCAGCGTCACAAGCAGCAGCGTCAACTGTGTTGTCCGCACGGCGCCCTCCTGTCTCGGTCGCGCCATAGCTTCATTGGTCCTCGAACCACCTCTCCGGGATCTGCAAGCACCAGACCTCGCTGTTCAGCGACTCCGCATAGCCGCCGGCGACCCAGATCCTGTCCTGGAAGACGAACGCCGAGTGCTCGTGGCGTGCATCCCAGATCACATCGGACCGCAGCTCCGTCCAGTTCACGCCGTCCTGGGAGTACCAGACATCGCCGAAGTTGCCGTGCTCCTCGGACCAGCCGCCGATCACCCACATGCGGCCGCGGTAGACGACGGCGGAGAACCACAGCCGCGGCGCCCATGGCGCGGCGTCGGTGACCTGCGTCCAGCTCGCCCCGTCCTCCGAGCACCAGACGTCATTGCGGGTGACCGTCGCCGGAGCGCGGGCCCCGCCGCCCATGTGCCAGAGCTTGCCGTCGAACACCACCGTCTGCCCGTAGGCGCGCTTGGACCAGGGGGCGTTGGCCAGTTCGAGTCGCCACGTGCGACCATCCGCTGAGGACCAGACATCGTTCTTGAGCGTCGTCTCGTCGCTCTCGTAGAAGTCCTCCGTGCCGCCGAGGATCCACATGCGATCCCTGAATACCGCGTAGCCCGGCCCGAGCCTGGGGCTCCAGCCGGCGTCGTCGGTCTCCAGCGCCCACTCCACGCCGTCGGTGGATGACCACACCTGGTTGCTGCACGCGGTGCCCGGCAGGGACCGGCCGCCCATCATCCACATTTTGCCCCCGAAGACCATCGCCGCCGGCAGATCGCTCTGCTCCCATGGCGCGACCTCCACGGTGCGGGTCCAGTGGATGCCGTCCGGCGACTTCCACACGTCGCGCAGGTTGGGCGTCTGCGGCGTGAACCAGCCGCCGAGGATCCACATGTGACCGTCGTACACGAACTCGCCCTGCGAATCGCGCGCCTGCCAGTCCGCCTGTTCGTTGACGCACACCCAGTCCGGCCCTTGCCTCACGTCGCTCATGGAACCAGTACCTCCGATCAGCAACACCCCCAGAATCACGAGTGCGGTGCGCATGTCCCGACCCTCCGATACGGCGTAGAAGACCCAAAGCGTCGGCGAACCGTGCAGTCGCCGCTCCGCCGGGGGCATCATCTCGTGGGTTTCCCCGGAACACCGGCCCGTCCCTGCCGCCTTGGGTGGAAGGGCGTGGTCGGGGCCTGCCCGAGCAGGCCCGGAGGCGGGCCGTGACGAAGGGGGACGCACCGTCTCATCGACCGCGACTGATAGCGCGGGACGGGCGCAGGCACGAGAGGCTTCTGCGAGACACCAGTCAGTGGCCGGGAAGGAGAGGAAGCAGATGCGACGGGCATGTGGCGCAGCGACACTCGTGCTGCTGGCGATCGCGTTGGTGGCAATGTGGACGTCGGCGGACAGGGCTGAGGACGCCGCGAACGCCCTCGCCGCCGAGATTCTGGCCGCCACCGAGGTCAGGGGCGGCCTCGTCGTCCACGTCGGCTGCGGGGACGGGAGGCTGACGGCTGCGCTGCACGCGGACGAGCGCTATCTGGTGCACGGCCTCGACGCCGACCCGGCGAAGGTGCGACGCGCGCGCGACTTCATCCAGTCGCGGGGTGTCTACGGGCCGGTGTCGGTGGCACAGTGGAGCGGGGACCGGCTGCCCTACGCTGAGAATCTCGTGGACCTGCTAGTCTCAGAGCGCCCGCTCCGGCTGCCGAGGGCCGAGCTGATGCGGGTGCTGGCGCCCGGCGGCGTGGCCTACATCAAGCACGGCAATGAATGGAAGAGGACCGTCAAGCCCTGGCCGGAGGCCATCGACGAGTGGACCCACCA
The DNA here is from genome assembly GCA_034722055.1 of Armatimonadota bacterium. Lineage (GTDB taxonomy): Bacteria > Armatimonadota > Zipacnadia > Zipacnadales > UBA5352 > JAYENL01. Next base: position 13,034 of record JAYENL010000305.1, read on the forward strand.
CCTGCACGGCCCGGACGGTAATCCGGTGGCTGAGGACCGGGTAGTGGGGCCTCCCAGACACTATCAGTGGACCGCCGGTCCGCAATGGCTGCGCTCCCACGACACCGACTCCAGCGTTTCCGCCGTGGTCACCGCCAACGGGCGGCTGTTCTACATCATCGACGAGGCGCCGATCAGCCTGGTCGGCAACGAGTCCCCGCCGGACAAGTGGTCGCTGGTGGCGCGCGACGCCTTCAACGGTGTGCTGCTGTGGAAGGTGCCCATCGCGCAGTGGGGCTGGCGGGAGTGGAAGGACCGCTGGTACACGGCGCGGACGGACAATCTGCCGGTCAATCTGCCCAGGCGGCTGGTCGCCGTGGGAGACCGCGTCTACGCCACCCTGGGCTACCACGCGCCGGTCAGTCAGATCGATGCCGCTACCGGCGAGGTCCTGCAGGAGTACGAGGGGACGGAGGACGCCCGGGAGATCCTCTGCTGCGACGGGGCGCTGGTGTTGTCGGTCTTCCGAGACGGACGGCTGAAGCTCATGGCGATGGAGGCCGATTCGGGCCGTCTGCTGTGGCAGACAGAGCCCACGCTGAAGGGCTCGGAGCAGGAGTACTTCCCCCGCTGGCGGCGTGAGGGCGACGAGGAGGGCCCCAGGGTTGACCCGGCACTGAACCCCGCTGCCGACGGCGAGGTCGTCTGTTGCATCGACAGCACTGACGTGGTCTGCATGGACTTCGCAACCGGTGAGCAGCGGTGGCGAACGCAGGTGACCGAGAGGGAGGTGCCGGCGAAGGTCGGCACGCTGATCGTGCACGATCAGGTGGCGCTGCACGCCGACCCGAATCGCCTGCTTGCTCTCTCGGTGCGGACCGGCGAGCAGATGTGGTCGAGGCCGAAGCAGGCGCTGGGCCATCTGTGGTTCGGGTGGAAGGACGTCTTCGTGGTTCGGGGGCTGGTCTGGACGTGGAGCGCGGAGTGCGACGAGCGCGAGTTCAGGCCGGGGCCCAACTCCTATCGCCGCAAGTGGCCCGTCTACGTCAACGGCTACGATCCGCAGACGGGGGAGCTGGTCAGGCAGGTCTCCACCGAGCACATCTACGAGGCCCCCCATCATCACAGGTGCTATCGGAACAAGGCCACGCTGCGATACATCCTCAGCAGCAGGCGGGGCTCGGAGTTCGTGGACCTGGCCGGCGGCACACACAGCGCGAACAACTGGGTGCGGGGCACCTGCCACCTGGGCATGTTCCCGGCCAACGGTCTGCAGTACGTCCCTCCCCATCCCTGCGTCTGCTACATCCACGAGAAGATCAACGGCTTCGCCGCCCTGGCGCCGCAGATTCCCGCTGAGTACGCGGACCCGGACGCCGGCACCGCCTGGGCGCTGAGCCGCGGGCCGGCCTATGACTGGGCCGGGGCCTCGGAGGCAGAGGCTGACCTGGCAGAGGACTGGCCAACCTACCGCGCCGACCTCATGCGCAGCGGAGCCGCTACGAGCGATGTGGCGGCGGACCTGACGACTCGCTGGGAGGCGCCTGTCGGTGGAAGGCTCTCGCCGCCCACCGTGGTCGGCGACCGCGTATTCGTGTCGGCGATCGACCGACATCGCGTCCTGGCCTTCGACGCCGAGGACGGCAGTGAGCTGTGGAGCTTCACTGCCGAGGCGCGCGTGGACACGCCGCCCACCTGGCACCGGGGCACGCTGCTTTTCGGCTCCACCGATGGCTCCGTGTACTGCCTGCGCCAGACCGACGGTGAGCTGGTCTGGCGCTTTCAGGCCGCACCCCGACGCATGATCGGCGTGGAGGGCCAGCTCGAGTCGCCCTGGCGGGTGCATGGCAGCGTGGTGGTGCAGGACGGGATGGCCTACTTCGCCGCCGGGCGCTGCTCGCATCTGGATGGCGGGATACGCCTGTATGCGGTTGATGCCAGCACCGGCGAGCTCGTGCACCGCAGGCTTCTGAGCGGGCCGCGCATGGACTCCGAGACCATGGCCGATAACGTCACGCCGGAGCAGGGGTCGATCACCGACATCATGCAGGCGGACGGCGAGCGCGTCTACATGCGCCACATGGCCTTTAACCCCGACCTCAGCGACGCTGAGAGGGACGTTGACAGGATACGCCCCGTGGGCGGCTTCCTCGACGACACCTACTTCCGGCGCGCGCCGTGGCGCTTCGGCCGCGGCAACTGGGGGCGGATCATCGCCTATGACGAGCGCTTCGCCTACATGGTGAGGATGTTCGAGTCCCTGCACGGCCTGGACCCGGACAACTTCTTCACGCCCGGAGACAAGGGCTACCGTCTCCTCGCGAACCCCAGAGACGAGTTCTCGCAGGTGGCGGTCCCGAACTCCGAGAGTCTCAACCCGCAGGGCACGCCGCTGACTGTGGAGGCCTGGGCGCTGGCGAAGCAGCCGGACGGGGTGGTGCTGGCCAGAGGCGGCTCGGCGCAGGGCTACACGCTGCTGGTCAGGGATGGGAAACCGCGCTTTGCGGTGCGGATCAACGACGAGGTGACAGCGGTCAGCGCCGACGAGCAGCTCACCGGCCGGTGGGTGCACCTGGCGGGCGTGCTTACCGAGGAGCACGAGTTGCAGGTGTACATCGATGGGCGGCTCAGCGCCACGGCTCAGGCCCCCAGCCTGCTGGGCTCACCGGGGCAGGACACGCAGGTCGGCGCCGACCGCGGGACCGGCGTGGGCGAGTATGAGTCGCCCTTCGCCTTCACCGGCCTCATCGATGAGGTCAGTATCTATCACCGGGCACTGAGCGAGGCCGAGATCAGCCAGCACTGCGCCCGTCCCGGCCAGACCGACACTGGGGACGAGGACCTGGTGCTGCACTTCTCGTTCGATGACGGCACGGCCACCGACGAGTCCGGCACAGGCAACGACGGTGAGTGCAGGGCGGTGGAGCCGGTGGAGGGCATGTCGGGGCAGGCTCTGAGCTTCGTGGGGGACGTGGACATCGGGTGGTCGCTCTACATTCCAATCAGAGTGCGAGCGATGGTGCCGGCAGGCCAGCACCTGTTCGTGGCGGGGCCTCCAGACGTGGTGGACCCCGACGATCCGCTCGGCGCATTTGAGGGCCGCAAGGGCGGCCTGCTGTGGGTGTTCTCTGCCACGTCCGGGGAGAGACTCGCCGAATACGAGCTCGCTTCGCCTCCGGTCTTCAACGGCATGGCCGCCGCCCATGGCCGGCTCTTCCTCACCACCCTGGACGGGCATCTGATGTGCATGACGCCGGCCGCAGGCGCCTGAACCAGGCTCAGGCCTCACACGCCCGCCTGCTCAGCGCCCCTCAAGGCGGTCAGACGCTCTATCCGACGCCCCTCTCGGTGCGTGTGTGTCTGGCGCTTGACATCGATGCGCGCTGGGTAAGATAATATCCCTATCGATCGCGATGTCGTTCTACAGGTGAGCGCCATGCCATCCGTGACGGTATCGAGCAAGTACCAGGTGGTCATCCCCAAGGACGTCCGGGAGCGGCTGGGCATCCAACCAGGCCAGGAGTTGCAACTGATCGTGAAGCACGGTGCCATCCACCTCGTGCCGGTGCCGGCGCTGCAGGACCTGCGGGGCTTTGTGAAGGGCATCGACACCAGTGACATCCGCGAGAAGGAAGATCGCTATTGACCCTCGTGGACAGCTCTGGATGGATCGACTACCTGACAGACGGGCCGCGGGCGGACCGCTTCGAGGAGTACCTGCAGGCCGATGACCTGCTGGTGCCGGCGATAGTGCTGTATGAGGTCTACAAGTGGATGAAGCGCGAGGTATCCGAGCACGAGGCGATGGCTGTTGCCGCCCGGCTTCGCCATCATCAGGTCGTGCCACTTGACCAGGACCTTGCGCTGGAGGCGGCTGACACGAGCCTGCGCCACGGCCTGGCGATGGCCGACGCGATCGTCTACGCCACCGCCAGGCACTACTCCGCCACCCTCGTGACTGGCGAGGCCGACTTCTCCGCCATCCCGGACGGGGAGTACATCGCGGAGGAGAAGTAGCCTGAGGCGGCGGCGAGTGAAGGTCCCGAGGCACCGAAGGAGAATGATTCCACGTGATATGACCCGCGATCTGTCGGAAAGGAATGCTCCATGAAACTCGAAGTTGATGCGTACTTCGAGACAGACTTGGGCGCGGCCTATCTGGGCGACGCCGCGGAACTGCTGCAGTCTGTACCTGACGAGAGCATCCAGCTCATTGTGACGTCGCCTCCCTACGCGTTGCAGCGCCCAAAGGAGTACGACAACGTACCGCCCGAGGAATACGTAGATTGGTTCATGCCCTTTGTACACGAGTTGCACAGAGTCCTGTGCGAGGACGGAAGTCTGGTCGTCAATATCGGCGGGAGCTGGAACAAGGGGCAGCCGACGCGATCAGTATACCCCTACGCTCTGATGATGCAGATGACCGAGGTCTTCCATCTGGCGCAGGACCTTTACTGGTTCAACAGTGCGCAGCTTCCTACTCCCGCCGAATGGGTGGCGGTGCAGCGCGTCCGGCTGAAGGACGCAGTTGAGTTCCTTTGGTGGTTCTCCAAGACCCCCTACCCCAAGGCGGATAACAGCTGTATCCTGAAGCCGTACAGTAAGTCGATGAAGAAGCTACTGCAGCGTGGCGACTACAACGAGGGACCGCGGCCGTCCGGCCACGACATATCCCAGGGATTCGCGACCGACAACAACGGAGCGATTAGGCCAAACTTCCTGCTTTGTGGGAACACAGCCTCCAACGGCCTCTACATGCGACGCTGCCGAGAACTGGGAATCAGGCCGCATCCAGCGCGGTTCCCCAAGCCAATTCCTGATCTCTTCGTGCGCTTTCTCACTGACGAGGGTGATCTCGTTCTTGATCCGTTCGCAGGAAGCTGTCTCACGGGCGCTGTTGCCGAGGCTCTCGATCGCCAATGGCTATGTTTTGACATAGTAGAGGATTATCTGCTTGGAGGAGCACTCCGGTTCGACATAGACCTCACCGGGGGAGCGGTGGACGATGCAGACAGAGTTCAGTCTTGAGCGCGACACGGACATCGAGATTCACAAGCAAGGCGCGATCAAGCTTCTATGCAAGCCATTCGCCACACATGAGAAGGGCCTGCCAGAATGGGTCAAGAACTCGGCCGGGGCGTACGACCGGGCCGCGACACCCGTAGGTGAGCGGCTGATCGTGCTTCTGTTGGGAGGTGATCCCCTGTGGCACGACCACTATTGATACCGAGGAACGTGCGGCCGCTCCTCGAGACGCTGGTCAAGGCGGCCAAGCAGTTCTCG
>JAYENL010000306.1:0-18265 GCA_034722055.1 Armatimonadota bacterium
AGGCGAAAAGGAGCTGACGCGGAGGCGGAGATGACCTCCGGCGGGCCATGGTGCCTGCCCGCCGGCGAAAACGGGGCGGAGACGGGTATCTCAGCGGCATTCGGGTGGGGCTGCGGCCCTGCTGGGGAGCCATCAGGCCACTCATCGCCTATGTTTTTTCCGATGCTGAGCCAAAACCGCATACAAACTCCCTCACACCAACAAGCGCATAATGTAGGAACAAGACTGAGAGCGCACGCATCACCGTCATCCACAACGGGATGGTCATCCAGAACAATCTGGAGATACCCGGTCCGACCGGCGGGCACCTGGACGAGGATGAGGGTACACCCGGGCCGCTGATGCTCCAGGACCACGGCGGCAACCCGGTTTCGTTCCGGAATGTGTGGGCGGTGCACCTGTAGGCGAATCTGTCAGCCGCCATCGGACCCCGCCCATCAGGACAAAGGCCGCGCTACCGAGCGCGAAGACCCGGTGCGACCCTCTCATGGGCAGGGCCTGCTCCTGAAGGCGCCCGCGGCCGCTACTCAGCGCTCTGGAAGACGTGCTCCGGACTCAGTGAAAGCACCGGGGGCAGCCCCTCCTGCCGGTACAGCGAGGAGTCCTCAAGCGTCCCGGTGTCGGCCTCGGTCAGCTGCACCGACCACACTCCCCGAACGGCGTCCGCCGTCAGCGTAACCGCGGCCACGTCCCCGCCAGTCTGCGCGGTTGAGACGACCTCTCCCTCGGGATTGCGGAGCACTCCCTTGACGGTCTCCGGACTGCGCCCCGTCACCTGCAGCCGGACCACCTCCAGATCCTCGGGAACGCGGAAGAACAGCCGCGTGGCGCCGTGTATGGTGTGAAGGCGCTCCGGCCAGTAGATGCCCACCGGCGCGTTGGCGCTTACAATCCTCCAGGCGCCGCCCCAGTCGCCGGCGGAGACGCCGACGAGGTGCAGACCGTCCGTCTCTGGAGTGAAGCGGACTCGCCCCGATCGCTCTTTCATACTGCCTCCAGCCAATCGCACTCCATCAGGACCATGCACCACGTAGAAGATCCGCGACCACTGCTTCCCGAGGGGGTTGTGCATCAGCTCAAGGGTAACCGGCTCGCCCGCCCGCCCCTCAACCAGCAGCATATAGTCGCCGCGGAAGAACGCGGGCGGGAACTGAACGGTCTCTCCCGTCCACTCCGGCGGCTCCATGCCCTCGGCCAGGACGTTGGGGTCGAGGTCCCACGACACCGGCGTCTGCCGCGGCTGGAGAGCGAATTGCCAGTCCTCCTGCTGGATCGCGTCGTTGGCGCGTGCGAACCACTCGAAGTAATCCGGGTGATCCTCCCCGTAGTCAGGCCCCTCATAGAAGACCCAGTAGCCGTCGCCCCGTTGCGCGAGGATCACGGCGTTCCTGCCGCAGAACTCGGGATCGGCGCCCATGACCACCGGATCAATGCCGCCGACGTAGTGGAACGGTACGCCCAGTCCCTCAGCCTGCGCGATCAGCGAGCTCAGCAGGTCGCCGCTGGCCTCAATGGTCGCGCGCTGGGGCGCGAACTTCGTTACCCGGCCGTAGGTCTCCGGGGTGCCGAAGATCACCGGCGCCCGCTCGGTGGACCACTCCACCGCAGCGGCCTGGCCCGTGAAAGGCTGACCGGGCCCGGGGTAGACCACGAAACGGAAGTCCGGGTTGTGGGCGTCAACCTTCTCCCGCAGCGTCCGACACCGCTCCCGCCAGTGCGCAAGCTGGAACTGCTTGAACGCCTCGTGGAGGCCCTGTTCGTCGAGCCATTGTGCGCGCTCGTCGAGCGCCAGCTCCGGCAGATCGATCTCCTGCGCCTCGGCGAACTTGCCCAGGATCACGTCATCGTAGGAGTAAGGGTAGAGGAAGCCCACGCCCTCGCCGGGGGCGTAGTTCTCGTAGTCGAGCATCACGCCCAGCAGGTGCGGCTTCTCGGCGCTGATGCGGGCGTATTCGGTGATGTAGCGGTTCGTCCACTCCCAGAACTCGTCGGAGTTGGGGCTCCACAGCAGCTCCTGGTGGCCGTTGGCCCAGACGGCGCGCTTCCCAGCCGACTCCTCGCCCTCCGGCGCGGCCAGTGTGCCGCGCATCCACACCATGTGATAGATGTCGCTGGCCGCGCACCAGTCGGTCACGTCGCGCACCATCTCAAGGTCGTCGTAGCCAAGGCGCGGGGAGTAGACGTTGAAGCCCGCGGCGGCCGTCTCCTCCACGATCCACTGCGCGCTGGTGTCCTCCGCGGCCCGGTGCATGACCTTATCCACGAGAACGCGCAGCTTGACGGTCTCGCCCAGTTCGGCGGGATCAGGCGCGCTCCATACGGATGGTGCCAGGACGACTGCAAGGCCGATCATGACAGCTCGGAACATCTCCATCACCCTCCCCGAGTGGGAGTTGCTGGTGCCAGCAGATTCATCGCTCGCGGCAGAAGGGCCTGCCCGCGTGAGCACAAGAGCGGCCGGCCGAGGAGGGCGGGCGGCGGCCCACCGGTTCGCGTGGTCCCCGCGCCGCTATCCTGCCAGGCGGCTCCCCGATAGCCGGGAGAGGCGGATCACAAACGCGGAGGGAATGAAGCCCATGCGGCGCATCTGAGGAGAACACGTCCACCAGGATGAAGTGAGGTATGAGACCTGCGGACCGACAGTGACAGGGAAGGTCGATACCCCATGAGAGGCGGCCTGCTGGCACCCCCCGTCCTGATGCTCATGGTGGGAGTGATTGAGATGGGACACGCGGAGAGCGTACGATCCGCAAAGCTGCATCGTCCCGGATCTGCGGTGGCAGGTCTGTGTGAGGCGCATCTGGTGTATCTTCGCCTGGTGCGGCGCGACGCGGCGGTGGTGGCCCGCGAGCGAGCCGAACGGGCGAGGCTGCGCACCAAGGGCGTCATCATCAACCGGGACGGCTTCAGCTGGATCTGGCGGTGGGGGACGGAAGATCTGGACTGCATCCTGCAGCAGGTCCAGAACATGCAGTACGGCAACGTGGACGCGCTCGACTTCTGCATCGGCGGGCTGGCGGAGGCCAACTTCAACCACCCAATGACATCCGGACGCAGAGGCATCCCGCCCGGACCGCGCCTGGGCGACAAACGGGCGGCGCGCGTGTTCCGGTACTTCTACGACAACGATATCGATATGCTGCAGATACTGACCGACCGCTGCCATGAGCTGGGGATCAGTATCTACGCGTCGAACCGCCTCAATGCCCGCTACCGGCCCAGCGACGTGTGGCGGGATCACCCCGAGTGGCGGCTCGAAAGCGGCGGGGCCTGGGACTTCGCGCTGCCTCAGGTCAGGGAGTTCTACCGCGACTTCCTGCTCTACGTGGCCGAGAACTACGAGATCGACGGCCTCACGCTGGACTACTCGCGGGGCAAGCGCCGGCACTTCAACCCCGATGAGGAGCGCCCGCTGGAGCACATGAACGGGTTCATCCGCGATCTGCGCCGAGGCCTGGACGACATCGAGCGGGAGACGGGCAGAGAGTTGGCGCTGAACATCTCGTTCGTCTGTCACACGCACTATGAGGCCGCCTCACCGATCCAGCAGGGGCTGGACGTGCAGACCTGGGTGGATGAGGGCATCGTGGACCTGATCATGCCGCACGGACGGGATGCGATGGATTACGTGCAGATGTGCCAGGGTACGGACACGCTGGCGTACGTGCGGACGAGCCGCGGGCTGGACTTCGCGGGGCAGACGCTGGGAGCGCACCACCATGACCCGACGGCTGAGGAGGATAAACAGGACAGGCCGCCCATCCAGCGCTGGTTTCCGCTGGACTACATCCAGGAGCTGCTCGGATGGTATGATGCTGGGGCCGATGGCGTCTTCCAGTTCAACATCTCGGACGCCTGGGTGACCTACCGGAATCTGCCCTACCCGCAGCTCCTGCGCCAGGAGGTGGCGTCGGGCGAGCCCTACGGCATGATCGAGGGGGAGCATGTCGAGTGGCTGGAGTAGTCGGAGCCCTGCGAGCATCAGGACCATATGCTCTGCAAGCGGATCGCACTACCGGGGTCTCCCCGATTCTCGGGCGAGCCCGACTGGCGAGATCATGAGGGTTGGATTTCTGCACGGTCCAGGAGGTTCTGCGGGCACCCCTCGCGAAGTCTGAGATGGCCGCGCAGGGCAGTGGAGCGAGCCTCTTGCGAAAGGTGAGAGGCCCTGGTGCCGTGGGGGTGGCGGGGAGGGCAGAAGGTCGTTTACCCCAAGATTCTGGGGGGTGGCCCGACTGTGTTGAGGGGGATGATCGAAAGTATCGGGAGATGAAGGAGGGCCTGCCGCCCCGTCGAGAACTGTGACGTGATAAACCAACAACCCTCTCCGAGGAGGCAGGCCCATGAGTTATCTTCTCCAGCCGGCGCTTTTTCCCTTCGACGGATTCGCCGATCTTGATGATGACAACTCTCGGCTGGCGCTGGTGCTGTGGGTACTGCCCGATGGGCGGCTGCTGCGATGGCTGGATGAGTAGCGAGCCGGTCGCCGGGACGACTACCCGCAGGCGATGCTGTGGCGGTGCCTGATCGCCAAGTTCGTGTATCAGATCGACACCTACGCGGAGCTGATCCGGGAGCTTCGGCGCAACGGGAGCCTGCGGCGGATGGTGGGGATCGCCAGCATCCAGCGGGTGCCGAAGCCCTATCACTTCTCGCGCTTTCTGGAGCGGCTGAGCCAGCCGGAGGGGCAGCGGCATCTGGAGGAGATGTTCCAGGCGCTGGTCACCCGGCTGAAGCTGGTGTTTCCGAAGTTGGGCCGCCATCTGGCGGTGGATGGCACGGCGGTGCACGCCTATGCCAACCAGCGGGGCTCGAAGGCGGATCCGGACGCGCGGTGGGGCGTGCGAAAGTACACCGATGCCGACGGGTAGGTGCGAGAGACCGTCAGGTGGCTGGGCTATCTGGTGCATTTGGTGGTCGACTGCGACACGGAGCTGCCTGAGACCCTCAGGGTCTCCTGGGCTTTGCGGTGACGGCCGCCAACGCCCACGAGGGCTCGCAGATGCAGCCGCTGCTGGATGAGGTGGCCGAGAAGCACCCGCAGATCACCGGGAGCACGGAGGCCGTGATGGCGGATAAGGCCTACGACTCGGCGGACAACTGTGAGTATGTGGTGGAGCAGATAGGCGCCCAGGCCATCATCAAGATGCGCCGGACGCTGGAGGATGACGAGCTGTGCCACGCGGCCATCTGCCAGTGCAACGAGTTGGGGACGCCGATCTGCCCCAGCGATGACAGGATGGTGTACTGGGGCCGGGACGGGGCGTACCTGAAGTGGCGGTGCCCGGTGGCGGCGGGGAAGGTTCAGCCGGAGGCCTGTGAGTGGAACGGGGCCTGCTCGGACTCTGAGTGCGGGGCGGTGCTCAAGCAGCCCATTGCGGAGGACTACCGCCGGTGGCCGGGGATCGCGCGCGAGAGCAGCAAGTTCAGGCGGCTGTATGACAGGCGTGGCGCGGCGAAGCGGGTGAACGGTCGGCTCAAGGAGTATCTGCTGCTGGACGATCTGACGGTGCGGGGCGAGGGGAAGGTGCGCACGCATGTGATAGGGGCGCTGTTGGTGATGCTGGCAGGCGCCGTGGCGATGGCGGAGGAGGGGATGCTCGAGAGGGTGAGAGAGACGGTGCGGCTCGCGGCGTAAGCCGGCCGCGAAACGCGGGCCGCGGGACGAAGACCGAGGTGGGAGAATGTACTGAGGGTGGCTATCTCACTGCATTCGACCTCCGAGAACGCCTCGAGGCCAGGTGGAGGCGTGCGGCATGGACAGAACAGCTCATGCCGGGCGCATCATGCAACTACTACCTGCCACTGCCCTCAGCGCACAGCCGCTATCGCAACGGCCTCCGGTGATTCAGGAGCTTTACGGCCTGCTGCTGGTTCATTTCGCCATCCGGGGGCTGATGCACGAGGCAGCGCTGGAGCACAAACGGGACCCGGATGAGCTCTCCTTCACCCATGCGGTGAGCTTGAGTTGGCGAAGCCAATCTACGGTCATCCGGCGCACGCTGCCGATGTTCAGCGCCCTTTCCCCCTGAGAGGAGGGAAGTGCTGCACCAGGCGCTGTTGCGGGAGCTGGTGGATGAGCCGGTGGGCTGCAGCCGCGGCAGACGCAACCCGCGAGCGGTCAAGCGCGCCGCCCGCAAGTTCCCCATCAAGCACAGATGCAAGACGCCACCATCCCGCCCGACGATCACCATTTGCATAGCCGCTAATTGAACAGTATTGGGGCTAGCCTGTCTTTGTCCTCATACCCAGGGGGGATTTGCTTGTCGTACCGGGCAGACGCATCCTTGCACTTCTGTTCGTATTGCTCCGGGGCATAGGGAGGGCCAACACGCCCATCGAACAGTTCGGTTAGCTCTCTCCTCACGTGGTCTTCGGTCAGTAGCCTCACAGCCGGGTCCTCGTCTTCGTCCGCCCCGAGGAGCTCGCGCAGTTGTTCCAGTATCGCGCCCAGGTTCTGGACACCATCAATGAGTTCACGAGTTGTTGGGCGGATGAAACCATCCACCAAAACGTCAAGATGCTCTTGACTATCAGAGATAGTGTTGAGCGCCTCCCGGCACTGCTTGACCTCTTGCATGATTACATGGGGCCGGTTCTGGTGGTACTCCAGTCCGGCCTGATGGGGCAGCCAGACGCGGTCTGCCAGCTCTCTCAGAATGCTCAGGAGCTCTCGCACCGTGTCTCGTCGGTACCTGTAGAAGCTGAGCAGGACATTCGCATCAAGGGCTACAAGCGCGTGTCGCCAGGTCTCAGCGAATTCCTCTTCGGTGGGCCTGTAGTAGCCGTGAAACTGCTCCTTCATCGGGGCCCCCTCCACCTGCCTTCTCATAGTCAGTTTACTGTTCGATGTCGTTTCACGAGTATCCTCCCGACTCTGCAATCGATGGCGACGCCTGACCCACCACTGCCGGGCCCCAGGGCGGCTTGCCGTCGCGCAGCACCAGCGCGATGGCCTCCTGATCCTCCAGAATCGCGATGTCCTCCAGTGGATCGCCGCGCACCATGAGCACGTCGGCCTGCTTGCCGGGCTCCAGCGTGCCGATGCGATGCTCCAGGCCCAGCGCCTGGGCCGTCAGGCGCGTGCCGGCGAGTATGGCCTCCATAGGCGTCATCCCGCACGCCACCAGCTCCTGCAGCTCGTAGGCCGCATCGCCCGGACCGCCATCGGTGCCCACCGCGATGGTGATGCCCAGCCGGTGGGCCCGGCGTACGGCCTCGCGGTGCGGCTCATGCGCCTGCTTCATGCGCTCCGTGATGTGCTCCGGCAGGCTCTCGCGGCTGAAGGAGCGCTCGCTGGTGATGTACAGCGTGGGGACGAGCACCACGCCGGACGCCGCCAGCCGCTCCAGACCGTCATCGTCGAGGTACGAGCCGTGGTGGATCATGTCGCAGCCGGCCGCGATGGCGGTGTTGATGCCCGGCTGCGCGTGAGCGTGCACCGAGACCCGCCGCCCCCAGGCGTGAGCCTCATCCACCAGCGCAGTCAGCTCCTCGAGGGTGTAGTTGCGCCACGTCAGGGACTCCGCCGCCCACTGAAAGCCGCCGGAGGCGGCGGTCTTGATGAAGTCCGCGCCCGCCTGCACCATCTGCCGCACCCCCCGGCGCACCTCCCACGGCCCATCCGCATCGACGCCGGCCACGTTCTCGTCCTCCCGGTGCAGGTGCCCGTAGGTGCAGCCCACCACCGCACCGCAGTGGTAGCGCGCGCAGCCGCGGATGACATCGCCCTCGATAGCCTCCCGCAGCTTCGGCGCCTCCGGGCCTCCCGTGACGGTGGCCACGGTGGTCACGCCACGCGAGAGGCTGTCCTGGAGCTTGCGCACCGGCGTGAAGCCGAAGCCTACGTGCATGTGGGCGTCGATCAGCCCCGGCAGGACCGTCATCCCGGACCCGTCGATGACGCGCGCGTCATCGGGGATCTCCACGTCTCCAGCGGGCCCGACTGCCGCGATGCGGTCCCCGCGAATCACAAGCGCGGCGGTGTCAATGGGCTGCTCCCCGCTGCCGTCGATGAGCCTCGCTCCGGTGATGGCGTAGGCTGGCATCTGTTCATCCTCCCTGCGAAGACGCTGCTGGCTGGCCCCAGGAAGTCTGCCCCCAAGTCCTTCGTCTCCGGACGCCCGAGCCCTCCGCGGCAGGTCCCGCGGCGGTCGTGAGGAAGGATGCGGGAGATCGGCGCCGGGGGGCTCTCTTTGCGCTGACGCCAGCCGAGAGGTCAACATGCCAGCCGCTGAGGTGAAGACATGACTGACGGCAAGCGCTCCATTATCTTCGACACCGACATCGGCTCTGACATCGATGACGCCTACGCCCTGGCGCTGATCCTCTCCAGCCATGAGCTGCAGCTTGAGGCGGTGACGATCGTCAGCGGGGACGTCGGCGAGCGCGGGCGCATTGCGGCCAAGATGCTGCACCTCGCCGGCCGCGACGACGTGCCGGTGGCCCTGGGCCTCGCCAGCGACAAGGAGGTCAACCAGGCGCCCTGGGCGGAGGGCTTCGAGTACGAGCCCGACCCGTGGCCAGCGCCGGAGCTGCTGGTGGAGGTGATCTCCGCCCGCCCGGGCGAGATCACGCTGGTGCCGGTGGGGCCGCTGTCGAACGTGGGGGCGGCGCTGCGGATGCGGCCGGAGCTGGCCGAGGAGGTCGCGGAGATCGTGATCATGGGTGGCGGCGTGCACACCGGCTACCGGCGGAACCTCGAGCCCGTGCCGGAGTACAACATCCGCGCTGACGTCGAGGCCGCGCGCGTGCTGCTGGGCTCCGGCGCGCCTATCCGCATGGCGGGGCTGGAGGCCACCGGGGCCCTGCAGTTCGAGCGCTTCCTTCAGGACCGCCTGGCCTCCTGCGGCCTGCCGCTGCCGCAGGCCATGCGGGGCCTGCTGGAGGTCTGGCCCGCCACCACGCCGACGCTCTTCGACCCGATGGCCGTGGCCATGGTCATTGAGCCGGAGATCTGCGACTACGAGCCGACCTGCGTGGCGGTGAGTGACGAGGGCCTCACCTACCAGTGCGAGGGCGAGCCGAACGTGCGGCTCGCCGTGCGGCCTCGCATCCACCGCTTCTTCGAGCTCTATATGGCGAAGCTGCTGTCAGGCGCGGCGTAGAGGGGCGAGAATCACAGGAGGGATGACGATGCGCATTGCGCTGATGGTCCTGTGTGCGCTGGTAGCGGCGGGGTCCGTCGCGCAGCAGGCCGAGGATCAGCCCGCGGGACCGACCGCGCTGGAGCAGCTTCAGCAGGCGTCGAAGCCGACCTTCGCGGAGGGCCACACGCTCCTGCCGCTGTCGATGTGGATGCCCGAGCAGCCCTTCGAGGTCCGCAAGGAGCTCGCCGACAACTGGGGCTACTGCCTGCGCTTCGGGCGGCTGCGGCCGCAGCTCGTCGAGCAGCTGGGGGATCCCGAGAGCGTGGTGTCGAAGGTGTGCGATCTCACTGCCAGCGATCCCGAGCGCTACCCCATGCACGTCATCGTGGCGCCGGCGTTCACGATCCGCAGCTTCAGGGACGATCTGCCGCCTCAGACATGGTGCCGGGACGAGAATGGAGAGCTGGTGGAGGGCAAGCGAGTCTGGAGCCCGGAGGCCCCGGATGAGGCCTTCGAGATGGTCGCGGAGCGCGAGATCGAGATGCTCCGGCCGGTGCTGGAGCGCGCGCCCATCGCCATCATCACCAACGGGGGAGAGTACGGGCTCAGCACCATCGGCCACCACCTCGAGCACTGGCAGCAGGACCCGAAGGTTATGGCCGCCAAGGGCGACCGGGACTGGTACGACTACATCTCCGAGCGCAAGGGCCACCAGGAGCTGATCGTCAGCGAGCGCATCCGTGATCTGGTGCCCGACCGGATGCTCTACATCTACTACCACACCGAGGCCTCGCACCACGCCCACCGCTACGCGGACTGGTGGAAGTGGACGTGGAACTACGACTACATGAAGCCGGTCTCCGACATCCCCAACACCTCGATCTACTACAGGCACTATAACAGCGGCTTCACGGGCAGTTGGGACATGCTGACCATGGCCCTGAACGCCACCGCCCAGCAGATCGAGTACGGGCAGCCCCTGTCGTACAACTGGGTCACCGCCGGCTGGCCCGGCGACAACCGCCCCGATGAGCCTATCGCCGACCCGGCCCGCTACATGGGCTACCTCAAGTGCTACTACACCGCCGGCATGATCGGTGGCGTGGCCGGCTACTTCGCCTATGACGACGCAAAGAACTGGATCTGGCAGTGCATGGCGCTGGGGCGGGTGCACGCGCTGTTCTCGCACCTGGAGGACTTCCTGCGCAACGGCGACCTGGTGCCCGGACCGGACAAGCATATCTGGTCGGAGGACCTGGCGGCCTACGAGCTGCCCACGGCCTCTGAGGGCGTGCGCGTGGTGGCTCGCAAGCATCGGGACCGTGAGGAGTGGCTGATCACCGCATGGGCGGCAGGGACGGAGGCCTGCACGGTCGAGGTGGAGGTGCCGGAGCTGGGCTCAGTGGCACTCCAGGCCCGCCCCAGCGGCTCGGTCTACCGCGCCAGCACCGAGGACGACCAGCCGTCGATGAGGCTCATCGACGAGGATGGCCTGCTGCCGACCTCAGGCCTCTAACGCCGGAAGCTGCGGGCCGCTCGTCTCCCGTATCACTGCGACCGAGAGCGAATACGTCCCGGTATGTGTGAACGCGGCTCACCGCGGCCGACGTCGGCGCGCCCACAGCAGCCCTGCGACGGCGCTCACGACGCCGTACGCGCTCTTCCGGAATGCGCTTGCGCGCGACGCCACAGCAGATGACCACTTCGGCGCCACCAGCATCAGGACCTCCCTGGGCTCTCCGCGAATCGCCCAATCGGGCACTACGCACGTTGGCGTAGTGCGGCCTGGCCGGGCGAAGTCGAGCTTGACTCCGCGTGGGTGAGGGAGGTATACTTCCTATGTCGGCGAATGGGCCGAGGTGGTGGAACTGGTAGACACGCTAGCTTGAGGGGCTAGTGACCATATTCTGGTTGTGCGGGTTCGAATCCCGCCCTCGGCACCACTCGATCCGTTTCGCGAAGCAGCAGCGGCAGGATGCGTGATGGCGTGCGGGCGGTTAGCTCAGTGGGAAGAGCGCCTGCTTCACACGCAGGAGGTCGTAGGTTCAAATCCTGCACCGCCCACCATCGGAACTCAGGCCGGGAACGGCCTTTCGAGCGGGAATAGCTCAGGCGGTAGAGCATCAGCTTCCCAAGCTGAGGGTCGCGGGTTCGAATCCCGTTTCCCGCTCCAGGCGTGTTGATGCGGGAGTAGCTCAACGGAAGAGCATCTGCTTGCCATGCAGAAGGTTGAGGGTTCGAATCCCTTCTCCCGCTCCATGAAGTGTCGAGGCGGGCCCGGCGGTTGCCGGCCCGCCTCGCTGGCAGCAAGTGACTACAATTCGGGACACGTGCGCTCGAGACCATGAGCGTTAGTGTGAGGCGGCATAGCCAAGAGGCTAAGGCGGCGGTCTGCAAAACTGCTATTCACCGGTTCGAATCCGGTTGCCGCCTCCATGTGTTTAACGCAGGCAATGGGCAGCAGCCGGGGCAGCCGTGTGCTCGAAGGTCCTTGTCGTTCCTGCCGTCATCTGCCCTGCCCTGTTGTTGTCGTTGTCTGCCGTTGTCTGTCGTTCCCTGATGTTATCTGCTGTTATCTGCCGTGCTCTGTCGTTCTCTGATGTTATCTGCTGTTATCTGTTGTGCTCTGTCGTTCTCTGATGTTATCTGCTGTTATCTGCCGTGCTCTGTCGTTCTCTGCCGCAGGCCGGAGTGGCGGAACTGGTAGACGCCGGGGACTTAAAATCCTCTGAGGGATCACTCCCTCGTCCGGGTTCGAATCCCGGCTCCGGCACCACGCAACTACCTGCCCCGAGTCCGACCCCGCGGGGCGAAGGCATTCCCGAAGGCGTGTCGAAGCAGGTGGCAGCGGAGTTGGCGTCATCCACTTCCAGGAAAGCGGATGATCCCGGGCCATGACGCATCATCGCATCATATTCGCGGACGCGCGGGAGATGCCGGAGCTTGACGACGAGAGCGTGCATCTGGTGGTGACCTCACCGCCGTACTGGTGCATCAAGGACTACGGACGCCCGGCCCAGATCGGCCGAGAGCAGCCCTACGCGGAGTACATCGAAGCGCTGGGGACAGTGTTTGGCGAGTGCCACCGGGTGCTCCACAAGGGCTGTCGCATGGCGGTGAATGTGGGGGATCAGTACCTCCGAGCCAAGGACCACGGGCGCTACCGAATCCAGCCCATTCCCGCGGACCTGACCGCCGTGGGCCGAGAGGTCGGCTTCGACTTCATGGGCAGCATCATCTGGCGCAAGGTCTCCACCACGAACACCACGGGCGGGGGCTCGCTGATGGGCTCCATCTACTACCCCAAGGACGGACACATCACCTACGAGCACGAGTATATCCTCCTGTTCCGGAAGCGCGGGAAATGGCCGACAGTCCCAGAGGAGGCCAAGGAGCGGAGTCGGCTGACCCTGGCCGAGCGGTCTGAGTGGTTCCGAGGGGTCTGGGACGACATTCCGCCCGAGCGCCAGGACCGTCATGCTGCGATGTTCCCGGTTGAGCTGCCCCGGAGGCTCGTGAAGATGTACTCGTTCTGGGGCGAGACGGTGCTGGACCCATTCATGGGCAGCGGCACCACAGCGCTGGCAGCGGCGGGGGAGGGCAGAAGCTCGATCGGGTACGAGATCAACCCTGAGTTCGAGGGCATCATCCGGGAGAAGCTGGACGCGAGGCAGCCGAGCGCACGTGACGGTGAGCGCCCCCAACTCGAGTTCATCTACCCGGAGGCGCGCCCCGAGCCCGTCGCGGATCACTCGAAGTCGGATAGCTGAACGCCTGCCCGGGTTCCCCTTACGGCCGATTGACCGGCCAGCGGGGAGGACACGTGCGATGCCCCAGGAGGGTGACGCCGATGATATGGACGCTGACGTTGACGCTCGCGCTGCTGCCGATGATGGCGCTGGGACGGCAGGACCCCGAGGCCATCACCGGCGACTGGGAGGACCTGGGCGCACAGGTGAGCCGATCGCGCATCTACTCCCGGGCGGTGGGCAAGGACACCACCGGCGCCGAGGTCTACTACCTCGGCATGTCCGACGCGAAGGCCGCCTTCGTGCTGGCACTGGATCCGCTCACCGGCGAACCGGCCGGTCCGCGCGGGCAGTTCAGCTTCGACGGATACCCCGGCCAGGTCTGGCACATCTGCGCTCACTCCAACGGAAAGGCCTACGCCACCACCGGCTCGGGCGGCATCTTCGAGCTTGACGCCGCCACAGGCGCGCAGCGGTTCATCGGCAATCCGCCGGAGGGCGAGCAGGTGGTGTGGGAGCTGTACGAGGCCTCGGACGGCAACCTCTACGGGGGAACCTATCCCCGCGCCAAGCTGGCGCGCGTGAATCTGGAGACCTACGAGGTCGAGGACCTGGGGCGTATGGACCCTGAGCAGAAGTACGTCCGCACCATCGCGGTCGAAGGCGACTACGTCTACTGCGGATGCGGGGTCACGAGGCCGGCGGTCTGGGCCTACAACATCCACACCGGCGAGAAGACGCAGATGCTCCCTGACGAGGCGCGGGAGGGGCCGGGGTGGGGACGGGCCATGACCCGCATCGACGGGAATGTCTACGTCTACGGGAACGGTGACGGGAAGTGGCGCGTGTCGGGCCTGGAGATGGAGCGGGTGGAGGAGATCCCGCACTACCCCTACCAGGAGCTGGAGGACGGCACGCGGCTCTACGCATGGAGCGGCGCCGGGCCGAGGCGCGAGTACGTCGTGGCGCCACGAGACGGCGAATCGCGAGCCGTCACTTTCGACTACGATTGCAGCGGTCCGAAGCTCTGGGAGATCTTCCCGGGTCCGGACGGCCGCATCTACGGCAACACCCACACGCCGATCACGCTCTTCGCTTTCGATCCAGAGACCGGCGAGACCGAGGTATTCGGCGACCCTGTGGGCCACGCCGGCCAGGTGTACGCCTCCACCTGGATCGACGGGAGGCTGCACATGGCGGCCTACTCGGACTGCACCTACACCGTGTGGGACCCTGAGCTGCCGTGGGACTTCGGGACGGAGCCGGACAGCAATCCCCGGCGGCTGGGCACCGCCTCCAGGCACCTGCAGCGGGCCGGCGACCTGATCGAGGCTCCTGACGGCCGGCACACCATCGTGGCCGGGCTGCCAGGCTACGGCCGCCTCGGCGGCGCCATCGTGATCGTCGATCCACAGAAACAGGACTTCCAGGTCTTCGACGATGTGGTTGCCCCGCAGAGCCCGTGGTCGCTCTCCAGGACCCCCGATGACGACATCATCGCGGTCGGGACCACGATGTACAGCGGCACCGGCACCGACAGGGTGGTCTCGCTGGGGCGGCTGGTACTCTGGAACTGGCGCACGAGCGAGGTCGTGAAGGAGCTGACGCCGTGGGAGGACGAGGTGCAGATCAACTCCTTCCTGCGGCTGGACAACGAGCTGTGGATGATCGGCGCGCCGGACGGTCGCATCGCGGTCTACGACTTCGACACGGGGGAGCTGACACACCTCGACTACTGGAACTACGGCGCCGGCCACCTGGTGCACCGCCCTGAGGATGGAATGATCTACTCGAACATGCGCGGCTGGGTGGTGCGCATCGACCCGGCGACGCAGGAGCATGAGCTACTCGCAACCTACCCGAAGCTGCATGGCTGCGCACTGGTCGGCGACTACCTCTACGGATTTGACAACACCCATCTGCTGCGGCTGAAGATCGACTGATTGAAGGGAGCCCAACGGCATGACCGCACAGGTCTCCGACTTCGCCAGCCGGCTGGAGCCGATCGGCCGCATCCTGCAGCTTCCGGACTGGTATGTGTGGGGCTCGACGGCAATCGATGGTCCCGACGGCAGGGTGCACCTCTTCTCCTCGCGCTGGCCTCGGGAGACGGGCCATGGCGGCTGGTCCACGCACTCGGAGATCGTGCACTCGGTGGGTGAGAGCGCTGAGGGGCCCTTTGAGGTGGCGGACGTGGCGCTGCGGGGGCGGGGAGGGGACCGCTGGGACGCGCAGATGGTGCATAACCCCACGATGCATCAGTTCGGCGGGCGCTACTACCTCGTTCACATCGGCAACCGGGACGGCCGGCCCTTCACGCAGCAGATCGGCGTGGCCGTGGCCGATGACCTCGGCGGTCCCTGGGAGCGCTTCGACCAGCCCATCCTCGGGCCGGGGATGCACGGGGCCTGGGACTGGCTCATGGCCACCAACCCGGCCCTCATCGGGAACCCGGACGGGCAGTTCTGGCTCTACTACAAGGCCTGGGACTTCTCCGACCGCAAGCGCAAGATCGGGCTGGCAGTGGCCGACGATCCCCTCGGGCCCTACCAGAAGCATCCCGGCAACCCGCTGATCGACTACTCGGATCAGGGCAAGCAGATCGAGGATCCCTACGTGTGGGTGCAGGACGGGCTCTTCTACATGCTGATGGCCGACGACAACGAGGGCGTGGTGAAGAAGCACGGCGGGGCGCTGGTCACCTCCGAGGACGGCATCCGCTGGTCCGAGCCGATGCTGGGCTACGACACCACGGACGTCTACTTCGACGAGCCAGTGCGGCGCTTCGAGCGCCCGCAGGTGCTCATCCGCGACGGCCGGCCGGCGTACCTCTACCTGTCGATGCAGGACGACCCCGACCGCACCGACAGCTCCGCCGTCCTGCGGGTCGAGTGGTAGCCGGAGGTACGCCGAGGCCTGCTTGCTCTGAGCGTGCACACCAGTCCCCGCGTGGCAGGAGCTAAGGTTGTACGCAGTGTCCCGTGGCGCAGGCTTCCAGCCTGCGAGCGCTGCCGATAGCTGCACCGCGGCAGGTGACAAGTGACTGCGCAGAGCCGTCGGAGGCAGCCCGCGCCCGAGCCGCGCACCACCCTCAAGCGCGTGGCCGCCACGCTGGCCGTCGCGGCCCTGCTGGGCTGGGTGATCTGGCGCGCGTGGTACGACGCTCGGCGCATCGACTGGGGCTCGCTCGACATCGATCCGGGCCTGGTGGCGCTGTCAGTGGTGCTCTACGGCCTGGGCTTCGTGTGGCACGGGCTGGTGTGGGTGGTGATGATGCGGGCGCTGGGCTACCGGCTGGGGTGGCTGCCGGGCCTGCGGGCCTCGGTGCTGTCGCAGCTCGGCAACTACATCCCCGGCAAGGTCTTCATCGTGCTCTTCCGGGCGCAAGTGGCGACGCGGTACGGCGTGCCCGCCCTGCCCGTAGCCGGCACCACGGCCCTGGAGACGCTGCTGCGGAACATCCTGGCGGCACTGCTGGCGGCACTGGGACTGTATCACATCGGCGTGGGGGCATCCTACGTGCCGGCGCTGCTGGTGATCGCGGCGGTGTCGGTGGTCTTCGCGCACCCGCGGGTCTTCCACGCGCTGGCCGACTGGGCCCTGCGCACGCTGGGCCGCCCGCCTCTGCCAGCGAGGCTGACCGGCCCGCAGGTGGCGCTGCTGCTGGTCTGCTATCTGGTCTACTGGGCCGCCCAGACCTACGCCTTCTGGCTGCTGGTGCGCGGGACCCTTGGGGCTGAGATAGGCGACTTCCCGGCTCTGGCGACGGCGATGCTGGCCTCGCAGATCGGCAGCACGCTGGCGGTCTTCGCGCCCGTGGGGCTGGGCGCGGCGGATGCCACGCTGGCCGAGGTGCTCAAGCTCACCGGCGGCGTGCGTGCGCCGTACGTGGTGGCGCTGGTGGCGCGGGTGTGGCGCACGGTCTCTGAGATGGTGGAGATCGGCGCGGTGTGGCTGATCCCCCTTCCCCCGCCCGAGAGCGGCGACGCCCCCAGCGCGGAGGCCGGCGGCGCACAGCAAACGCCCGAGGACGGCGAGCCTGTCGGCTGAGCTTATGCGCGATCTCGGCCACCCGCCGACGATCTCAGTCCTGGCCTGCCACGTGCGACAGGCCGTATGGTTCCCTTGGGGCTTCGCCGTGCGGAGAAGTCGCTCCTGCGAGGGAGGTGCCCCTACGAGGCGTGGGCGCGTATGGTGGCCAGGGCGGTGGCGGGCCACGCTGCGGCGGTGGGGCGCGGGTGCTGGGATGCCGCCGGAAGGCTGCAGACGATGCCCGGCTGGCTCTCCATCAGCTCCACTGTCCCCCCGTGCCCCTCGCAGATTCGCCGGGCTGCGTCGAGTGAGAGGTCCTCAAGGCTGAGGCCCTGCGCCCGCGCCGAGACGCCCTCATCCGTGGACTCCACCCGCACGGCCAGCTCCACGGAGGGCTGGCAGCTACCACCTGTGGGCGCCTCAAGCTCCAGGAGCACTCTCTCGCCGGGTCTGCTGACGCCCATCACGGCGCGGGTTGTGCTGGTCACGACGTGGCGAAGCTGCTGGTGGTCGCCCATCACCTGCGGGAGGCCGCCGCCAGCGTCGAGCACCAGCCAGGCGCCCAGCGAGTGGGCCTCCGCGGCCAGCTTGCGCACCACCTGCCGCGCCACGTTGTAGAGGTCCACGGCGGCCATCTCGCCAGGGTTTGCCCCGCCCTCGCTACCCGCCACTACTACGAAGTCGTCGAGCAGGCCGTCGATGCGGCTGCTCTGCTCGGCGATCATGGTCAGCAGCTCAGTGCGTGCCCCGGCGTCCAGGTCGTTCTGCAGCATGTACTCGGCGGCGGCCCCGACCGAGGTGAGCAGCGAGCGCAACTGGTGGGCGAAGCGGCGAATGATGTCGGATCCCACCCGGCCCGCCTGCTGACGAGGGTCGGGCATGAGTGTGGCGCCTTCGGCGGCATGTAGGGGGCCTGAGGCTCCGGGAGACTGTGTCGGCTCGGCCATCGTGACGCCCTCCGTGCAATCGTGTCGGTGGCCTATGGTCAGTATCGGCGTCCGCGGCCGAATCTTGAGGGGCCTTCCGGTGGGCTGCGGCTGCCACAAGGCGCGCTGCACGGTTGCATGTCCGTTACCTCAAGTGGCGGTCTCGCCGGGCCGATAACACAGGTGGCGGCAGGGGGCTCGCGTATGCAGCGGGCGCCCACGCCGGACGGACTCTCGCGCCGGAGCGCCAGTGCGGGAGGTGAAGAATCCAAGCCCCGCCACCGCGGGGATTCTGGGGCGCGCCGACGGCGCCCCGGCGTGACGGACAAAGGAGGACAGACCATGTCCCTTACGCGTATCAACCACAACATCAGTTCCATCAATGCGCAGCGGAATCTGGAGATCAACTCCAGCCGTATCGGCCGGTCGATCGAGCGGCTCGCCAGCGGTCTGCGCATCAACCGCGGCG
>JAYENL010000307.1:0-3765 GCA_034722055.1 Armatimonadota bacterium
GTTGCGCACGACAACGGCGGGCGGCGTGGGCCCGCCGCCGCTCCGTACGACAAGAGCAACGACATCGACGGACTGTCGTTGACGCATGACGGAGATCGCTCTGACCGCCTCTGATGCGTGGCGCAGGCTTCCAGCCTGCGGTCGTGCGTCGTCGGAGGGGCCGCACGAGCGCCGAAGGCGCGAGGCCCGCCCACCACGGTCGGTGACAGTACCGTCGCGGTCGGCGGGGTGTTCGCGGTCGCCGTCTGCTGCGGCAGGTGTGAAGGTGCGCGTGACGGGAAAGCAAGGAGAGCCAGGCGATGAAGCTCGTGACGGCTGACGAGATGCGTGAGATGGACCGGCGGACCATTGAGGAGTGGGGGCTGCCCGGCTTGGTGCTGATGGAGAACGCCGGCCGGGCGGTGGCCCGGAGCTGCGAGGAGCTGCTGGAGGAGCTGACCCCCGGCCGCGTGGTGATCGTGGCGGGGCGGGGAAACAACGGCGGCGACGGCTTCGTGGCCGCCCGCTGGCTGCACTGGGCGGGCTACGAGGTGGAGGTGCTGCTGCTGGCGGAGGGCGAGGAGCTGTCCGGCAGCGCGGCCACCAACTATCAGTTCGCGGCCCGCATGGGCGTGCCCATCGACGAGGGGGCCGACCGGGCGCTGCTGGACGAGCGGCTGCCGGGGGCGGCGCTGATCGTGGACGGCGTGCTGGGCACGGGGATCGCGGGGGAGGTCCGCGGCACGGCGCGCCAGGCCATCGAGGCCATGAACGCCGCCGAGGCGCCGGTGGTGGCGGTGGACATCCCCAGCGGCGTGGACGCTGACACCGGGGCGGTCCTCGGCGACGCCGTCCGGGCGCACACCACGGTCACCATGGCGCTGCCGAAGCTGGGCCTCTATCAGTACCCCGGCCGGGAGCGGTGCGGGGAGATCATCGTGGCGCCCATCGGCATGGGCCGGGAGCTGACCGACGCCGAGGAGCTTCCCACCAACCTGACCACGGCCGGCGACGCGCGGCGGATCCTGCCCGGCCGCTCGCCGGACATGCACAAGGGCGACGCGGGGCGGCTGCTGATCGTGGCCGGCTCGGTGGGCATGACCGGCGCGGCGGCCATGACCGGACTGGCGGCCACCCGCGCCGGAGCAGGGCTGGTCTACATCGCCTGCCCCAAGAGCCTGAACGATATCCTGGAGGCCAAGTGCACCGAGGTGCTGACGCGGCCGATGCCCGAGACACCCGAGCGCTCGCTGGCGCTGGCGGCCGAGGAGCCCATCGCCAAGTTCGCGGAGGGGATGGACGCCATGGTCCTGGGGCCGGGGCTGTCGCAGAACGGCGAGAGCGCGGAGCTGGCGCGGCGGCTGGCGGCGCGGATCGAGCTGCCCACTATTATTGATGCGGACGGGCTGAACGCCTTCGCCGGACGGGTCGAGGAGCTCGCCGACCGGCCGGCGCCGACGGTCATCACGCCGCATCCGGGCGAGATGTCACGGCTGACAGGGGACACCATCGGTGAGATCCAGGGCAACCGGCTGGCCGCCGCACGGGAGCTGGCCGAGCGCATCGGCGCAGTGGTGCTGCTGAAGGGCGCCGGGACGGTGATCGCGGCGCCGGACGGTGAGGCCTGGGTGAATCCCACGGGCAATGAGGGCCTCGCCACCGGCGGGACCGGCGACGTGCTCTCGGGCATGATCGGGGCCTTCCTGGCGGGCGGCTCCGAGGCGCTGGGCGCAGGCGTGGCAGCCGCCTACTACCACGGCCGCGCCGCGGAGATGGCCGCCCCGCAGGACCCGCGAGGGCTGGTCCCGACGCATCTGCTGGATGTGCTGCCGTCGGTCTTCCCGGCGGCGGAATGAGGTGACGGTAATGAGGCTGTGGCCGCTGGTCTGCGCGCATCGGGGGCGGTCGGGCATCGCGCCCGAGAACACCATGGCGGCCTTCGAGGCGGCCGTGGAGGTCGGTGCGGACTTCATGGAGCTGGACGTGCGGATGACCGCCGACGGGGAGCTGGTCTGCATCCACGACGCCACGGTGGACCGCACCACGGAGGGCTCCGGCAAGGTCTCCGGCATGACCCTGGAGCAGGTCCGGGCCCTGGACGCCGGCTCCTGGAAGGGCGAGCAGTACGCCGGCGAGCAGATCCCGCTGCTGCGTGAGGTGCTGGAGCAGATTGCCCCGCGGCTGGTGGTGGACATCGAGATCAAGGAGCGGGGCATCTCCGAGCGGGTGCTGGCGGTCGTGCGCGAGGCCGACGCGCTGCGGCGCGTCACGGTGGTGTCCTTCGAGCCCGCGGATCTGCGAGCCGCCATGATCGCCGAGCCGGCGCTGGCCTGCGGGCTGATCACCAGCGGTCCGGACGGCGACGCGGAGGAGGACATCCACCGGCTCATCGCCTCGGCGCTGGAGTGCGGCGCCAACTTCATCTCCTGCCACCATGGGCACGTCACCGAGCAGTTGGTGCGCGAGTGCCACCTTGCAGGCCTGGCGCTGATGGCGTGGACCATGGACGAGCCGGAGGACATCGGGCGCATGATGCACCTGCGGGTGGACGCGCTGGTGAGCAACTACCCCGAGCGCGCGCTGGAGCTGCTGGAGGAGAGGGAGCGGTGATGGCTCGGCCACCGGTGGCGCTGACGGTCGCGGGATCGGACTCCGGCGGCGGCGCCGGCATCCAGGCGGACCTGAAGACCTTCACGGTCCTGGGCGTCTACGGCATGAGCGCCATCACGGCCGTGACCGCACAGAACACCGTGGGCGTGCGCGACGTGGCGGTGCTGGAGGCGGCGATGGTCGCCGCGCAGATCGACGCGGTCATGGAGGACATCGGCTGCGACGCCGCAAAGACCGGGATGCTGGCTACCGCAGAGGTGGTGAGGACGGTCGCGGGCCGGCTGGCCGCCTACGAGGTGCCGAATGTGGTGGTGGACCCGGTCATGGTGGCGAAGAGCGGCGATCGCCTGCTGGCCGAGGACGCTCGCGTGGCGGTGCTGGAGGACCTGCTGCCGGTCGCCCGCGTGGTGACGCCGAACCTGCCGGAGGCGGAGGCGCTGCTGCACCGGGAGGTGGGGCCGGACGACATGGCGGACGCCGCGCGGGCCCTCTGCGAGCTCGGCGCGCGGGCGGCACTCATCAAGGGTGGGCACCTGCGCGCGGGTGAGGCCGTGGATGTGCTCTACGACGCGGAGACCGACATCGTGCAGCGCTTCAGTGCCCGGCGCATCGAGACCGAGAACACCCACGGCACCGGCTGCACCTTCTCGTCGGCGATCGCGGCATTCCTGGCGAGAGGCTATCGGCTGGAGCGTGCGGTGGCTCACGCCAAGCGCTTCGTCACGGAGGCCATCCGCCGCGGCCTGCCTCTCGGGGAGGGCCATGGCCCCACGGATCACATCGGCGCCGGGCGGATGTATTGACGGCAGCCGCAAGCTACAGGCTGCAAGCTGCAAGCGAACGGCAGGGCAACGGCGGCCGCTCGGTGCGACACGATAACGGCGGCAAGCAGGATGCCTGCCCCACGGGCAAGGCCTCATGCGTGGGGCAGGCGGGGCGAGTCTGCAGCGGACCGCGGCGCAGGTGCACCAAGTGCAAGCACACCGTGGCGCAGGCTTCCAGCCTGCGGTCGTGGGCCGTCGGAGGGGCCGCACGAGCGCCGAAGACGCGAGGCCGGCCCACCACGGTCATTCCGCGCTTTCACGCTGCGGCCGGACAGAACGCCCGTAGGCGGGCCGACCTCGTCGGGGCCTTCGGGCCCTCCTCGTGCGGCCCCTGCATGTGCCCGGCGCTGTG
>JAYENL010000308.1:0-55580 GCA_034722055.1 Armatimonadota bacterium
AGTCGGGTGCATGCCGGACAGGCTTAGCGTGTGTTGCTCGCCGAACCTCAGGCGCCGATTGCGATCCACCAGCCGCGTGATCAGACGCTTCTCCTGCGTCAGAAGCACAGCACGCCCCGACGGTCGCAGCACCCTTGCCAGCTCCCGCACGAAGCCGGGGTAGAGGTGGCGGTTCACCCGATGCGATCCGATGCGCCTGCCCCAGGGAAGGTTGCAGACCGCCCGGCTCACACACCCCGAGCGCAGCGGGAGATGCCTGGCATCCCACTGCAGCAGCGTCGCCCCAACGCCGTCCGCCTGCAGGTTCTCAGCAGCCTTGGCCAGCGGCTCAGCGAAGAGGTCGCCGCCGACCAGCAGCGCCGCCCCGCCGATCCTGGCCCGCTCCAGCAGTATCGTGCCCGCTCCACACATGGGATCCATGAAGAGCTCCCCCGGCTGCGGGTTGGCGAGGCGGCACATGGCCTGCGCCACAGTGGGGTTCAAGGACGCCGCCCCGTGCTCGATCCGCCCTCTCCGGTGCAGCGGCTCCGGCGACAGCCGCAGCCCTACCAGCGCCACGTCATCGGTCAGGTAGACCCGCACGTCATAGTCGTAGTCCTCCAGGTCAACGTCCCAGCCGTATCGCTCCTGCACCCCGGCGCCGGCCGCCGCCGCGACATCCATCGAGGTGTACTCATGCGTTCCGCTGCGCTTGGCGGTGATACGGAAGGTGGGCCGACCCGCTCGGCCGTGGAGGCGGTGGTAGGTCGCAAGCGCGGAGCCCAGGTCCAGCCCCGCTACTCGCCGGCGGATGACCTCCAGCCCGTCCTCACCGGCGGAGATTCCCTGAAGCTGCTCCACATACGCGAACAGGTTCTCGATGGTCAGCAGATCAAGCCCCGCCGACGGGTCCCCCGGAGCCGCAAAGAACACCTTGCCACGCGACGCGCCCAACACTGTGGCCTGCGGCATTCGCTCCCCAAGCTCGTCCGCCACGATGAACTCCAGCCCGGCGATGAGGCTGGCGAAGTAGACCGGCTCGCCGGCCGGGGGTCGGAACACGACCGGCGGCTCCTGGATCTGCATCAGGACCGGTCCCTCTCGCTCCAGGCGCTCACCTCGCGCCTCAGCTCCCGCAGCGCATCAGCACTGAGGGCCTCGCGCACCCGCTCCAGGAGCTGGGTGTAGAAGCGCAGGTTGTGCAGGCTCAGAAGCTGCCAGACCAGGGGCTCCTCGACTCGGAAGAGGTGGCGGAGGTAGGCGCGGGAGAAGCCGCCCGCACACGCGGGGCAGTCGCAATGCTCCGAGAGCGGCCTGGTGTCGGTCTCGTTGTCCGCACCCGGAATGCGGATAGGCCCCTCCCAGGTCATCACGCTGCCGTGACGTGCGTTGCGCGTGGGCAGGACGCAGTCGAACAGGTCCACGCCCTCTGCGGCGCAGTCCACAATGTCCAGGGGAGTTCCCACGCCCATCAGATGCACGGGGCGCTCGGGGGGCAGCGCCGCAATGGCGGCCCTCAGCGCCGTCAGCATCTCCTCCCGCCCCTCACCCACCGAGAGCCCGCCGATGCCGAAGCCCGGGAATCCCATCGCCGCCGTCTCCCGGGCGCTTCGCTGCCGCAGGTCCTCGTAGACGCCGCCCTGCACGATGCCGAAGAGCTGCTGATGCTCATGATCGTGAGCCGTCAGCGATCTCTCGGCCCAGCGCAGCGTGCGCTCCAGCGATCGCTCCACGTACTGTCGGTCGGCCGGGAAGGGGCAGCACTCGTCCAGTGCCATGGCGATATCGCTGTCCAGCCTCTGCTGGATCCGCACGGACAGCTCCGGCGTCAGCACGATCTCCCTGCCGTCCACCGGGGACTGGAAGGTGACGCCCTTTTCCGCGATGTCGTTGTTCTGGGCGAGAGAGAAGACCTGGAAGCCGCCGCTGTCCGTCATGATCGGCCGCTCCCAGTGCATGAATCCGTGCAATCCCCCACAGGCCGCCACCACATCCGCTCCGGGGCGCAGGTGCAGGTGATAGGCGTTGGCGACGATGATCTGCACTCCGATATCGGCGACCGCTGCCGGTGAGCAGGCCCGCACCGCCGCCCGGCTGGCACAGGGCATGTAAGCCGGCGTGAGCACCTCGCCGTGACGCAGCTCGAGCCGGCCGGTCCGGGCCGCTCCGCCGCTGTCGGCATGCTGTATCTCGAACCTCACATGTGGTCACTCTCAATGGATGAACATGGCGTCCCCGTAGCTGTAGAATCTGTAGCCTCGTTCCAGCGCCTCCTGATAGGCTGCCATGATGCTCTCCCGGCTGGCGAAGGCGGAGACCATCATCAGAAGCGTGGAACGAGGGAGGTGGAAGTTGGTCAGCATCGCCTCCACGGCTCGGAATCGGTAGCCGGGGTAGATGAACAGCTCGGTGCGTCCGGAGCCGGGGCGGATCACGCCGGCCTGGTCGGCGACTGTCTCCAGGGCGCGCGTCACCGTCGTTCCCGCGGCCACCAGGCGCCCCTCACGGGAGTTGATCGCCTGGGCAGCCTCCCCCGGAACCTGGAACTGCTCCGCGTACATGGTATGCTCCTCGACCCGCTCGGCTCGGACCGGCTGGAAGGTCCCCAGCCCCACATGAAGCGTCACCGTCGCCACGCACACGCCCCGCTCACGAATACGCTCCAGAAGCCCCTCTGTGAAGTGCAGGCCGGCCGTGGGAGCCGCCACCGCGCCCGGCCGACGAGCGTAGACCGTCTGGTAGCGGCGCCTGTCGCTCTCCTCCACCTCGCGGTCGATGTACGGGGGCAGGGGCGGCACACCGATCTCCTCCAACAGTGGCAGCAGCTCGCCCTCGTGGTGAAGCTCCACCACCCGGACGCCGTCCTCCTCCCGGTCAACGACCGTTGCGGTCAGCCGTCCCTCGCCGAATCGCGCCGTCCGACCCGGCCGCAGTGCCCGGCCCGGCCGCCCCATTGCCCGCCAGCGCCCCTCCCCGACAGGCTCCAGCAGCAGGAGCTCAACGCGTCCGCCCGTGGGGCGTCGCCCGATCAGCCGCGCGGGAATCACTCTGGTGTCATTGAGCACCAAGACATCCCCGGGGCGCAGGAGGTTGGCGATCTCCGGAAAGCGCCGATGGGTGACCTCGCCGGTGATGGGGCGGAGCTCCAGCAGGCGCGAGGCGTCACGGCGCTCGGTCGGGTGCTGCGCGATTCTGTCGGGAGGAAGCTCGTAGTCGAAATCGCTCAGTCTCACAGAGGCCACCAGGGGAGAGCTTCGCGTCCTACCGCCGCTCGACCTGCCCTGCCGGTTCCCATCGACAGGCCCCTGGCTCCGGAACTTGCGGAGGCTGCGAAGGCGTTGTATTGGTTGCAGCGTCCCGGCAGGGAGGCGCAGATGTGCGCTGCCGGGGTCTGATGACGCCATTATTCGAGAGGACGGCGCTCGCATGAGACTGAGAGCGATGCTCCCCGGGCTGGCGGTTGCTGCCGCTGTGGGCATCTGGGTGCTTCCCGGCTGCCAGCAGAAGCAGCAGCACACGGAGCCGCCTGCTCAGGCGGTTGAGGAGCCCACGACGATGTCCGAGCTGCCATCTGCGGCCGAGCTCGGTCCCGAGGAGGAGCCCGGGCTTCCGGACCTGGAGCCGGGAGAGGAGCCTGAGACCGAGGGCGGGCCCCTGGCCGGGGGTGAGCCGCCCGCAGGGGAGCTGTCCATCGATCCCGACCGCGAGTACGACAGCCGTGATCTCGACAGGCTTCGGGGAGTGCTGGTCTCTGCGGAGGGCGAGTATCAGGCCAAGGCCCGCCGGCTGCTGGAGGAGCTTCTGCTGCACAGCAACGTCGCCAGCACGCGCCAGATGGCAGCCACGATCCTTGGGGCGGCGCCGGAGGAGTCGGTTGAGGCCCTCACTCGGGCCGCTCTCAACGATCCGGAGTCGGACGTCCGCGCTGCGGCCGTTGCGTCGCTGGGCGAGGCGCGGCGCTCCCCGGAGCTGATGGAGGCACTTGCTCGGCTCCAGGAGGCTCAGGACGCCAGGATCCGCCAGGCCGCGATAATGTCCGAGATATCGCTGCGGCTGAAGGACAAGGTGACCCGCGAGGACCATGTCTGGATCGAGCGGCTACTGGGTCGCAGGAAGGACGACGCCTCCGCCCAGCTCCAGATTCAGCTCGTGCAGCGCGGGGCCAAGTCGCTGCCCCCGCTCTTCGAGGTACTAGAAAGCTCAC
This sequence comes from Armatimonadota bacterium, assembly GCA_034722055.1. Taxonomy (GTDB): domain Bacteria; phylum Armatimonadota; class Zipacnadia; order Zipacnadales; family UBA5352; genus JAYENL01. The sequence goes on from JAYENL010000308.1 coordinate 4,184, forward strand.
CCAACCCGGTCGCCAGACAGGCGGCGGGCTGCTGCATATCCCTCATCTGCGCGGGCACCAACGAGAGACAGCAGGAGTTCGCGGAACTGGCCCACACGGTCAAGAAGGAGGTCATCCGGGAGCCTGAGCCCGCTATCCTGGATGGAGTCAAGCCGCTGGAGCGCGCGCTCGACACCGACGCCGATCCGATCGTTCGTGCCATGGCCGCTCAGGGCCTCGGCTACCTGGGGCAGGAGAGCTCTGCACCTCTGCTGGGTGAGGCCCTCCACGATGACAACGAGGAGGTCCGCTGGTGGGCGGCGCTGGCCCTGGTTACGGTTCCCGCGGAGGCTGCTGTAGAGGACCTCGCCGAGGCGGCCACCAAGGATCCCTCGATGCGCGTAAGAGAGGCCGCCGTGCGGGCCCTGGGCTGGGTGGAGGACGAGCGGGTCGTGATGCCCCTGATCCGCGCGACCGCCGACGACGCCTCCCGCGTTCGGCAGGCGGCCGCCAGCGAGCTGAGCCGGGTCCGAAGCGATGTGGCGCTGCAGGCCCTGTTGACGCTGTTCGATGATCCCAACGAGGATGTCCGCTGGGCCGCCGTCCTGGCCGTTGGGAAGCTGCGCAATCCCGAGTCCACTTCAGCCCTTGCCAAGGCCATGCGCGACCCCAGCCCCATGGTGGCCAACGCCGCCGAACGCGCCCTCCAGCGCATGGGCGTCGCCGAGAGGCGGTTCGGAACCCGTGAGGAGATGTAACGCGCCGCGGACCCGTCCCGGTCTGCACAGGCCGCGGCGCCTCCAGGCGCCGCCGCTCTCACACTTCAGAGCCGTGTGACCTCCGATTAGGCCCGATGCGTGAGCATCTCGTGGGCGTTCTCCAGCAGCTCCGGGATCTCCAGACCCACCGGGCACTTCTCGAGGCACTCGCCGCATGCGACGCAGGCGTCGGCCTGCACCTGCAGCGATTCGTACAACTCATAGCCCATGTGCTCGAGGTTATCGGGGTAGCTCTCGACCATCTGCGCCGCTCTGAAGATCTCGGGAATGGGGACTCCCTCGGGGCACGGCTGGCAGTACCCGCACCGCAGGCAGCGTTGCTCGTAGCGGTAGGATATGCCCCTGTCCGCGATGCGCCGCAACAGCTCGTCACGCTCCTCGTCGGACAGCGGGACGAAGGGATCCATCAGGGCCGCGTTCTCCTCCACCTCGTGGACCGCCTGCATGCCCGGGATGACCACGTCCACGTTGGGGTCGCTGAGCACCCAGCGCAGCGTCCCGGCCACGATGGCGTCGGGTCCGCCCAGCCCCTCCTGGCGGGCGTCCTTGGGGTAGGCTATCTTCCCGCCGGAGAGGGCCTTCATGACGATCGTGCCCATGTCGTGCTCCTTCGCCAGCTCGAAGATGCCCGCGTCACCCACGCTCTCGCTGTCCAGCGGGTTGTAGCAGAGCATGATGGTCTCGAACTCACCGCACTCAATGGCCTTGCGCATCACGTCCAGCGCGCGGTGAATAGTGATGCTGACGTGGCCGACCGTGCCCTCGTCCTCAGCCTTTCGGGCAGCCTCCAGCGCTCCGCCGGGGCCCATGACCTTCTGCCAGTTCTCCTCGTTGCTCACCGTGTGGAGCTGCCAGACGTCGATGTAATCCATCTGCAGCTCGGAGAGGCTGGTCTCCAGGTCTCGCATGGCCCCATCGTAGTCTCGCGAGCTGGTCTTGGTGGCGAGGTAGAACTGGTCGCGGCGGTCGCCCAGCGCCATGCCGATCTTGTGCTCGCTGTCGCGGTAGTTGCGGGCGGTATCGATGTAGTTGATGCCGAGGTCCAGCGCCCGATTGAGGCACGCTGCGGCCTCGTCCTCCGATATGTGGGGAAGCTTGATGGCCCCGAAGCTGATCGGGGTCACTTCGAGTTCCGTCCTGCCCAGTCGCACATGCTCCACTTGTTTCACGCCTCTCTGCAGAGGTCTCCGGGGCGGTTCCCGGAGCTGTCACGTCGAGGTGTGCTGTAGAACACTTTTCGTGCCACCGGCGCCGAGTCCTGCCTTACACTCAGTCGCCGCGGGGGCCGTGTTCGAGGAGCGCCCAGGTGCTGGGATCCCGGGCGTAGGGGAAGTCCTTGGCGGTCCCCCAGTACTGGGTGCCGCGCTGAATGTCGGTGACGACCGCCGCCATACCGATCCGCAGCCCCTCGGCGGGCTCGTATCCGTGCAGGGAATCCGGCGGGAGAGCAAGCTCGAGGGCGTAGCCGTCATCGCGCAGGTCCGCGGCCAGGCGAATGGCGTCGAAGTCGGCCTGGGGAGACCGCTGGAGCGCGCGCCGCAGCGGCTCCTGCCAGATCAGGGGATCTCCCCCACCGGCGCCGGGGCTGGTTGCCAGCACAATGAGGTGGTAGCAGAACTGGGTGGCGCGGTGGCTGGTCTGGGCGCCGCGGGTGTCGATGAAGAGCTGAAGGGCGTCACCCGTGCCGGGGTTCTCGCGATTCGTTACCACCGGCTCCTGCTTGGGGACGTCCAGCCCCAGGTAGAGGCCGCGATCATTCCACGCGGCGTACAGCGCCGCGTACTGCTCCTCGCCTGACAGCTCGCCCAGCGGCGGCATGAGGCTGTCGTCGTCCCACTCGCCCAGGCTGCCGTCAACCCGCGGCGAGCGCGAGCGCCAGGGCGCGACCGCCACGGGCTGAAACAGCGCGGCCGGGGGGAACTCATAGTCGGCTCCGCTCATTCCGCCGCCACCGCCGCCGTCTCCGCGGCCAAAGCCCGGCGCACCATCTCCTGGAACGCCTGGCTGCGGACCTCGTCCTCGTAGAAGCCCCAGATGGTGATGAGGTCGTAGTCGCGGGAGCGCGTCTGCAGCCGCACCCGCGGCCGCTTCCCGTACCGCTGAACCTCCTCCAGCTCATTCCACGTCGGGAGGGCCAGCTCACGCTCCAGGCCCGCCTGGTCGAAAAGCCCCTTGGGCGCCCGAATCTGCAGGCGCACATCTGCGGGGCGATCAGTCCGTGCCCGGGCGGCCCAGTCGTCGCCATCCTCGGGGCAGAGCGTGACGTAGCGGCGATCCGCCCAGTCCGCGTCATCGAGGCCCATCGCCCGGCACGCCAGCTCAACGAATGCCGTCAGCGCACCGGCCTCCCACTCCCGGCGCTCGCCCGCCGGCGTGGTCTCGCCCAGGTGCCAGGCGCGGCCATCGCACTCCCAGGGACGCTCGGCGCCCTCGGCGAGAGCGTCGAGCGCCTCCCTGTGCGCCCGACGCCCCGGCGGGCCGGAGACGGCCTCCCAGCTCAGCTTCTCCCTCCGAGCGCGCTGCAGAGCGTGGGCCAGGAACGGCGCCGTGGCGGACGCCTGCGCTTCCGCTACGTCCTCCGGAGTGCCGCTCGCCACGACTCTGCCGCCGTTTTCGCCGCCGCCGGGGCCCAGGTCGATGACCCAATCGGCGCACTTGATGACGTCCAGATTGTGCTCGATGATAATGACGGTATTGTCGGCCGCCACCAGCCGCTGCAGGACCTCCATGAGGTTGAGGATGTCCGCGCAGTGCAGTCCCGTGGTGGGCTCGTCGAGCAGGTAGACCACGTGCCCGCGGGCCGGCCGCGCCAGCTCCCGGGCCAGCCTGACCCGCTGGGCTTCCCCGCCCGACAGCATCGGCGCCGGCTGCCCCAGCGGCAGGTACTGCAGGCCGACGTCCGCCATGGTCTGCAGGATGTGGCGGATGCGGGGGAAGCTCTCGAAGTGCCCCAGCGCCTCCCCGACGGTCATCTCCAGCACGTCGGCGATGCTCTTGCCGCGGTACTTCACGTCCAGCGTCTCGCGGTTGTAGCGCGTCCCACCGCACTCCTCGCACTGCACCCAGACGTCGGGGAGGAAGTGCATCTCGATCAGCCGGCGGCCCATGCCCTCACAGGCCTCGCAGCGGCCGCCCTCTTTGTTGAAGCTGAAGCGCTCCGGGCCGTAGCCGCGCACCATGGCCTCCGGAAGCATGGAGTAAAGCTCGCGGATAAGGTCGAAAAGGCCGGTGTAGGTGGCGGGGATGGAGCGGGGCGTCTGGCCGATAGGCGCCTGATCGATGTTGATGACCTTGTCCACCTGGTCCAGGCCGAGGATCCGGCGGTGCGGCCCCCCCACCTCCTGCGCCCCGTGCAGATGATAGGCCAGCTCCGGGTAGAGGATCTCATTGACCAGCGACGACTTCCCCGACCCGGAGGGGCCGGTGACACAGGTAAGGACGCCGAGCGGGAAGTGGGCGTCGATGTCCTTCAGGTTGTGGTGGCTTGCCCCGATGACGCTCAGCCAGCCGGCGGCGGGATCGCTGTTGCTCGGTGGCGGGGGCAGCTCCCGGCGCTCCGCAGGCACCGGCACCTGCAGCTCGCCCGCCAGGAGCTGGCCGGTGCGGGAGGTCTTTCGCCGCTGCACCTGCTTGAGGGTGCCGGACGCCACGACTCTGCCGCCCTCGGGGCCCGATCCGGGGCCAAGGTCAATGAGGTGATCGGCCTCGCGGAGGGTCTGCTCATCGTGCTCCACCACCAGCGCGGTGTTGCCCAGGTCGCGGAGGTCCTTGAGGGCCTCCAGCATCCGCTCATTGTCGCTGGGATGCACGCCAACGGTGGGTTCGTCCAGCACGTAGAGCACGCCGGTCAGCCCGGAGCCGATCTGGCCTGCCAGGCGCACTCGCTGGGTCTCGCCGCCCGAGAGCGACGGCGCCGAACGATTCAGCGTCAAGTAGCCCAACCCGATGTTCACCAGCAGCCGCAGCCGCCGCACGATCTCCTCGAGGATCTCGCCGGCCACCTCCTGCTCGCGGTCAGACAGCTCCAGGCCCGCGAAGAACTCCTCCGCCTCGGTCAGCGGCAGATCCCCGACTTCGACGATGGACTGTCCGCGAAGCCTCGCCGCGGCGGCCTCGGCGTTCACTCGCCCACCGTGGCAGGCGGGGCAGGGCAGGTCACGGAGGATGCGACCCACGCGCTTGCGGAAGCGCGAGCTGAGCCGGCTGGTCTCCTCGATGGATGAGACCAGCCCGCCGAAGCGCACGGTCAGCCGCTGGTCAACCTCGAACTCCCGATCCCCGGCGCCGTAGAAGATCAGCCGGCGATGCTCCTCGGAGAGCTCCTCGAAGGGCGTGTCCAGGTCGAAGCCGGCGTCCCGGGCCACCGCCTGCAGCATGCGCTCCAGCAGCGACCCCGGCCGGAGCTCGCCCCAGGGGCTGAGGGCGCCCTCGCGGATGGACAGCGTCGGGTCGGGCACCAGCGCCCGCGGGTCGGCCCCCCGCCGCGTGCCCAGCCCCTCACACTCCGGGCACCAGCCCTCGCGGTGGTTGAACGAGAAGCTGCGGGGGCTGAGCGGCTCGTAGGCGGCGCCGCACTGCTCGCAGGAGTGATGCTGCGAAAAGGTCCGCTCGTCGGCTTCGTCGGCGGCCACCGTGAGCCGCCCACCGCTGAGGTCCAGGGCAGCCTCAACCGCCTCCGCCAGTCGCGATCGGCGGCCGTCGGTGAGGTCGATGCGGTCCACCGCCACCTCCACCGTGTGCCGCCTGCGGCGCTGGATATCCTGCTCCACCGGCAGGCGCTCGACCTCGCCGTCGATGCGCACGCGAACCCATCCGGCTCGCTGCAGGCGGTCGAAAAGGTCCGCCCACTCCTCGTTGCCCCGCGGCTCCACCGGGGCCAGGATCAGCACGCGCTGATCGCGGAAGTCAGCCAGCACCTCCCCGGCGATCTGGTCCTGCGTCTTGGAGCCCACCTCGGCCCCACACTCCGGGCAGTGCGGCGTAGCCAGCCGAGCGAAGAGCACCCGCATGTAGTCGTAGATGGTGGTTACGGTCCCGACCGTGGAGCGGGGATTGTGGGAGGGCTGCTTCTGATCGATGGCGACGGCCGGCGGCAGCCCCGTAACGCGATCCACCTTGGGCTTGTCGATCTGGCCCACGAACTGCCGGGCGTAGGAGGACAGGGACTCCACGTAGCGCCGCTGGCCCTCCGCGTAGATGGTATCCAGCGCCAGTGAGGTCTTTCCCGATCCGCTCACCCCTGAGACGGCGGTGAGCTGGTGCCGCGGGACCTTCACATCCACCGCCCGCAGGTTGTGCTCCCGGGCGCCGCTGACCTCGATGTCGCCGGTCTTGATGTTCTTGCGCCGCCGCGCCGAGGCCACGTCCGGACGCTCCACCTCACCCTCCTCCAGCACCTCCCGGAGCATGGCGCCGGTGTACGACTGCTCGCACTCGGCGACCTGCTCCGGCGTCCCGCACACCACGATGTCGCCGCCCTCCTCGCCACCCTCCGGCCCCAGGTCAATGACCCAGTCGGCGCTCTTGATGATGTCGGGATGGTGCTCCACCACGATGACGGTGTTGCCCTCGTCCACGAAGCGGTGCAGGACGTTGAGCAGGTCCTGCACGTCGGCGAAGTGCAGGCCGGTGGTGGGCTCGTCGAGGATGTAGAGGTTGCGACCGCTGCGGGGGCGGGCCAGCTCCTCGGCCAGCTTCACTCGCTGGGCCTCCCCGCCCGACAGGGTCGGCGCCGGCTGGCCCAGCTTGATGTAGCCGAGGCCCACATCGGCCATGATCTGGAGCATATCCCGGATCTTGGGCTGGTTGGAGAAGTGCTCGATGGCCTCGCCGACCTCCATCTCCAGGACGTCGGCGATGTTCTTGCCCCGGTAGCGGATCTTCAGGGTCTCATCGTCGAAGCGCCGGCCGTTGCAGGCCTCACAGGTCACCCACACGTCTGCCAGGAAGTCGGACTCCAGCTTCACCGCCCCGTATCCCTCGCAGGCGGCGCAGCGGCCCTCGGAGACGTTGAAGCTGAACCGCCCGGGCTTGTAGCCGCGCTGGCGAGACCCGGGGAGCTGGGAGAAGAGCTTCCGGATGTGGTCGAAGACCCCCACGTAGGTGGCCGGGTTGCTCCGCGGGGTGCGGCCGATGGGGTCCTGGTCAATCAGGACGACCTTCTCCAGCTCCTCCAGCCCCTGCACCGAGTCATGCTCGCCCGGCTCGCTCTGAGCGCCCTGCAGCTCCCGGGCCAGAGCGGCGTGCAGCGTGTCGGTGACCAGCGAGCTCTTTCCCGAGCCGGAAACGCCGGTGATGGTGATGAACCGGCCCAGCGGGAACTCCACGTCCAGATCGCGGAGGTTGTTGTGCCGGGCTCCCTGCAGCAGCAGTCGCTGGCCGTTGCCGTTGCGGCGCTGCTCCGGAACGGGAATCTCTCGCCTGCCGGAGAGATAGCTGCCGGTGATGGAGGCCCGCCGCCGCGCGATCTGCTTGGGGGTGCCCATGGCCACGATCTCTCCGCCACGCTGGCCGGCGCCGGGGCCGAAGTCCACCACGTAGTCGGCCGCCCTGATGGTCTGCTCGTCATGCTCCACCACGATGATGGTGTTGCCGCTGTCGCGCAGGTGCTCCAGGGTCTTGAGAAGCTGGCCCTGATCCCGGTGATGCAGGCCGATGCTGGGCTCGTCGAGGATGTAGAGCACATCCACCAGGCCACTGCCCACCTGCCCGGCCAGCCGGATGCGCTGGGCCTCACCGCCCGAGAGCGTCGGGGCAGTGCGGTTGAGGCTGAGGTAGTCAAGCCCCACCTCGGAGAGGAAGCGCAGGCGGGAGCGGATCTCCTTCAGTGCGTCCTCCGCGATCATGGCCTCGGCCTCGGTGATCTGCAGCGAGTCGAAGAAGTCGCGGGCGTCGCTGACGGTCATCTCGGCGATGTCGCCGATGGAGACGCCTCCCACGGTCACCGCCAGGCTCTCGGGCCGCAGGCGCTTGCCACCACATGTGGAGCAGGTGGTGGTGCGCATGGCGTCCTCGAACTTGCGACGCAGGGAGCGAGACTTCAGCCGCTTGTAGCGGCGCATCAGATGCCCCATCAGCCCATCCCAGGGATCGGCGTGGCGCCACTCCCAGCCGCGCCAGGGATGCTTGAAGTAGAACTCGATCTGCTCCCCGTCGGAGCCGTAGAGGAGGTGGTGCCGCTGCTGGTCGGTGAGGTCCTTCCACGGGGTGTCCAGCGTGAAGCCGTAGTGGTTGGCCACGCCCTCCAGCCAGTGCCGCCACCTGGCGTTGGAGGTTGAGCGCATCAGCTCAATGCAGCCCTCACGGAGCGACTTCTGGGGGTCGGAGACGATGAGCTCCGGAACGAACTCCCGACGCTCCCCGAGGCCGTCACAGTCAGGACACATGCCCTTGGGGCTGTTGAAAGAGAAGTGAGCATGGGTGGGGGTCTCGAAGCTGAGGCCACAGTCCGCGCAGGCGAAGCGGCTGGAGAGCATGAGGTCCTCCTCGCCCTCCACCGCCACCACCACGGTGCCCTCGGACAGCTCCAGCGCCTGCTCCACGGCGTCGGCGATGCGGGCGCGGTAGCGTGGCATGATGGTGATTCGGTCGGTGACGATCTCGACATCATGGAAGCGCTGGCGATCGAGCTGCGGCGGATCACGCAGCTCAATGACGTCGCCGTCCACCCGCGCCCGGGCCCAGCCGCGTCGGAGCATGTCCTCGAAGAGGTCCTGAAACTCGCCCTTCTGCCGGCGGGCGACCGGCGCCAGGATCACGGCCTTCTGGCCGTCAGCCTCAGCCAAGATGCGGGCGATGATGGCGTCGCGCGACTGGCTGCCGATGTCCCGTCCGCACTGGGGGCAGTGCGGGACTCCGATGGCCGCGAAGAGCACGCGCAGGTGGTCGTAGATCTCCGTGATGGTGGCGACCGTGGAGCGGGGGTTGTGGCTGCGCGCGGCCTGGTCCACGGCGATGGTGGGGGTGAGCCCCTCGATCTCATCGACGTCCGGTCGCGGCAGGTCCCGCAGGAACTGCTTCGCGTAGTTCGACAGAGACTCCACGTACCGGCGCTGGCCCTCCGCGAAGATGGTGTCGAAGGCCAGCGATGACTTCCCGGACCCGCTGACGCCGGTGAAGGCGATCAGCTTGCCCTTGGGCAGGTCGAGATCGATGTCCCGCAGGTTATGCTGGCGGGCACCGCGGATGCGAATAGTGTCGGACACGGAGCCTTCCTCCGCACGCAGTGAAAGGCGCGGCGACCTTGAGCCGGTGCCGGCCGCCACGCTGGTATTGTATCAGAACGTATGTTCGCGGGTCAATGGACGGCCGCGAAACTTCAGGCTCAAGTTGCTGGAACCTACGTCGCAGCGTCCGCGTTTCTTGACGGCTCCTCAAGGCGCCATGTTCGTGTCCGACGCCCACACGGCCCGAGAGCCAGGCGCGGCCCCACCAGGCGAGGCCGCGCTGCCACCGGCTCTCGCAGCAGGCCTGGCCGCCTACTCCTCGTAGACCCAGTGCAGGAACTCGTCGTAGCCCTCACTGAAGCCCTTGAGGGTCCGGGCGGCGGGCACGTGGTCGATGAACTCCTCGGGCGTCATGCCGTCCGGCTCGTAGGCCTGGCGGAAGGTCCTGCTTTTCATCAGCTTGTCGAGGTAGCCGTCGGGGAGCGGGGTCCAGATGCCGTCGGGGTCGATCTCCCGGGGCACGGACTCGTAGAGCTCGGCCTTGTCCGGGAAGATGGTGATGAAGTTGGTGAGCGGGCCATTGCTGGTCCCGCGGATGATGTTCCACGGACCGCGGCCGGAGGCCGCCAGCGGGAAGCTCTTCTCAAAGCCCACGCCACCCTTCTCCGGCGGATGGCACAGCATGCGATACTCGCGCTGGCGCATGGCCGTGGTGGCCCACTTTTTGACCTCCTCCCAGTCCTCGACGCCGGCCTCCTCCAGCTCCTCGCCGACCGGGTCATCGAGGCGGCCGTCCATCTGCGTCCGGAAGCTCACCTTGGTGGTGCTGTGCTCCTCGATGGCGCCGGCGAAGGCGATCTGCTGCGGCAGTGCGAAGTTGACCGTCACATTCACACCCATGCCCTTGCCGGTAAGCTGCTTGGCGGCCTCGATGCCAGCCAGCGTCCCGGGGACCTTGAAGACGGTGTTGGGCCTGCCGCCCAGCTCGTCCTCGAGCTGCCCGTAGACCCAGGTGGCCTCGTCCACCATCTTGTCGGCGTTGGTGGCCTCCTTGGGATTGAGCTGCAGGCTCACGTAACCCAGGTCACCGTCGGTGATCTCCCAGATCGGTCGCAGGAGTCTGGCGTTGGCCAGGACGACCTGGATGGTCATGGCGTAGGCCAGCGTCACAGGGTCGGCGTCTTGGCCGTACTTCTCGCGCAGCTCATCGCGCACCGGCGTCCAGTACTGGGGATCGTCCTTGCGGGCGATGTCCACCAGCACCGGGTTGGTGGTCACCAGGATGGCGCCCTTCTGCATGGCCTTCCGCAGGCCGGAGGCGTAGTCGTTGCCCCAGTAAGTGTTCAGCTCACCCGCCAGCGTCATGCGCGTCAGCCTCACGAGGTTGCTGTCGGCCATCCCCTCAGCCTCGTCCAGGGCTCGCTGGGCCTCGTCGTCGGCCCCGAGGTCCTTGAGAAGCTGCACGTTGGCCTGGACCTGCTCGTCGAGCTGCTCCTCGGTGGCGACGGCATCGCCGTAGCGGTCCGCGTTGCACAGGTTCCAGTCGGCGAGCACGGACTTGAGGTCGATGGCGCTCTCAGCGATGGTCTCTGCGATCTCCGCCTTGCCATCCGCCTTAGCCGAGGCGTAGGCTTTCTTCATCTCGGCCCGGAAGTCGTCCAGCCTCTCGGCCAGGTCGCCGGGAACCGTGTGGAAGATCAGGTCCTGCAGTGTCGAGATCTGGTCATTCGTCATCCCAGTACGCTCCTCGTTTCATGTGTGTGCGAGATCGGGTGGCGAAGGCTGTGGATGCGCGCCTCCTGTCTCATGACTTCTACGTGCGGCCCGCAATCCCTCCATCGCCGCCCGCAAAATGCTCACTGGCTGGACGACCAGTTCCGCGCACGGTGGAACGCGGGTTGCTGCAAAAAGCTCCAGAGCGGAGGCGGTGCGGAGGCAGACGGCGAAATCCGGCTCCGGCCAAGGCCGGGGGGTCCGCAAACCCAGCATGGCGGAGGAGGGCAACTCCGGGGGACCGGTGGTCAACGAGATGGGCCAGGTCGTGGGCGTGCACACCCTGACCCTCGTCAGCTCCGGCATGCTCACCAAGTTCGCCATCCCCTCCAACGTGGTCACCGGCTGGCTCGCCACCCCCGCCAGCCAGGACCCGCCGGTTCCCATACCGGGCAGGGCGGTGCGCGAGCTGCTCAATGCCACCAGCCTGAGCTTCGAGGAGCCTGAGCTGGGCACGTTCGGGATCTCCCATCCCAACGGCGTGACGGTCTACGCCCACCAGTACGAAGACTTCCTGCGGCTCTACTGCCCGCTGGGAGAGCTGCCCGGCGGCAATGGCCTGCTCCAGGGCTACTGCGCCCTGGAGGCATTGCGCTTCAACTACTTGGACCCGGTAGGCCGCCTGAGCCTGCTGGAGACCGAGGACCGCGGCCTCCTGCTGTACTGGGAGTGCCAGGTGCCCATGTCCATGGCCTCCGCCGGGTACGTCAACACCATCTCGGTCGTGGGGGCCAACCAGGTCGCGAGCTGGGAGGCCGTGCTGCGTGCCGAGCAGCCCGGGGAGCCCACCGAGCTGTATCCGGGCGGCGACACCGCGGCCCTGATGGCGCAGCTCAAGACGCAGATCGAGGCCGCGGAGCTCGTCTACGAGGAGGGCGAGGGCTTCTTCAAGCTCCCGTATGACAACGACGTGGACGTCTACACCCAGATCTACAGAGGAGTCGTATACACCCACTCCTACACGGGAGGGATGCCCGGGCAGACCCGGGCGGAACAGGGGCAGATAGCCATCGAGCTGCTCAAGCTCAACTGGGACGACCCTCTGGGCAGGCTGGCGCTGGATGCCGACAACGACCTGGTCTGGGAGTCCCAGGTCCCCGCGGACTTCCTGACTCCCGACTATCTGGCGATCCTGGCAGGAACGGCCGCCTCCCAGGTCGGCGACTTCGTTGCGAAGTACGGCCGCATCCCATTCAACGGCTGAGGGAATCGTCCTGGTTGTGCGTTGAACGAGGCCGGGAAAGGGCGCGGCCTGGGAGCACGCACGGTCTCAGCGCTACAGCGGTCCCGTGCTTTCCCACAGCTCGGCGTGCCGGCTGGCCCACTGTGTGATCCCGGGGATGTTGACCTGTCTGCCCAGCAGCGCCTCCACGGCGTAGACGCATGACAGCAGCAGCGAGAAGGCCAGCACCACAACCAGATTCAGCATGTTCAGCACGTTGCAGGCCGCTTCAGCCGTCGGCCCATGACAGGTGCCGGCCCACAGCGAGCCGGCGATGAGGGCCGCTCGCAGCCCGGCCACCGCCAGACTCCAGCCCCCCGAGGCGTAGGCGTGAAAGGCGAATGACCGCCAGCGCCTCAGCCGCCGGGCCCTGACCAGAAGCAGCGGGAGGAAGGCCGTCACGTAGCCCAGCCACGAGAAGTAGCATATGGCCGCCACGATCTTGGCACCGGCCTGCGGCCACCGCGATGGGCGGTAGATGCGCACCAGCGACCGGCATTCCTCGCCCGCAGGCTCCTCCTCCGGCGCGCACGAGGGATCCCGCTCGGCATCCATCCGCCTCCAGGTTGTCCGATCCGCCGTCTGCGTCGTCATCTCTGTTGAAGGGTCAAGCCAGCCGCGGGCGGACCTTCGTAGTGACCGCACTGCGGCCTCGTCAGGGAAGCTGCTGCTGGGCGATATCGGAGACGACCGGTATGTTCACCGACCGGCGATTGTAGGCGCGGACCGCGAAGGCGATGGACGCCAACAGGGCCGCAACCCCGACCAGCCACTGAACGAGCCCGACGGGCGCAATCATCAGCGCCGGCACGCCCACAATGCCGGCCAGGACGCCCAGGACGTGCAGCACCAGAAAGGCCGCCACCACCGCCAGGCCCCAGAATAGACCGTTATAGGCGTGGTAGCGCATGTAGCCCGAACGCTTCATCCTGTCCGTCGCCAGAGGGATGACCGGCAGAAGGAAGCCGATCGGCGCCAGCACCCAGCAGAAGTAGCACGCAGCCGCCAGCCCCGGGGAGTCTCCCGCTGCCACAGCCTCTGTCTCCTGGATGGGCTCACCCCGCGGCGGCATCTCGACGTGCTCTGGCCGCTGCGCCTCGGGCTGTGGTAGGTGGTCGGCGCAGTAGGACTTGCCATCAGGACCGACATGCCGACACTCCGCGCACAGCTCGTCACCGCACACCACGCACCGCGCGGCCGCCTCTCGATCCGGATGGTTGACGCATGCCATGCTGGCCGCTCCTCTCGGTTGGACCCGCCGTCTGCGTGGTGCTCAGCCTTCCAGCTTCTCCTTCAGCGCTCCGAGTTCGGACGGGATCACGATTGGGGCCTGGGTCTCTGCGATGACCTCCTCGTCCTCGAGGCGCAACTGGATCTGCCGCTGCCAGTCCGGATCGTTGACAGCGTCGCAGTCCGCGCGGTAGTGCGTCCCGCGGCTCTCCTCTCGCATCCGGGCGGGGAGCGCCACGCACCGGCCGAGCAACGCCATGTTGCGCGCCTCGGCGCGGCGGCGCAGCGGCCCCGCGGCGTCCGTCAGGCGCTGCTCCGCGCGGGCGCTGGCGGCCAAGGCGTCGCTAAGGCTCTGTTCGGTTCGCACCACTGACGCGCCCCTCCACATCTCCCATGCCAGGTCTCCGAGTATCTCCTCGACGTCATCGCCCGCGCCGGACTCGCCGAGATCGGCCAGTCCCCTCTTCGCCGCCTCCCGCGCGAGCTGCGCGTCGGCCGCATGGTCCACCTTCGCAGCCGAGGCGCCCGCGCGGCGGCCGAAGACCTGGGCGTCGGCAAGCGCATTGCCGCCCGGCCGGTCAGCGCCGTGCTGGCCACCGGCGTTCTCGCCGGCCACGCACAGGCCCTCAATGCAGGTTCGCGCCTTCACGTCCATGCGCACGCCGCCGTTGAAGTGCTGGATGGCGGGGGCGAACTCGATGGCCTCTCGGCGCAGGTCCAGCCCGTGCTCCATGAGGTGCTCGAAGGGCACGGAGGCGTCCTCCTCGATGACCGCGTCGGGCTGGTGCGCCAGGCTCATGTAAACGCCGCGATGCTCCGTCCCCCGCCCCTCCTTGATCTCGGTGAAGACCGCCACGTCCACCCACTTGCTGGCGTTGCGCACCGTGAACGGGTAGGAGACGCCCTTGATATGGATGGCCTCGTCGATGTCAACGCCCTCGGGGATGTAGCGGGGAATGAACTCCTCACCGTTGATGTTGGTGATCTCCGGGTTCAGGCGCCAGAAGACGCCGGAGAGCGCGAAGTTGACGGGATGCACGATGCTGGGCCCGATCTGGATGAACTCGAAGTTGACGAGGGGGCAGCCGGCCCGCAGCGCCATGGCATAGCCGTCGCCGGTGGCACCGTCGGGGAAGACGTTGATGGCGTAGAGCTCGCCGGCTCCGCCGGCCGCCAGCACCACCGCCGGCGCGGCGACTGCCACCGCCTCATCATCGTGCATGCCTACGCCCCAGGCGCCGTGGACCCGCCCTCCGTCAGTAGCCAGGTCCACCATCATCGTCCGGGGCAGGAACTCCACCGAGCCCGGACCCTCCTCGTTCGCTTGCCGGCACTGCTGCATGAGGACGTCAACGATGATCGGCCCGGTGTCGGCCCCGCGGCCGCAGGCACGCGGGTAACGGGCCCCATCGCTGAGGATCTGAACGAACCGCCCGTCCTCGGTCTTGTCGAAGTCACCGCCCCAGTCGTCAAGCTCCTGGAAGCGACCGGGGGCCTCCTCGGCGATCGTCCGCGCCAGATCCGGCGTGCACAGCAGGCCGCCCTTGACCATGATATCGATCCAGTGCTCCCGAGGGCTGTCCTCGGGATCGGCGTGCCCGAAGGCGGCGCCAAAGGCCATCCAGTCCGAGGCCGCCGTATAGGTAGTGCCGCACGCGCCGGGGTCCCCCTTGGTGGCGACCATGACGCGCGCGCCCTCCCCGGCCGCCTCCAGCGCCGCGCGAAGGCCCGCTCCGCCGCTGCCGACGACCAGGACGTCACACTCGTGCCTCTGCATCACGGACCCTCCCATCGCCGCGTGCGCAGGCAGCCGGGCCGGACCGGCCCGGCTGCCCGTGCATGTCGTGTTCGCACCTGGAGCTTACCAGCCCAGTGCGTCAAAGCACATCGGGCCTATCTGGTAGCTGCCGGTCGGCTCGATGCGGCTGAGGGCCTCGTTGTAGACCCCCTCCAGGTAGACGTGCGTCTCCACGTCGGTGCCGCACGTGGACTTGTCACCGCCGCGGACCAGGTCGGAGCTCGCGTCAAAGTGCTCGTAGCGGGCTTGAGAGCCGGCCACAAGGAAGGCGGTGTTAACATTGGTCTTGCCGATGAGCCCTTTGGCGACGTCGGCCGAGCCCGTGCCCCCGTGCTGGGCGAAGGGCGCGTAGACGCCGTTACGCTCGATGATACGGCGCTGAACGGTCTCCAGCTTGCGCTGGTCGATCTCGTGTGTCTCTCCGGCCTTGGCAGCGTGTTTCATCCCGATGTCATACGCGATGCCCTCGGCGCCGGTGTAGTCGATGAAAGCGGCAGCGAGCTCGGCGAAGGCATCCAGCTCTGCTTCGCTCAGCTCCTCGTACTCGATCTCGTCGCCGCTCTTGCCGGTGGCACCCAGCTCTGCCTCCAGCATCATGTCGGTGTTGGCCACGCCGCGCCGCACGGCATCGGCGATATCCCGGGTGATGACGAAGTCCAGCACCGGCGGGATGTCCTCGGTGTCGATCATCCCCCAGGCAGGCTCCATGATCTGGACGGTGCCCATGAAGTCGGCCACGAAGGCCTGGTACTCCTCGCTGGAGAGGTAGGCCTCATACTTGCAGGCCAGCTCCGGCGTAAGGTCCTCAACCTGGTCGGTGAGTCCGTTGTCGTCAATGAAGCTGTAGGCGGCCTCCACCTGGTCCGCGGCGCCTGTGGGGCAGGCGCGCTGCTTGTACTCCTTGTCGGGGTCGAACTTCGGAACGGCGAAGTGGTCGAGAGACACCGCCACCAGGTCAGCCCCGAAGGCCTCGGCCTCAGTGGTGATCCACTCGATGTTGGCCTTCGCGCCGTAAAGCGCCGCGTTGCCGTGATATCCCACGCCCTCCGGCATGAAGATCTTGCCGGTGAGGCCGCCGATCTTGGTGTTGGAGTTGTGCGAGAACTGCACGATGATCGGCGACTGGTCGCCCACTGCCGAGAGCATCACGAAGGCCCGGGTCTCCCACCAGTTGTTGGAGTTGGCGGCCAGCAGCGTAATGCGCTCACTCGCGGGCTTCAGGTTCAGGTCCTCGTCGAAGGGGCACAGCGTGTCGAAGATCTGGCGTAGCTCACGTCCTTTGAGAAGCGATCCCATCGTCGTCATCCACCCTCCTGGGTTGGCTCGTGCTCTGGCTGCGAGATGCAGAAACCACCAGACACGTTCATCTTGGCGGGCCAGTGCCCGGCCCGCCGACTGCGCTGGCTCAATGGTCAGCCGCGGCCTACGCCACGGTCACGTCCTCGCACAGATACACGTCCTGGACGGCGTTGAGCAGCTTCGCGCCCTCTTCCATGGGGCGCTGGAAGGCCTTCCGACCGGTGATCAGGCCCATGCCGCCGGCGCGCTTGTTGATTACCGCCGTCCGCACCACCTGCGCCAGGTCGTCGTCGCCCGACGCGCCTCCGGAGTTGATCAGCCCCACCCGCCCCATGTAGCAGTTCACGACCTGCCAGCGGGTCCACTCGATAGGGTTGTCCGGGATCAGCTCGCCGCTGTAGAGCCGGTCATCGGTGCGGCCATAGGCGGTATCCTGGGACATCGCCGGATAGCCCCCGTTGTTCTGCGGCTGCTTCTGCTTGACGATATCCGCCTCGATGGTGACGCCCAG
Source organism: Armatimonadota bacterium (assembly GCA_034722055.1). Taxonomy (GTDB): domain Bacteria; phylum Armatimonadota; class Zipacnadia; order Zipacnadales; family UBA5352; genus JAYENL01. The sequence continues at coordinate 20,940 of JAYENL010000308.1, forward strand.
GTAGTTGGCCTGGCCGGTGAGGTCGGCCGACAGATGGTAGTCCTTGTCGCGCTTGAACTCGCTGTTGCGCAGGTAGGTCCACAGCACGGTGAACATGCCCAGCTCGTGCGCGCGTCGGAAGGCCGCCGTGACCTCCTGCATCTGCCGGTCGCTTTCTGGGGCACCGTAGTAGATCGTCGCACCGGCGCCGACTGCGCCCAGCTCCCACGCCTGCTCGACCGTGCCATAGAAGACCTGGTCGTCGCGATTGGGATAGGCCAGCAGCTCGCTGTGATTGAGCTTCACGATAAGCGGGATCTGGTGGGCGTACTTCCGGCTGATCGAGCCGAGAGCGCCAAGCGTGGAGACACAGGCGTTACAGCCGCCCGCGATAGCAAGGTCCACGATCCTCGCCGGGTCGAAGTAGTCCGGGTTGGGTGCGAATGACGCCGCCGCGCTGTGCTCCACGCCCTGATCCACCGGCAGGACGGAGACATAGCCCGTGCCTGCCAAGCGGCCGGTGTTCCACAGCCGGCGCAGGTTGTTAAGCACGGGGGTAGGGCGGTCGGTATGCACCAGCACGCGGTCCATGAAGTCCGGCCCTGGGAGGTGCAGCCTATCGCTGCTGACCCCCTGACAGGTGTAGTCCAGCAGGTCTGCATCATCACCCAACAGCTCAGCAATCTGGTCGATAGTCACGTTTGCCACTCTCTCATGGAGGAACTCTGTCTGACACGTCAACGCTCCAGACGTCATTATAGATGATTCGCCGCTGACAGGTGCAGTCCCTCTTGCGGCCGGCAGCGGTCACTGTGGCCCGGTGAGCCCCTCCCACTCCATGGCCTCGAAGCGCACGATCTCCCGCAGCGCCTGATAGCGGCGTCGCAGCTCGCGGCCGTCGAGCCGCAGGAGGCCCTCGAGGCTGAAGCCCTCCACACAGCCGGAGGCGATCACGGTGCCGAAGGCCACCGCCCGTCGCAACTCCCTGTTGCAGCAGTCATCGTGCCGGGCCAGCAGACCGATCATTCCGCCGGCGAAGCTGTCTCCCGCCCCGGTGGGATCGACCACGTTGGGCAGCGGATAGGAGGGGATGCTGAAGTAGTCATCATGTGACACAAGCGCCGCGCCATACTCGCCCTTTTTGATTACCACGAACCTGGGGCCCATGTCCAGGACGATCTCCGCGGCCTGCGCCAGGTTCGGGGTTGCGGCAAGCTGGCGGATCTCGGCGTCGTTGAGCAGCGCCAGGTCAACGTGGGCAAGCACCTGTTGGAGCGCCTCCGGCTCGTTCTCGATCCAGAAGTTCATGGTGTCACACATCACGAAGCAGGTCTCGTCGAGCTGGTCCAGGACCGCGAGCTGAACCTGGGGCTGAATGTTGGCGAGGAAGCAGTAGCGGCTGTCGAGGTAGCTGTCAGGCAGCGTGGGGGTCCAGTCAGCGAAGACGTTGAGCTCGGTCGCGAGCGTCTCGCGGCTGTCGAGATCGTAGTCGTACTGGCCGCTCCAGAAGAAGCTCTTCGCGTCCTCGATGCGCTCCACACCCATCAGGTCCGAGCCCCTCGCGCGCAGCAGCTCCAACGCTTCCTCCGGGAAGTCACCACCGATGACGCCCACTACCCGGCTCGGGGCCAGCAGGCTGGCAGCGACGGATGCGTAGACGGCCGCTCCGCCGACCACTCGATCAACCGCACCGAATGGCGTCTTGACGCTATCGAGTGCCATAGAACCAACTATGACCATTCCAGCCATCGCTGGACCATCCTCGGCGCAGCTACTGGCGACTACTTCGTGCCCTTGCCGCAATCGGCCTGGCCTGCGGGCACCTCCGTCTTCGATGAGGACAACAGCTTGCGTAGCGTCATCAAAAACAGCTTGGGCAGCGCCGCCAGCCGTGGCAGCCGCCGCGGCTCGAGGGCGGTGCGGTAGAGCCACTCCAGGCCCCAGCGACGCATCCACAGGGGGGCCCGCTTCACCCTTCCGGCGATCACGTCAAGGCTGCCGCCCACGCCCATGCAGACGGGGACCTTCAGCTCGTCCATGTGTCGCTTGATCCACTTCTCCTGCTTGGGTATGCCCATGGCGACGAAGAGGGCCGCAGGCCGAGCATCGCGGATGTCCGCGACGATCTGCGGCTCCTCCTGAGGCGTAAAGTAGCCGTGATGGGTGTAGACGACCTCCAGGCCGGGATAGCGCTGCTCCAGCACACGGGCGGCATCGGAGGCCACCCCCGGCGCTGCGCCCAGCAGCGCCACAGGGCGGTGCAGCCTGGCGGCGATCTCGCACAGCCGCTCCATCATGTCCACGCCCGGCACCCGGCAGCTCGCCGGGAAGTTCAGCAGCCGCGCGCAGAGCACGACGCCCTGCCCGTCCATCATCGCCAGGTCCGCCTCGTTGATGATGGTGCGCAGCTCCTCGTCGCTCTGGGCGCGCACCACCGCCGAGGTGTCGCTGGTGACGATCATGTGCGAGCCGCCCTGGCGGATGAAGCTCTCGGCACGCTTGAGCGCCTCCTCCATCGACAGAGGATGCAGGCGGACGTTCAGCACCTCCACGGTCTCGGCGCTCCGCTCAACCGGCCGACCGAGCATCCGCAAGATGACGAAGCACACAAACGGCCCGATGAGAAGCCCCGCCACCAGGACCGTGGCCTTCACCCACGGCGGCTGCGGGATCAGCCGCACCATCAGCAGGCCCAGCAGACACATGTAGGCCGACAGGCCCAGCAGCACCCCGACGACCTGCTGCTGGGAGTAGCCTTCTTCGAGCAGCACCTCATGCAGATGCTGGCGACGCTGGCCGATGCGCATGCCCCGCAGCCGCGAGATGTAGGTATAGGTGGCGCCGAACAGCGGCACGCTGATGACCAGCAGGGGCAGCAGCGCCGCGATGGCTGCAGCGTGCTTGAGCGCGCCAACCACCGCCAGGGCGCCGATCAGAAAGCCCATGGCGTAGCTGCTGGGCTCGGCCGACTTCTGCGAGACCTCGCCGAACCCGAACACCTGCGTCATCGAGACGCCCGCCACACTCAGCGCCAGCAGCTTCGCTGCCGGGCCCACCGCCCACGGGACCATCAGGCAGATGAGGTAGAAGGTGACGCCGGTGAGGCCCGCCACTCCGAAGGAGACCCTGGGAATGTCCCCGGCCCGGCCGAAGAGCACCGCGCAGACCACCAGCCAGGCCGCCGTCAGCGGCAGTGACAGCCAGCCGAGCTCGTAGGAGACAGAGGTGAGAGGAATCCGGAACGTCTCGATGCTGACTCCATAGTAATAGACGACTGCGGCGGCGGCGAGCAGCAGCACCACTCGCAAACCTCGCGGCGTGTGCAGCGCCCTGCGCAGCATGGCCAGCAGGTAGACTGCCGCGGCACCCATCAGCGGAACCAGTGTATCCTCTGACGTCCCCGCGGCGAGGAAGACGACCAGAGGAACGTAGAGCAGCAGACCGCGGGCGTCAAGGTGTGGTGGAGGGTGGTCCTGCTCGCCCTCCAGCGCTGCGCGCAGGACGCGCGCCAGTGCCAGCGCACCACCGAAGATGACTGCAAGCAGCAGCAGATCGTTGGTCAGCATTCAGGACCGCGGCCTCAGGTGCCCTGCCTCCAACTGCTGAGGTACTCCTTCTGCTCCGGCGTCAGCTCGTCGATCTCGATGTTCATGGAGGCCAGCTTCAGCTCCGCCACACGCCGGTCGATGTGCTCGGGAACCGAGTGCACCTCGCGGCGCAGCTTCCCCCCGCTGGTGGCGATGAACTCCGAGCACAGCGACTGGTTGGCGAAGCTCATGTCCATGACCGAGGCGGGATGCCCCTCGGCGGCGGCCAGGTTCACCAGCCGGCCCTCGCCCAGAAGGTAGAGGCGCCGGCCGTCCGGCATCTCGAACTCCTCCAGCGACGGCCGCACCTGCCGCCTGCCCGTGGCCATGCTCCTCAGGTCCTCGAGGTCGATCTCCACGTCGAAGTGCCCGGAGTTGCAGAGGATGGCACCGCTCTTCATAACCTCCATGTGCTCGCCACGGATGACTGACGTGTTGCCCGTCACCGTCACAAAGATGTCCCCCATGGCGGCCGCCTCGGCCACCGGCAGCACCTGGTAGCCCTCCAGGAGGGCCTCCAGGGCCCGCAGCTCATCGACCTCGCAGATGGTGACCTTGGCCCCCATGCCGCGCGCCCGCATGGCGACTCCGCGACCGCACATGCCGTAGCCGCACACCACCACATTCCTGCCGGCCAGCAGGATGTTCGTGGCGCGGATGATCCCGTCGATGGTGCTCTGGCCGGTGCCGAATCGGTTGTCGAAGAGGTGCTTGGTCATGGCGTCATTGACCGCGACGATGGGATAGCGCAGCTCGCCCGTGGCCGCCATGCTCCGCAGGCGGATGACGCCTGTGGTGGTCTCCTCCGTCCCGCCGCGGATGGTATCAATCAGCTCCGTGCGTTCGGAGTGCACCGTGGAGACGAGGTCCGCGCCATCGTCCATGGTGATGGTGGGCTCGGTGTCCAGGACGGCGTGGACGTGCTGGTAATAGGTGTCGCGGTCCTCGCCGCAGATGGCGAAGACGGGCACCTCGTAGTCCTCTACCAGCGACGCAGCCACGTCATCCTGGGTGCTGAGGGGATTGGAGGCACACACCGCCACCTCCGCGCCACCCGCCTTGAGCGTGCGCATGAGGTTGGCGGTCTCCGTGGTCACGTGCAGGCAGGCCCCCAACCTCTGGCCCTCCAGGGGCCGCTCCTGCACGAAACGCTCCCTGATCTGCGCCAGCACCGGCATCTGCTGGTCGGCCCACTCGATGCGCAGCTTGCCCTCGGCCGCCAGAGACCTGTCGGCGATGTCGAACTGCATCAGCGTCACCCGTTCGTGGCTGTCGCGGGCTGCCACACCTGCAGCCCGTCGCAGTCGAAGTTGAAGTCAATGCACTGCCCCCCCAAATCCTCCACCTGTCCGCGCACGACGTGCTCCCGGTCGGGGCGGCACAGCAGCGCGATGCAGCCGCCACCGCCCGCGCCGCACGCCTTGCCGCCCAGCAGGCCCGCCGGCCGCGCCACCGCGAACAGCGCCTCGATCTTGGGCGTGGTCATCTCGTCGTAGAGGCGCTTCTGGTTCTCCCAGTTGAAGTCCAGCACTTCACCCACGCGCTCCAGATCCTCCCCCCGGATGGCGTCGCGCATCTGGTAGGCCGCGCCCCGGAGGTTCATCAGGGGCTCGGTCATGGCCTGCTCGTTGCGCTGGTAGGCGCCCATGACGGTGCTGATGATGTCGCCGGAGAGGCGGGATTTCCCCGTGTAGACCAGCAGCATCGACTTCTCCAGCTCCAGCAGGAAGTCTCGCGACGGCTCCAGGCGATCCACCGTGACGGCCGGGTCCTCGAAGGTCATGAATGACAGGCCGCCGCAGGCGGCGGCGTACTGGTCCTGCTTCCCGCCGTCGATGCCCAGCTCGTCCACCTCCAGCAGGTTGGCCATGGCGGCGATGTCCAGCCGCGACATGTCCCCGCCCTGCATGGCGTCGAGCAGGCCCACCAGGGCCACGCCCATCGATGCGCTGGAGCCTATGCCCGAGCCGGGAGGGGCGTCCGAGCGAGTGATGAGATGGCCGCCGAAGTCCAGGTCCATGCGGCGAACGGCGGCCTTCAGCAGGTCCAGCGAGCCGTTGTACTCCAGGTCCCGGATGTCCCTGGCGTGGATATACTGGTCGTAGTCGGCAGATTCGAGGATGAACTCGCCGGTGTCGTTGGCGAACAGCGTGGCGTAGGAGTAGCGAGTGATGGCGACGTTCACCACTGCCCCGCCAGCCTCGGTGCTGAAGGGAGGAACGTCGCTCCATCCGCCGGCCAGATCGATGCGCACGGGCGCTCGAGCCCGCTTCGGCTTGTGCGCCCCCTCGGCCATCATCTCTGCCCCTCCGCTCGTCATTGCTGCCATCTCCTGCGCAGCACCGCGACGTAATCCCGGAGGGCCTCCTGCCACGGCCGCAACGGGGAGAGGCCCAGCTCATCCAGGCGCTCGCTCGCCAGCACCGCGTTCAGCGGCCGCCGAGTGGGACTCGGCCACTGCTCGCTGGCGATCCCGGTGACCTCCACCCCGTCCAGTCCGGCCTCCTCCAGCGCCGCACGCGCCAGCTCCAGGCGGCTGCACACTCCCTGATTCACTACGTGCACCACGCCGCGGGCCTCCGTCTGCAGAAGCTGCCACAGTGCCTCGGCCAGGTCGGGAGCGTAGGTGGGGCAGCCGTGCTCGTTCTCAACCACCCGTAGGGGTCTGCCCTGCCTTGCGGCGTCCAGAATCGCCTCCACGAAGTTCCTCCCACCGGGGCCGTACAGCCACTGCGTGCGGACGATCAGGTGCGCCGGTAGCTCCGCCGCGGCGCGCTCCCCCGCCAGCTTGCTCTCGCCGTAGGGGTTTATCGGCGAAGGGGCGTCGGACTCCACGTAGGGGCCATCGGCGCCGGAGAACACGTAGTCGGTGCTCAGATACAGCAGCCGGGCATCCAGCTCTGCGGCGATCTCCACCACATGCTCAGTGGCCACCGCATTTGCCTGCCAGGCCGCCTCGGGATCGCGAGTGGCACCGTCCACGTCGGTCCAGGCCGCGCAATGAATGATGATCTCAGGCCCGGCCGACTGCAGCGCCCTGCGAGCCTGCGCGGCCACGGTAAGATCGCCGTCTGCCCTGGTGAGGCAGGCCAGCGTGACCCACTGCGGGGCGGACCGGCAGACCTCCTGCCCCAGCATGCCCGCGGCGCCGGTCACTGCCACCGTCGTCGGCCCCGCAACTGGCATCTCGCGGACAGAGTAGCAGTTTGCGGGGCCATTGTCAACGCGCGAGCGGACCGTGTCACTCTGAGGCCGCGACGCCGCTGAGCGCCTTAGCGAGAGCGGCTCAGGGCTGCCGGTAGACCTCCACTTCATCGACCATCGCCCAGCCATCACGGGCCAGCCGCAGTCGCACCCACCGAGCGGATCGAGGCGCGAGCGTGGTCTCCATGTAGGCTGCCAGGTGCTCATGGCCGGACTCGGGCGGATGCCCACGCATAAGCGTCTCCTCCGTCCACGTCTCACCGTCCGGAGACGTGGCGACCGCGATGGACTCGGGGAAGAAGACCGCGCCGCTGCCGCCGCCCAGGACGTGGGCCCGCACGGTGGCCACGCTTTCCTGCTGCAAGAGATCGATGGTGATCTCAGGCCGGCCCTCATTCCAGCCCACAGCCCTGTTCCATCCGGCGCCGGAGGTCGTGTACTCGCCGTCGGTCAGCCGTTGTCCGTCGTCGGCGTACTGCTCGCTGGAGGTGGGAGGGGGCAGCAGATGATAGGGACGCCCCAGAGCCACGTTGCGGCCTCCGGCGATCACCTGCACCTCGCCGAGCATCAGCCAGCCCCGCGCGGCAAATCGCATCCTCACCAGCCGCGCGGGAGTCGCGGCAAACTCCTGGGCCAGCCATGCCAGCTCGTGGTCCTCTCCATCCACGACCTCTGACATGGTGACCTCCCGCTGCGGCTCGGCCGTGGAGAGCAGCGACCACGTCTCGCCATCGAGCGAGCCCCAGCTCTCCATCATCTCCGGGAAGAACACCGCGGCGTAGCCGCCGCCCTCCGCGTGCGCCCTGACAGCGCTGACACGGCGCGGCTCGCCAAGATCGATGAGAACCGTCCTGTCCGCGCTCTGCCCGTACCAGCCCACGGTGCGACCGTCTGAGAAGCCCTCCTCGGTGAGCACACCGTCGGTCAGCTCCGACCCGCCGGTGTCGGGGTACTTCGCCGGGAAGGCCGGAGAGAGGTCATAGGGCTTGTCCAGCGCCAGGTTGGGCGCTCTGCGGAGCTGCAGCTCATCCCAGACCACGGACGGCCCGCCGGTCAGCTCGAACCGCACCTCTCGCCCCCGCACGGTGGGAATGCCGATCCTCGCCCATCCCTCACCATCGCCCCCAGGCTCCGCGGCTTCGCTGCGGTGGATGTGCTCGCCATCCCGGATGACCACCTGGCAGCTCGGCCGCTGCTGTCCCGACCACCGGGCATGTGCCAGCGCCTCCCCCAGATACACATCAGACGCAAGTGTGAACGCCACGCTCCCGTCGCCCTCGAAGGCCAGGCCGTCCCCTGCTTCCTCGGCGAGGCGGCCATCCGTCAGGTAGCTGCTATCGAGCACCGCCCCCTCACCGATTGTCTGTCCCTCGATCTCGCAGGACTTGCCCCACAGCAAGCCCGGGGCCGGGTAGATGAGGACCTCGTCCAGGCCCACGCTTCCCCCAGTGGACCCCGATAGCTCAACGCGCACCACCCGCGCCGGCCGGGGCGCGAAGGGCACCGGGACAAAGCCACTGCGCCAGCCCCCGCTCTCCGCGAGCATTCCGCACCCCGCCTGGGCGCCGGCCGTGAACTCCCTGCCGTCCATGCTGGTGCTGAGCCGCACGCCGGTCGGGAGCTGGGGAGAGCCCTCGGCCCTGCCGGCGACGTGCACTCGGACGTCACCCACCATCTCCGCGCGCGGGAGGCGCACCTCGATCACGCTGCCCGCCGCAGCGCTGACCACGCGGCCCGGTCGGCCGCCATGGGTCAGCCACAGCCCATCGGTCAGTCGCGGCTCGGGCCTGCCGCGGATCGTGCACGGAGCGCCCTCGGACAGCGAGAGAGCGCGGCGGCGGTAGGTGCCACGGTGGAAGGCATGGAGATCATCGTAGGTGCGGCGGCACTGAGCTCGCGGGCTGCGATAGAGCTGGGCGATAAGATCGCCCGCCTGGTAGTAGGCGCGCACCGCTTCGTTCATGTAGCCGTCGAGCTCATCGACGCCGTGGTTGAGGTAGAGCTGCAGGTTGAGGAGCTGCCCCGGATCGGTCGCCACCCTCACGTGCATCTCCATCTCCACGCCGAGGCCGTGCTCCCGTGCCAGGTTGGCGTTGGCCGTGAGGCGCTGCTCGTCCGGCACCGCCATCCGCCGTGGCACATCCATGAAGGCGAAGTTGGGCTGCATGACGGTGAAATCGACGCCCAGCTCCGCGGCGCGGTCCCATCCCGGTGCACGGTGCCAGGGGATCCAGTGCAGCCCGTAGCCCCGCTCATGCACGTAGTCGGCGACCGCCCTGACGTCCTGCTCCTGCCCCTGGCGGATGCCCTCGTGCATCCAGTAGAAGCCCCACAGGTCGAGGTGCTGCCAGTCCCGGGCCCGCCATCGGCGCAGCACCTCATCCACGACCCAGCGGTAGGCAGTCAGACGGCCGTCGGGGTCTGCGGGGTCCTCGGCTTCGCCATCGCCATCGACGTCGCCGAAGCGCTCGGCGTCAGCCGCCAGGTAGGGGATCATGATGATCACGGGGCACCGCCGGTCCGGGTCATCCAGGACGCGACCGATCCCGTCGATGGTGGCGTCCAGGGCCGCCAGGTTCCGCTCGGCGTCGAAGAGCAGGTCGAGGTAGAAGTGCCAGTCGGCCGCGTTCGCGGTGCCTCTGGCGTAAAGCCCTCCCGACGGCGCGCCACCGTACATCAGGAACAGCCAGCCGTCGTAGAACCAGTCTCGCGGAACCCCGCCCCCGGCGCGATCCAGCCAGGCCACGTAGGGGCGGAAGTCCGCCGCCGACCACCGGTCGGGGGCCAGGTAGCAGAGCATGATGTCGCGCATGCCGCCCGAGCGCGGCGAGTCCGGTGGGCAGAACTCGGCGCCGATGGGCGCAGACGCAGCCAGGATCGCGGCCAGCGCGATGACAGGAGCCCAGCATCGGCCAGGCCTGCCGCGGACCGCCTTGGGACAGCACTGAGTGCCTATGGACCCGGCCTCCTCCCGAGCGCGATCACTCTCGCGCCTCCAGCCGTATCTCGTCGATGCACACCTGGGCGCCGGTGTGCGAGCAGGGGTCCAGACGGAAGCGGACGATGCGCCCCCGCCAGCGATCGCTCTCGGCCATAGGGAGGACGTAGTCGTGGTATTCGCCATCCCCGATGAGATCGAAGCGCACGCTGTTGGCCTCGCTGACGGGGGAGGTGGCCGTGGCCCAGAAGAGCTGGCCGCGCTCGCCGTCGTCGGCGACGGCATCCATCCTCATCCGGATCGTGATCGCCGGGTACCGCACCGCCCGGACATCCCGCAGCGATGCGGCGATCGCCGGATCGGGACTGGTGGTGCGGAAGCAGATGGCGCCCTCCTCTGCGCGGAAGTCGGTGACGCCCATGAACGGACCCCAGCCCTGGGTGCCGTCCTGAAAGTCCCAGGCGGTGCGCGCCTCGGCCGGCGGAAGGTCGTACGGGCCGAGCCCGACATCCTGAGGAGTGACGTTGGGCGGCCAGCCGCCCTGCGGCATCTGGCAGAAGGTATCCCGAATGACGTCGTACATCCCGAACCCGAACTCCCGGCAGGGCTCGATGTACGAGCCCTCACCCCACTCGTTGAGCGGGCCCAGCGCCAGGCGCCGCAGGCCGGTGTCATCGGCGAAACGGCGCACATCCTCGCAAATGCGCCGGAACAGCGGCACCGTCCTGCCGTGAACCACGCGCGCCCTGTCGCCGTGCCACGGCCGCGAGTCCCATCCGGTCGAGATAGCGGGGAGGAAGGGAAGGATATCCGCCTCGCGCCAGGCCTGCAGAAAGGGGAGGGTGGATTCCGCGACAAGCTCGAAGGCGTAGTGCTGCGGGTCGGCGGCATTGCCACGGTGGCCCATGTAGTGGTAGATCGTGGTCATCTCGAAGCCCTCGTCGGCCAGCCGCCGGATAGTGGCGGGATCCGTGCTCGTCTCCGGCCACTTCATGGCGATGAAACAGATGCCGGGGTAGCCGGCCTCCCGCGCCATCTGCTGGGAGATCTCCAGCAGCCGGCGGACTCCGTCAGAGCCGCCCATGTCCTGGCGCATCCGCTCCGGGCTCCAGATGATGACCACGGGCCTGCCGTCGATGCGGTAGTACTCCTCCATGCCGAAGTAGTTATCCAGCCAGTAGCGCGTAACGGCGCGCTGATCCTCCTCGGAGTGGCTTCCGGCCGGGTTGTGGTTCGCCCACATCATGCACCACTTCAGGTAGCGGCGATAGCGGGCGTTCATGTAGGCATCGTGCACCCAGTGCTCCAGGTGCCTGGAGCCGGCGTTCCAGTACCAGTCCACCATGAAGAATGATATGCCGTGCTCGACGGCCCACTTGATCTGCCAGTCGCAGACCTCGGGATCGCTCTCATCGTACCAGCCCAGCACCGGCTTGCGCTCCGGAGCGGAACGCTCCACCGGCTCCCACTTCACGCGGGAGGGCCAGCCGGGGAAGTAGTAGGCGCCGATCTCGTACTGGCAGGGCACCGGCTGGGGCTGGGGGACGTAGTCTGCTGGCGGGAGATCGAGGCTCGGGGTGATGTCGATCGGCGTGCGGGTCGGCTGGGGCGGTGCCCCGTGGCCGCTCAGTGCCAGCTCTATCGTCCCGGTCGCAGGTTGGGGCGCGGAGAGGCCGAAGCGATGGGTCACGATCTCGAAGGACTCCAGCGGGGGAAGCTGGCGCCAGCCATCGTCAGCCGCCACCGTTACGCCCGGGGGCAGGGTCAGCTCGTGGATGCTCACTCCCTCAGCCGTCTCGCCGCCGCGGTTGATGAGGGATATCACAAACGGGAGGGTCCCTCCGGCGCGAGGGAGGGCGTCCTCCAGCCCCGCCCACGTCACCTCGACCTCGGGAGGCCCCTGAGGCTCCTCCGCGACCGCGATGCGCCGGACCGTGGCCGTCGCGCCGGCGCTCAACGACGGGGTCAGGCCCAGGAGCAGCAGCTCTCCACTCCACTGCCTGCTCGAGGAGATGTCCACATTGTAAACGTGCATCCTGCCGTCCGGCCGCACCGGGAATCTATGCGTCACCATGCCCGCGTGTTCGCTGGAGACCCACCTGATCATGCCGCTGTCGCCGGCGTCCACGGCCATCTCGATGAATACCCAGAAGCGATCCTCCACCGGGAGGCGAAGCGGTCCGCTGACGATGCCGCCGTCGCCCTCCTGCGAGACCTGCACCCGAAGGCCCTCGTCGGTGGCCTCGGCACTGGCATCCCCGGTCGCAGCCCAGCCCTCCGCTGCCTGACTGAAGTCCCAAGCATTCTCGCGGCTTTCCGACGCCGGCTCCCCGAGGTCCACGATGCGGATGTAATCCACCGCGAAGGTGGGTCGGGCCTCGGCCTCCGGGAGACCTTCGGTCTCACGGCGGGGCAGGTCCAGGCGCAGCAGGATGATGCGCTCCTCGGTATGCCAGTAGGGCCTGACGCGGTAGACGTGCCACTGCCCATCACCGGTGACCTCGAAGCGCGTCTCCTTGCCGGGCGAGAAGCCCCCGAAGCGCGACCGGGTGGTGTTCGTCCAGAAGAACTCGGCGGTGCCGGGGCAGTCGGTCTTGAGCCGCACCTCGATGACCTGCCAGGCAGTGGCCGGGATCTCGAACTGCGGGCTGGTGACGAAGGGATCCCAGTCCATGATGCGGCCCTGCATGGCCCCGTCCTCGACACGCAGGTCCTCAACGTGGTTCGCCTTCCCCCAGCCCTCCAGGCCCTCCTCGAACTGCCATTGCATCAGCGTCTGCTCCTGCTGAGCAGCCGCCGAGCAGCACAGCAGCGCGGTGCTCAGGACAAGCATCGCACGCATGTCAAGCCCTCCCTGGATGCTCCTCTGTCGATGCCACCGAGCGGTGCTGGCGGGCCGCCCGCTATCCAAAGCCCGCCTTCGCCTCGAGCGTCTGGAAGGCGGTCAGGATGTCCTGCCACTGTTCCTCGGAGAGCTCGATCTCCATCGCTGCGGCGTTCTCGCGCGCCTGTTCAGCCCTGCGGGCGCCGGCCAGGGCCGCGGTAATGCCGGGAGCCCAGATCGTCCACGCCAACGCCGTCTGGGCCAGCGTGGCATCATGCGCCTCAGCGACGGGACGGAGGCTCTCATCGATGACCGCCAGCGCCTGCCTCAGGTTCCCCTCCTGGAACCACGGGTTCTTCTCAGGCCGCTTGTCGCCCTCCTCGAACTGTCGGTCGGGGGTAACCTTGCCCGTCAGGATGCCCTGCTCCAGGGAGCTGTAGACGATGTTCGCGACGTCGCGGTCGTCGCAGAACGGGATCAGCTCCTCCATGCTGGCACGCTGGAGGAGGCTGAACCGCGGCTGGGAGCTGTGCAGCGGCCCATGTTGCAGGCACTGCTGGATCTGCTCCACCGAGAAGTTGCTCACCCCGATGGCGCGGATCACGCCCTGGTCCAGCAGCTCCGTCAGCGCGCCCATGGTCTCCTCGATGGGTGTCGTCGGGTCCGGCCAGTGGCACTGATAGAGGTCGATGACGTCCACGCCCAGGCGCTTCAGGCTCTGCTCGCACTCCTCCAGGATGCTATCGCGGCGCAGGTTCCGGTAGACGCTGACCTGCCCGGCCTGCCGCGTGTCATCATCGAAGAAGTGCTGGCCCTCCTCCCTGTCCCAGCGCAGGCCGCACTTGGTGGCGACCACGACCTCCTCGCGGCGCCCGCTGATGGCCTCGCCCACGATCCGCTCGCTGTGGCCGAAGCCGTAGACGGGCGCGGTGTCGATGCAGTTGATGCCCTCGTCCACCGCCGCCTCGACGGCCTTGCCGGCGGCCTCGTCGTCGGTGCCCCCCCACCACCATCCGCCGATGGCCCAGGTTCCGAGGACGATTGGTGTGATGCGAAGGTCTGACGTTCCAAGCTGTCGGAGCTCCATCGCAATCCTCCTCATATCGGTGCGCACTGCCGATGTGCCTCTTCGCTCCCATCCGTCTCCCATCCTGCCCCGCCGGCTCTCATCGGGCGAAGCACAGCGGGTTGGCGTCACCTTTCCGGCGCGCCCATCAGGATTCGCGTGCTCGGCGGAGAAGGGAACCACTGTCGGGCGTGCCAATGGAGTGCTGAGCTACCGTCTCGACGCGCATGGAGGGTTGACCATGATCGGGCACGATCCTGCGATGAGCCCTGGCGTTCCCGGCCGAAGCCACCTCACTTCGGGAGGTGGCGGCTCGAGGCAGGGCGATGTGCGCCCGAACATCCTGTGGCTGACCTGCGAGGACATCGGCCCCGACCTGGGGTGCTACGGCGACGGCTACGCGGACACTCCGAATCTCGACGCGCTGGCCGAGCGGGGTGTCATCTATCGCAACGCCTGGTCTGAGGCGCCGGTGTGCGCGCCGGCGCGAACGGACATCATCACCGGCGTCTACTCGCCCTGCACCGGCTCCGAGCACATGCGCAGCATGCTGGCAACCCCGCACTGCATTGGGATGTACCCTCAGCTCCTGCGCGAGGCCGGGTACTACTGCACCAACAACTCCAAGGAGGACTACAACCTGGAGAAGCCCGGCCAAGTCTGGGACGAGTCCTCCGGCGAGGCCCACTGGCGCAACCGCGAAGCCGGCCAGCCGTTCTTCGCCATCTTCAACTATACCGTGACCCACGAGAGCCGCATCCGCAAGCGCCCGCACGAGCTGCAGCACGATCCCGACCTGGTCGATGTGCCCGCCTACCATCCGGACACACCGGAGGTCCGCCGGGACTGGGCGCAGTACTACGACATCATCACCGCCATGGACGCACAGGTCGGAGAGGCGCTGGCGGAGCTGGCCGAGGCGGGGCTGGCGGAGGATACCATCGTGTTCTTCTATGGCGACCACGGCTCGGGGATGCCGGGGCACAAGCGTGATGCCCGCAACGCTGGCCTGCTGGTGCCCCTGATCGTTGCGATTCCGCCGAAGTTCCGCCACCTGGCATCGGCGGACTACGTCGAGGGCGGAGCCACGGATCGCCTGGTGGGCTTCACGGACCTGGGCCCCACGGTCCTGAGCCTGGCCGGCGTTCAGCCGCCGGAGGTCATGCAGGGCCGGGCCTTCATGGGGCGGCATGAGGCCCCGCCCAGGAGCTACCTGCACGGCTTCCGCGGGCGGATGGACGAGCGCTACGACATGGTGCGATGCACGCGCGACCAGCGCTACATCTACATCCGCAACTTCATGCCGCACCTGCCACGCGGCCAGCACGTGGCCTATCAACTCGAGACCCCCTCCACCCGCGCCTGGAAGCGGCTTTACGAGGAGGGGAAGCTCAACGCCGCCCAGTCGGCCTTCTGGGAGCCCCGTCCGCCGGAGGAGCTGTATGACCTGCAGGAGGGTCCCGACGAGGTGACCAACCTCGCTGACTCGGAGGAGCACCGAGACGTCCTGGAGCGGCTCCGGGAGGCCAATCGTCAGTGGCTGCTCGACATCCGCGATGTCGGCTTCCTGCCGGAGCCGGAGATCCACCGGCGATCCGAGGGCAGCACGCCCTACGAAGTGGGCCATGATCCGCAGCGCTACCCGCTGGAGCGGATCATGGCCGCCGCGGAGCGGGCCTCGTCCCTCCACGACGAAGCAGTCCCGGCTCTACTCGAGGACCTCGGGCGCGAGGACTGCGCCGTCCGCTACTGGGCCGCGATGGGTCTGATGATGCGAGGCGAGGAGGCGGTGGCGGCCGGCCGCGACGAGCTGATGGCGCTTCTCGACGACGAGAGCAAGGCCGTGCGCGTTGCTGCCGCAGAGGCTCTGGGCTGTGAGGGGGATGAGGCGGACGCCGCCGCGGCGCTGGAGGTTCTGGTCGAGCTCGCGGATGCCGAGGTCCAGGGGCCCTACGTGGCGATGATGGCGCTCAACGCCATCGATCACATGGGCCAGCGTGCGGCGCCAGCCCTCAACCGCATACGAGAGTTGCCTGATCGGAACTCCGCGTTGGACCGCCGGGTGCAGTACGGGATACCGAACCTGCTGGAGAAGATCATCAGCGACCTGGAGGACGCGTGGAAGTGAGCCGAGGACGGACGACGAGACGAATGCGGAGGACTGTGACGCCGGTCGTTGCCCGACACGGCGCGAGCCGGAGGGCTCGGTGCTGACGACGACGAACAAGCTGCCTGCTGTCCAGGGCCGCAGGAACGGATGCTGGAGGTGGACGTGATGCGCATCGCCATTATGCTGCTGCTCGTCGCATTGCCGCTGGCTGCGATGGCCCAGGCGGAGCATCAGCTCACGATCGACAACTTCGAGGAGGACACGCTCGGTCAGTGGCAGACGAGCGTCTCGCCGGAGTACTACCGCGGCGGTGAGGGCCGGGAGGGCCTCGCGATGGTCCAGGACCCCGATCAGGGACGGGTGATGCAGGCCCGCATCGCCTTCGTCGATCCCAACGCCAGCGAGCCGGTGTGGATCACCCGCTTCCTGGAGGAGCCCATCCCTCTGCGGCACGTCCTGCGCGCCCGGGTGCGCTACAGGCTCACGGGCGCGGAGCAGGCGCCCATCGACAGCCTGAAGCTGCGCCTGCGCACAGCGCCAACGGCCTTCTCGGATTACGAGCTGCTGCCCGAGGAGGGCGCGGTGCTCGATCAGTGGCAGGTCGCCACCGTCAACGTGCGCGAGAACATGCCCATGCGCAACGTCTACCGGACCATCTTCGGCGAGATCCAGCAGGTGACGCTGCGACTCGATGACATCGACGACCGCAACTCCGAGTTTCTGCTGCTGGTGGATGAGATCGCACTCACCGTGGAGGAGCCGCCACAGCCTGAGTGGTCGCCCGGCGAGTATCAGCTTCGCCGCAACGACCGCCTGGACGTGCTGCTGATCACCCACTCGACCGCCGGCTTCTACAACGTCGAGGAGGCGGCACGGGCGCTGGATCCCCATGCCCGGGTGGATCGCTACCTGTTCCGGGGGCTGCACTTCCCGCTGTGGGGCTTCCCCGAGAGCGTCGAGGCGCTCCTCGACTATGATGTCATCGTCATGATCGACGTCGATCCCTGGGTCCTCAGCCAGGAGCAGGCGGACTGGCTGGGCAGCCTGGTGCACTCCGGCGTCGGCCTGGTCTTCTTCGGCGGCCCTGAGACTCTCACTCACGCCAAGGACTTCAAGCTGCCGTTGCGCGAGGCCCTGCCGGTGACCTTCGAGGCCGGTGCCGACGACGTCACCGTCGCCGCCCGGCCGGAGCCAGCGGATCATCCCCTGACATGGGGCCTGCCGGCCGCGCGTCTCGGCACGGTGGTGCACGTGCACGACGTTACGCCCCGCGAAGGCGCCGAGGTCGCCTTCAGCGCCAGTGACCGGCCCCTCGTGGTCACCGGCGAGTTCGGCAGCGGCCGCGTGGCGCTCGTCAACGCCTGGACGGAGTTTGGATCGACGATGCGGGGGCGCTTCCTGGGCACTGACCTCGCGGACGACCTCGTCCGCGCCATGATCCGCTGGGCCGCTGATTCGATCCCGGACGCGAGGCTGCAGTCCGTTGAGCTTCCCGAGCGAAGCATCGTCGCCCCGGCCAGCGCGTTCGTGCGCGCGGAGGGGACCGAGGAGGTCAGCCAGATCCGGCTGCGGGTCGGCGACCGGGAGCCGCAGGCCTCCGAGGGCGCCGGCCCTGCGAGCTTCGAGATTGAGCTGCCCGGCTCACCCGAGAGCGAGCGGTCGATCCCGTGCGTCGTGGAGGTCCTGGATGCGGGAGGCGCGGTCAGCGACCGCCGTGACTTCGAGATCGAGGTCCTCAACCCGCTGGGCCTCGACGTCACCTGGGCGGCGCACCAGCGGACCTTCGAGCCGGGTGGCACGATGGAGCTCACAACGCGCCTCGCGCGGCGGGACCTGCCTGCCGTGGAGGCGTCAGGCAGCTCGCTGAACATGAGCTTCGCATCCGGGCGGCTGCCGGTCGGGGCGGCCGGACTGGCGGACCTCTGGGTCGTGCCACCAGGCACCGAGAAGGTGCTGCACGATCAGTCAGGGCCGACGGACGTCGAGACGGCGACCGGCCACCAGGACCTGCGGCCGACGGTCACGACCACGGGCATCACTCGGGCCGACCGCGAGGACATGGACTTCGGGGATGACCCCCGCATCCAGAGGGTCACCCGCACCGCGCGCGTGCAGCCTGACGGAAGCGTGCGCCTCAACTACCACTACGAGTTCCTGCAGGACGTGCGGGTTCATCGCATCTCCACCATGCTCACGCTGCCCGCGTCGATCTATGCCGGAATGCCCTTCACGGCGAAGCAGCAGGAGGAGACCACTGAGGGCACTCTCCCGCAGGAGGTGGGCAGGAGGCAGTTCGACGGGCACGGCCTGGATCTGACCATCGAGACGCCGCACGGCCCGCTGCGCATCCAGGTCCCCGATGAGTCCCTCCGCGTGTGGATGCAGGACCTGCGGCAGTGGGAGATGGGCAGTTTCCGCCTCGAGATCGAGGCTCCGTTTGAGGACGCGCTGGCGCAGGAGGGTGACAGCTACGACGTCCCGATCATCGTGACCGGGCCGGAGGCGACGGGCGGAGGGCAGATTCCCGACCTCGACGCGCTCGCGGTCCAGTGCGAGCTGATCGACGGCAACGGCCGGCCGACGCTGCAGTGGCCGGCCCGCCAGGCTGAGCCGCAGATGGCGCTCGCCCGGGAGCTAGCCGACCTGCGCAGCGGGGAGTACGAGCTGCGCGTGACGCTTCGCTCGGGTGACGAGGAGCTGGTGCGCACTGCCGAGCGGTGCTGGGTGGTGGATCCGCTGCGGCGCGAGGATTTCTTCCCGATCATGAGCGTCGTGGGCATCGGCCGCGGCGCGCATCCGATGGATCCGCCCATGATTCGCGCGCGCATCGACGACCTCTACGCCCACGGGTTCAACGCTGCGGCGGAGGCCAACGCGCGGAGCCTCAGCCGCCCAGGGTCCTCACACTCCACGGAGCTGGATGTCCTGGCGCAGGGATACGCCCAGCGCCTGGGGATGGCGCCCTTCTACGAGTACCACAGCCTGACGCTGGTCCGCCGCGAGGGCCAGGTCCCGGTCTCGGTCTTCGACCCCGAGCATAAGGAGCGGCTGCGAGACCTGGTGGAGCCGCAGTTCGAGGTCTGTGACCGCACTGCGCGGCTGCTGAGCATCAAGATCCTCGACGAGCCGCACGTGGGCCCCGACCAGCCCCTGTGGACCGAGCGCTGTCGCGAGGTCTTCCGGGAGCGCTACGGAGCCGAGTACGTGCCGGTGGACGAGCTCGGCGATGATCATGCGGCGCGCTGGCGTCTGTCGGACTTCCTGGGGTACTACGTTGAGCGGGCCTACGGGCTGACCCGCGAGATCCGCGAGGAGCATGGGGGCGAGTGGGACCTGCTGGTGACCTTCAACTCGCCGGGCCTCGGCTACGGCCGCGGGTACACCTCCCGACAGGACATCCTCTCCTGGGGCCGACAGGCCGGACGCTTCGACTTCGACATCTACCCCTACTTCTACCCGGCCTCGCAGAAGGTCCGCATGGTGCAGGCCGACTATGGGCTGAGCATGATGCGCAGCTTCGCGCAGCACCTCAACCGCCCCTGGGGCTTCTACGTAGAGCTTGACGACCGCAACTGGCCCTACCAGAAGAACCCCAGGGAGGCATCGGCGGAGTGCGCCTTCACGGCCATCGCCCAGGGCGCGGACTACCTCAACAGCTTCATCCACCGCGGCTTCGGCACCGGCGTCAGCTCCCGGCCGGAGCGCTGGCAGGAGACCGGCAGGGCCATGCGCGCTATCCGCCGCGTAGGTCCGCTGCTCACGCGCATGCAGCGACCGCGGGCCACGGTGGCCATGATCTACCCTATGGCTCAGGCCATGATCCACGACGGCCACAGCCCGGAGCACTACACGCTCACCTGCCTGCGCCACGGCTTCGGGATGACGGACGCGGTCAGCTCCGAGATCCTGGCCGAGGACGAGACGCAGTTCGACCGCGACGCCTTCGTGCTGCTCGGCTGCGAGATCTTGGAGAGGCCGGTCGCCGAGCGCCTGGTGGAGTTCGTGCGCCGGGGCGGAACCCTCATCATCGACCAGGTGCCGGGCGTGGACATCCAGGGCGAGCCGCTCGGCCTGCCCTGGGACTTCGAGGGCGTCGGGGCGGAGGCGCTGCCTGATCTTCCCGACTGCACGTGGAGGACGCTTACCGACGGGCAGGGCCGTGTCATCCTGCTGGACTTCGACTTCGAGGAGGCCTACCGCGAGGCCACCGAGGAGGATATGTTCAAGCGCGCCGCCGCCCTTCGGGCCGCGGTCCGCACGCTGCTGTCAGAGGCCACGCCGCTGTGCGTCGCCGACGATGAGCATGGGCAGATGGAGGCCGGACTGCGCCTGGGCGAGGACGCGGCGCTGGTGACGGTGGTCAATCACTGGCCGGAGGAGAACGCCGCCGAGCTGCGCATTCGCGGCCTGCCCTTCGAGCCGGCATGGCTGTGCGACGTCACGACCATGGAGCCCGTCGAGTTCGGCACTGGCCCGGACGCGCACTCCTGCGACGTCCCGGTTCGCCTGGCCGGGCGGCACTCGCAGATGCTGGCGGTGCTGCCTGAGCGACCGACCGAGCTGGATGTTGACGTGGCCGAAGCGGAGCTGCAGCCGGGAGAGGAGCTTCGCTACCGGGTGCGCGTGCTGGGCGCGCACAGCCGACCTGCCGCCGGCCAGCATCTCCTGGAGATCGCGGTCACAGGCCCGGACGGGCGGGAGGTGAACCGCTTCGGCGGCTCGACGGCCACCGAGGCCGGCGTCGCCACCCGCTCAATAGCCGTGCCCACAAACGCGCTGCCGGGCGATTACCGCATGGAGGTCCGCGCCCCGCAGATCCCAGCGGAGGCAGTCGCCACGGTCAACATCGGCCAGTAGGTGCTGGCACTCAGTACTCACCGAGCCGGTCGCGGAGCGTCTCGATGGCGCGCGCGACCGTCTCCTTGACCTGCAGCACCGCGCCGGGCCGGGGGAGGATCTCGGTCGAGTAGCGGCCTCCGGCGCTGGGCATATCCACCAGCGCCTCCGCCTCCGCCAGTGCCGCCTCGCCGACGCTCACGTCCACGGCCGCCTCCCGGCCGCGCGCCACCAGCTCCCGGAGCATCTGCAGGTACTCGTAATCCTCCACGCCCTCGCGCGCCATCTCCAGGCGGATGGAGCTGACCACTCCGTCGAGGCCGATCGCCTCCCCGGGGTAGGCCAGGTAGCCGTCGCCGTTGGGGTAGCGCACCCAGTGATGCTCGCCGGGCTCCCCGCTCTGGCGGATGTAGCTGTGCCAGCCAAACTCCCAGGGATCGTAGGTCAGCCAGTCGATGCCCCAGAACTCGTAGGCCTCAGCCCCGTACTGGAAGCAGTAGTGCGGAAGCAGGCGCTCGATGGCGCAGAAGGGGGTGTCCGTGCACATCTGCCCGTCAGTGGTCCACCAGATGCGCCCACCGGCCTCGCGGATGGTGGCCAGCTCCTTCGGCGGCACGCGCCCGTAATGCCCCACACCCCAGACATCCAGGGACTCCCGCCACCGTGGCTCGTAGCTCCAGGTGCTGGAGTAGATGGGGATTTCCGGGGAGACCTCGTGGATCATCTCGCACAGCGCCCGCATCTGATCAACGATATACTCCCGGCGCGTAAACCACGGCTCGTCGGAGATGTAGAGGACGAATCTGTCGGCCCAGCCGCGCTCCTGCACGTGCTCCCAGAACAGCCGAAGGGCCTGCTGGTAGACCCGGCGGTACTCGGGCCGGAGCCTCGAGCGGTCCACGCCCTCGTAGGGGTACTCGCCATCATAGGGCTCGACGCCCCACAGGCTCTTTGGCGGATGGCCCCAGCCGAAGCAGTAGAACAGGCCCGGGGTGTAGCTGTGCTGGAAGCCCAGGTCCTCGAAGTAGTACTCGGCCGCCTCATCGAAGGCCGTGAAGTCCGCCGACACCTCGCCATCCTCGTAGCTGAAGCTGGGCGCCGGGTGTACGCGATCCGGGCACAGGCGGAGGTCGGCCATCAGGCGCCACAGCTTTCGGAGCTGCTCCGGGCGGCCCTCGCCCGGCGAGAACCACTGGCTGTGGTGCGCGCGGGCGTCGTAGATCGCCTGGACATGGCTCACCGGGGGCAGCGTGAAGTCCCACACGTGGACCATGAAGGGCGTCTCCGCCACGGTTCCGGCCTGTCCGACGATCCTGACCGCGCCGCGGTAGTCACCAGCCCGCGCATCCTCGGGGATCCGGAGGCTGAGCCAGATCGGCTGCGTCGTGCGCGCGTCCAGGTCGAAGGTGTCAGTCGGCCGCAGAGGATCGGGCCACCAGCCGGCCCAGCCGTCGCAGCGTCCGGGGACCCTGGGATACTTGCGCTGCCACGTCGGCCTCTGCGAGCTGTAGTAGCTGGTGGCGTGGTCGATAGGCACGTAGCCCACCACCGCAGTCTCGGCCTGGGGGAGCTGCTCGCCCTGCGCGTTCGTCGGCTGATCGACCTCAATGTGCAGCCCCTCCAGGTCCTCCGGCGCCCTGACCGCGAGCTGGAGCGGCTCCACATCGTTGCGCGCCGCCGTGATCCGCGCAGGCTGGATGGACTGGGGCGCCGGGTCATCCCGGAAGACCTTCACGATCGGGTTCACCGGCCAGAAGCTCGGCGCCGACACCCGCCGCGACGGATGCACCTGCATCTCGCCCACGTGGCCTGAGGTCGCCTCGGCCATGACGACCCCGTCGTGCCACACCGTCCCGGTCGCATTCATGGTCAGGTGGAGCTGGAATGTAGCGGCGTCCGCGGGCATCTCGAAGAGCCCCGACAGCAGCGTCCAGTCCTCGGTCCCGGTCAGATCCGGCCCGGCACTGGTGTACTTCTGTGTCTCACACAGCTCGCCGTCGGCGGTGCGGTAGTGGGCGTGGATGCGCACCGTTCCCGCGATGTCCTCGGTGCGCACCCAGGCGGCGAACAGATACGTGCGGCCCGGCCTTACGGGCACGTCCTGACGCCAGCCCGTCCAGGCGGTCCGGGAGCGGTGCGGAACCTGAATCCGCGCCGCCCGCTCACCGAATAGCCCGCCCTCGACGACCTCCAGCTCGGCGCCCTCAGGGCGCTCGCCCTCCGCGCCGCCGGGCCAGTCAGCCGGCAGCTCCCCGCCCTCCTCGAAGCTGGGATTGCGAGCCATGTTCGCCTCACCGTGAAGCAAGTCCGCGTAGCTCTCGGTCGGCTCGAAAGTCGCCTGCGGGTCGTCCGAGAAGTAGAGGTGGAATGTGCTGATCGACCGGGCGGGCACATCGGCCTGAAACAGCAGGGCGCCATCGTGAGACCGGAGGTCTCCGAGGTAGCTCGGGGAGCGCTGCGGGCCGGTGGCAATCATCATTGAGTCCGGATTCACACGCCCGGCCAGCCGGCCCAGCACCGGGGTGGTGTCCACGTGCACCAGCAGATTGGACCGCTCCTCGGGCGAGAGGTTCGTCACGGTCACGGGCATGCGATAGGGGCGCTCTCCTGCGTCGGCCCACGGGGCTTCGGCGCCAATCTCACGAAGCTCCAGCCGCTCGGCCTGCCCCGCAGTTGCCGTCAGACGCACCTCGCCGCCGATGGCCTCCAGCGCCACGTCATCGAACCAGGCCGCGCCCGTCCCTCGCAGCACCGTGCCGAGGCTGGCCTGGTTGGCCTCCTCGGGGGCATCGAACTCCAGGCTGACCTGCGTCCAGTCGAAGGTGCCGTCTCCGGCCCGCGCCATGGGCCCGATGATCATCGGGTCGTCCTCGTTGCCGACGTGCACGTACCAGCCGGCGTATCCCTCCACATCCTTCGCCCGCACCCACGCGGTGAGCCGGTAGCGCTGCCCGCCGATGACGTGAATGCCGCGCTGGCGCGTCGCAATCCAGGTCGGCTCCGCTCCCCCGGCCACGATCGTCTTCAGGCAGCGCTGGCCCGAGTGCGGATTCTCGCGCACCCACATGGCCTGATGCTGCTCATCGCCGGCGTCGTGACGCCAGCCGGTGGGTGTGTCGCCCTCACCGTGCTCCACGCCGCCGTTGCGGACTCCCACCGAGGCCTGGAGGAACTCAGCCACCTGCCACGCGTGCGGGTTGTCGGCGTAGACGTAGTAGGTCGCCGTCTCTCCAGCCGGGCATTGTGCGGGGATCACCAGTCGGGCGCCGGCCGGGATGGGCCCGGAGGTCACGTCGCCGCCAACTGAGGTGATGCGGAAGAGCATCTCCGTGCCCTCAGCATCGCAGACGCGGATCGCCTCCGCCGGCGATCCCGCGAGAGGCACCTGCCCTCCAGCGTCCCCGATCTGCACAGCGACCGGCGCGCCGGCCGCATCCCGGTCCGTCTCATTGTGTATCTGAACCGGAACGCGGCTGCGCCACACGCCGCCGTTGCCCAGGTAGAGCGGATGATGCCAGCCATCCGTCGCATAGGCTGTTGATGCGCACACGAGCATCACAGATGCGCCCACCAGGCACCGAGCCATGCTGATCACCGCTGAGCCATTCCACGGCGCTGGCGATGAGCCCTCCGCTCCACGAGGAAACAGCCGGCTTACGCGGAAGGTGGCGCCCAGAGGCCGCAGAGGAAGCTAACGGGAGGTCAGTCTGATGCCGGCACCCAGCTCACCCGCTGATGCACCGGTGATCGCCGAGCACGAGGTGGTGGTCGTGGGCGCCGGTCCTGCCGGGATCGGCGCTGGCTGCGCTGCCGCCCGGCTGGGCCTCGACACCCTGGTCGTCGAGCGCCAGGGCTTCCCCGGCGGCGTGGCCACGACCTGTTGCTGCCCCTTCCTGATGGGCTTCGCGACGGCCGGCCGGCAGGTCATCGGGGGCCTCGCGGATGATCTCGTCCGGGAGCTGGACCGCATGGGGCAGGCCCGGCTGCGCATCGCGCCCCAGGCCGTCCCCGACCCTGAGCCGATCGGCGAGCGCGCCATCACCGCGAACGTCATCACCTCGGTGGAGGGGGTTCGTCTGGCGGCAGCGCGGCTGCTGGAGCGGAGCGGCGCGGGGATGCTGTTCTATGCCCCGGTCATCGACGCCATCTCCGACGGAGACCGCGTCACTGCCGTGTGCGTTGACCGCGCCGAGGGACCGGGCCTGATCCGCGCGCGCTGCTTTGTGGATGCCACCGGAGACGCGGTGGTGGTGCACCGGGCCGGCGGGGAGACCCGGGAGGCACCCGCAGGGGAGGCCGCAACGAAGACGATCCTCATCCGCGTCGGCGGCGTGGTGGACTTCGACCGCCAGGAGGTGGAGCGAGCATTCAACGCCCGGGTGGACGCGGGCGCAGTGCCCCTCCCCGAGCAGGATCGCTTCATGGGAGTGGCGCTGCTGAACCCCGGGGAAGTTTTGCTCAACTTCACGCTCACCGCCGGCGACGGCCTTCGCTCGGCGGAACTGAGCC
Organism: Armatimonadota bacterium; assembly: GCA_034722055.1. Taxonomy (GTDB): domain Bacteria; phylum Armatimonadota; class Zipacnadia; order Zipacnadales; family UBA5352; genus JAYENL01. The sequence goes on from JAYENL010000308.1 coordinate 45,993, forward strand.
GGATGGACCGCGATCTGCGGGAGCAGATCCCGGTGGCGGTGGGATGGTTCAGAGAGCACATCCCGGGATTCGAGGAGTGCTTCCACGTGGACTCGGCCGTCCGGGTCGGGGTGCGCGTGGGGCGATCCATCGTGGGACATGAGACCATCACCCGCGGGGACATCGACAGCGATGCACCTGTCCCCGAGCCAGTCGCGCTGGGCAGTCGCAGCTACGGCGGCCACGGGCTGGGGGCCTTCTCGTCACCATGGGCGAAGTCACATCCAGGCACGCGTGGCATCCCCTGGAGGTCGCTGCTGCCGGTCAGCTTCGGCAACGTGACGGCCGGTGGGCGGGCCATCTCCTGTGACCATCGGGTCATCGACACCATCCGGCTGATGGCGCGCTGCATGGCGACCGGTCAGGGGGCCGGCGTCACCGCCGCCCTGGCCGCGGAACGAGGCTGTGACGCGCTGGCGGTCGGCTACGCGGATGTCCGGGAGGCGCTGCTGGAGGAGGGCGCCATCCTGCAGTAGCGCTGCTGTCCGCGATGCTGCGTCATCTGACAGAGGAGGTCCGCTATGCGAACACTCGTGCTCATCGCGTGCGTTCAGTTGCTCTCGCCGGCTGCCATCCTCGCCGACGACGGCGCCGGGAGCGATGACGCGCCGGTGTTGCGAAGCGCCATCTATCCCGCTGAAAAGGATGGCAACCGGCTCTGCGTCGCCCGGGGGACCGTCCAGCACTTCTTCTTCGTCCCGGGCAACCCATCGGAGCGGACTATCGACCCCTTCCGCTTCGTCCTGACGGTCCCTGAGGGCGTCCGCGTCATCCAGGCCACCGGAGACGCCGTGGAGGCCTACTACCGGCCGGAGCTGATTGGGCGGAAGCGGGAGCGCCGCGACGGGCGATGGTACGTGCGCTGGGAGTGGGAGGCGGACCGGGCACTGTCGGGGCGGTCGCTGGAGAAGGCCCGCTTCTTCAACGCATGGTGCGGCGCGATGATCGCCGGCGAAGCCGTCGCGGACGGCCAGCACCCGTTCTTCTGGCGGATTGAGGCCGACGAGCTCTCAGAGCCCGAGCGCGAGGGCACGCTGGTCATCATGCCCCGCCCCAAGGGCCGCCAGCCCCGCGAGATCGCCATCGCCATGTCCGGCTGGACGATCAGCCCCAGCCCGCCATTCTGGCGCCGCCTCATGCGGACGTATCGCGATTGCGGAATCAACACCGTGGACTCCGGGATCGTCACGAAGGGCGACGAGTGGCTGCGGCCGGCGATGGACGCCGGGATGGAGCGCTGGCGCCTGCTGTGGTGGTTCTGGTGGAATGAAAACCACCTGCAGGAGCATCCCGAGCATGCGGCGGTGACCTTCGGCGGCGAGCGCGACCAGCGCCGCGTCTGCCCCGAGATCATGGCCTCACCGGACACCGACGCCATCGCCGGGCTCATGGACGGCATCCTCCCAGGGGCGCGCTCAGGCGCCATCCAGGGCACATGGTGGGACCTGGAGGGGCCGAATGTCTGGGACGTATGCTTCTGCGAGCGCTGTCTGCGGGCATTCCGGGAGTTCGCCGACATCCCCGCCGAGGTGGAGCTTACGCCGCAGCGCATCAAGGCCGAGTATCACGACCAGTGGGTGAAGTACTGCTGCGGGCAGAGCGCGCGCATCGCCGAGCGCATGAAGTCCTACGCACGAGAGCAGGGCGTGGACTGGGACCTGGCCGTCTACTGCGCGATCCAACACGATCATACGCGCGAGCACTACCGTGTGGACTGGGAGATGCTGGCCCCGCACCTCGACCTGGCCACGGTCAGCTACTACTCCGTCAACATCTCCGACCTCGAGAAGCGCTACACGAGTGGGGTCACTTGGATGGTTGACCTCATCCAGTCCGTGAAGGACATCCCCGTCTGGGCCACAATCAGCACCGGCTATGGCCGGGACAGTCACTACATCGCCGACGGCCGGGTCACGCGGATGCATCTCATCAAGCCCGTGGCGTTCGGAGCCAACGGGGTCATCCAGTGGTGGTGGGGTCCCGTTGACGGGCGGCACTATCATGCCTACGCCGAGGCAAGCTTGCTCATCGCGGAGCTGGAGCCGTTCTTCACTGATGGCGAGATGGACCAGGAGCTGCTCTCCGGCGAGCCGAGGGAGGGCACGACCCGAGTGGCGTGGCGGCTGGGCGATCGCGTCCTGGTGATGCTCTTCAACGACCGGGACGAGCGCCGGATCTACGCCCGGCCGACAGTGCCGAACGGCTCCCGCCTGGAGCGCGACGACGGCCGCGGGCGGCTGAAGCTGGAAGGGCAGGAGCTTTCGGCATCCGTGGAGCCCCTGGACTGCCGATGGGTCATCCTCAGGCTCGGGGGCGAGTGAGCGGACTCACCGTTGCGCTGCGGGCTCGTCCTCCTGAGGCAGGGCCGTGTGGCCTCGGCCCTCCGCGGGACTGCCCTCCTGCAGGCTGAAGTCGCCCTCGTCCGGCGCCACCAGCATGGGGTCCTCGCCGACGATGGCGTCCCGCTCGGCGGTGGGAAGCGCAGGCGCGCTGCGGTCAGGCCTATCCTCGCAGTACCACACGTTGCGGGCAAAGGTGAATGTCTCCGGCGCGGTGTGCGGGCCGATGTTGACGCCGCCCTCCGACCACCCGTCGCTGGTGAAGACGATCACGTTATCGGTGAAGACGCCATTGCGCGAGGCCACGAAGCCGGGCTCGCGGGTCTCCTGCAGAATGCGCAGCGCCCACCTGTGCGGATGGTAAATGGTGTTGAACCGCACTGTGGCGCCGTCCACGCCCACGAAAGCCACCGGGGCATTGGAGCCGAGGAAGATGTTACCCTCCACCACGATATCCCTGGCCTCGTAGCCCTCCGGCTCGGGGCGGAAGTACCGCAGGCCGGTGCTGCCGCCGATGTTCACGGCCCGGGCTCCGGCCTCCATGAACCGGTTGCCGCGCACGATCACGTCCCGCGACCCGCCCTTCGCCTGGACGCCATTGGACGCGTCACCCGGCTGATCCCGGAGGACGCAGCGGCGGATGAGGCCGCGGTGGCAGCCGACCATGTCGATGGCCGAGCCGCCCGAGCCCCAGTCCTGGACTGTGCACTCCTCGACCAGGAAGTCGTCCACCCCGGAGAGCTTGATGCCGTCGCGGTTGCCCTCCGGGCCGACCTCCATCACCATCAGCCGCCGCAGGATGACATGATGGGTCGGAGTCTCGAAGCTGCCGCCATCATCGATGTTCAGCCCGTTGCCCGTGGCGCCGCGCAGCACCAGATCGCGCAGCTCCACGTGGGCGGCCTCCGAGAGCTGCATCCCCGAACCTCCGCCGGCGATGACCGGCGGGTTCTCCGGGTCCTCTCCCGCGATGATGATGGGCTGGTCGGGAGCGCCTTCCACGTTCTGGAGGTAGATGCCGCCCTCGTAGATGCCGGACCTGAGCATGATGGTGGTGCCGGGCCCAGCCGAGCGGACAGCCTGGCGGAGACCCTGGCTGTCATCGACGCTGACGACCTGCCCTCGTCCGGGGTACGCGATCATGACGAGCATGAGAGTGATCGCCGGTAGCGTCACAGAGGCACGCACTTCAGCCACCTCCATGTAAGCGGTCAGCCGGTCAGGGGATGACCCTCACCGCGACGTCATCCACGTACAGCGTGCAGTTGCTTGTGTTTGGCGCGAATCCCACGCTCTGGATGCGGTGCACTCCATCCTGGGCGAAGGGCAGCCCCTCCGCGGTCCGGCCCTCGACCGTCAGGTCGAATGTCCCGGCATCCAGGTCGGCCACGATGGCGACCTGCTGCCAGCGCTCGGGCACGATCTGTAGCTCCTCCAGTGTATGCTCCTCATCCCCATGGTAGTAGGTCACGGTGCCATCGGGCCAGAAGCGAGCGTGGAAGGCCCGGCGCGTCCACACGCCCGCCGGGCTGTCCAGGGCATCGATGTCCACGCGGCTGGCGTTCGCGGATGGCACGAAGATGCGGGCGCTGAGCTCCATCTTCCCGCGCTCGGCATCCGCAACGTCCCGCGGCGTCAGCGCCAGCCACAGCGCGCCGCCCTCGTCCGCGCTCTCCTGCCGACGCTCGCACTTCACGTAGTGATTCTCGCCCGGTTGTCCGCTGCCGGGCGGGGCGTCGCTGAGCACCTGCACGCGGTCCGGTTGCCCCTCCAGCACCCGCCAGCCGGTGCCCTGCGCCTCGGCCGGGTCGAGGTCCTCATCGGTGGGGCTGCTGCCCGCCGGGACGCCCTCGAAGTCGTCGTCCATCGCCACAAACGGCTCCCGGTCGGGGTTCTTCTTCGGGAAGCCCCCGTAGGGCGAGAGGTCCGGGTAGTCGGGCTCTGGCTCGTGAGGCACGAACTGGAAGGAGTAGAGGTCGGCGTCCCGCAGCACGAAGCGGAGTCGGATGGGCTGGCCCTCCAGGGGACGAAGATCGCCTCCGTTGCCGTCCCAGCGGACGATGTGCCGCAGGTCGTCGCCGAAGATCGGCGGGCAGTCGGCGAGGGCACAGCCATCGATGGGCTCTCCCGCCGCGTCCTGGACCTCCACCTGAACGCCGCCGGCCCCGGAGGTCTCCAGGTTTAGCGCCAGGCTCCCGCCCTCGAAGGTGATCGGCCGGGTCACGACCTCGCCCCCCGACATCGGCGCGCTGGCGGAGACGAAGCCGTCGATGCGGATGGTGTAGCGGCGGAAGGCCGTGTCCGTGCCCTCCCAGTAGCCCTCGGTGGCGTAAAGCGAGATCTCGTCCGGCGCATCTTCCAGACCCGACGGAGTCTGCACCATTCGCCAGAAGATGAAGTTGTCACCGTAGACCCAGCTTTCGCGCTCGCGAGGGCCGGGCCGGATGAATGCCTCCGGCCAGCGCCTGAAGGTAAGGCCATCGCGGCTGGTCATGAACACCGCATCGGTGACCGCGGTTCCGTAGCGCCGGCTGGCCTTCGCCCTCGCCAGGCGCTCGTCGAGGCCCGGCAGCTCCAGCATGGGCTGCGACCAGTGGCGGTCATTGTAGCGCATCGGGAAGCCCATGAAGATGTGCGGAGCGCGGTAGTAGGGCTGGATCTGGTTGGTGTAGAGGTGCCGCCGCTCGACACCGGGCCACTCCAGCCACTGCGGCTCAGGGAAGTGCAGGAAGTCATCGGACGCGGAGGTCATAATGTCCCGCACCCCCGCCCTGAATCCCCGATGATACTCCCGGTACTCCTTGCGCACCGGGTCCCAGAACGCCAGGTTCTGGGAGTCGAAGGCGCCCTCGGTGATGATGGGCTCCTCGCTGAGCAGCGAGAAGTGGATGCCGTCCGCCGATCCCAGAGCATACAGGCCACGGGGCTCGGTGCCCAGCATGACGATCTTGTATCGCTCGTCCGGGGGGCAGTCCGGATTGGTGTCGATGAAGGTGGCCGTGTGGGCGGGATCGCCGCCCACGGACTCCACGGCCTCCGGCGTCAGGAGGATGTTGTTGGCCGTGGAGCCGCCGAACTCGAAGAGCCCCAGCTCCGGTCTACGCCAGTGGATGCCATCATCGCTCTCGGCGTAGCACAGCACCCAGGGGTGCTCCTCAAGCGCCTGGGCTGGCTCGCCACTATGCATGTAGTGGCCGCCCCGGTAGTACAGCCGGTAGATGTCCCCATCCTTGAAGACCGACTGATAGCCGCTGGCATTCCCCTCCCACGGGGCATCCGTGCGGAAGACGATCTCCCGCCGGACCGGATGGTGGAGCTGTAGCCGAGCGTCGCCCGCCATAGAGTCGATCAGGAAATCATCCACGAACAGCTCCAGCCTGGAGCCGATGTCCACGGCCTCCTGCGCTGACACTGCGCCTGCCATCAGGGCGATCACCACCATCACGAGGATCGATCGAGCGAGCATGCGTAAACCTCCTCTTGAGCCGCACCACATAGCGTCGTCTGCTCCTGTGATGGGGCAGCCGCCCCTCACTCCGCGATCTCATCCGGGATCTGCGGCTTCTCCGCCTCGATCTCCTCGGGGGGCGCGATCTGCTCGGGCCGGGGCGGCGCAAAGAGGCGGCTGATCAACCAGCCGGCGACCAGCGTCACACCGCAGCTTACGGTGGAGTAGAACAGGAAGGAAATCTCCCCGAGCGTTGATGCGACGTTAGCGAGCGGGCCCGGAGGCAGCACGACCCCCAGGCCCTTCCCGAACGCCACCAGCAATGCCGCGCCGAAGCCGACCATCGATCCCAGGAGCACGCCCTGCCAGTTCGCACGCTTTGTCAGCATCCCCAGCAGGAAGATGGCGAGCAGCGCGCCCGAGAACAGCCCTGCGATCTTGTTGGACATCTCCACGAGGGTCTGGCCCCACATGCCCGCGGCGATGGCAGCGCCCGTGGCCACCAGGCCCCATACCAGCGTCCATTGTTTCGCGAGACGAAGCTGGGTGGCCTGGTCGAAGCGGCGCTGGAGCCAGCCCTGGTAGTAGTCCACCAGCGTAGTCGTGGCGATGGAGTTGATCCCGGAGTCGATCGACGACATGGTGGCAGCGAACAGCGCCGCCACCAGCGCCCCCCGGATACCGACCGGAAGCTGTTGGGCGATGAAGAAGGCCAGGATGCGGTCGGACTGGGACTGTTTGAAGCTCACGAGCAGCTCGGGCTGCTGCTGATAGAACGCCCAGATGAGCATGCCCACGAAGTAGAAGATCATGCCCACGGGGACGATGATGGCGGCGTGGAAGATCAGCGACCGCCTGGCCTCATCGCGGCTCTTCGTTGACAGATAACGCTGGATGGCGACCTGATCAGTGGCGTAGGCCGCGAGCGATGTGAAGGTGCCGCCGAAGATGATCCCCCAGGTGGTCACGCGCTTGAATGGATCGAGTGACCAGTCGATGAAGGTCAGCTTCCCCTGCGCCGCCGCAGTGCTCCACATCCATCCCAGGCCCCCATCGGTCTGGGTGATGGCCATTACCATGATCAGCGCCGCGCCGCCGTAGAGGACGAAGAACTGCATCACGTCCGTCCAGATCACGGCCGTAAGCCCGCCCATCACGGTGTAGGCCGTTGAGGACAGCCCCACCGCCACCACGCACAGCCGCCAGTCGATATCGAACAGCGTGGAGATCGCGAGCGCCGGGGCGTAGACCACCAGCGCCATCCATCCCAGCCGCCAGAGGATGAAGAAGGTGCTGCCAATGACGCGCACGGAAACGTGGAAGCGCTCCTCGAGGTACTGATAGGCCGTGTAGACGTTCAGCCGGTAGAAGAAGGGCAGGAAGACGTAGATCACGATGGGCGTCACCGCGACGATGGTGAACAGGGTGAGTGAGAACTTGAAGTCATAAAGGTAGCTCTCGGTAGGAGCGCCCAGGTATGTAATCGCCGACAGCAGGGAGGCGATGATGGAGATGGATACCACCCAGTAGCTCATCCTTCGCCCCGCCAGCAGGTAGGTCTCGACATCCTCCTGCTTCCGTGACAGGAAGTAGCCTTTGCCGACCACAATGAGCAGGTAGACGGCGATCACGACGACATCGATGGTGGCGAGTGAGACCTTCTCCATCGCTTGATCTCCTTTGCCGCAGGCGCAGTGGTGGCACTCATGCAGCAGACCAGCTCGCTCCCCCGGTCGCTCTCCCGTCGGTCCTCGTGTATTCCATGCCGACCGGCTCGCCTCCTTTGCGGAGTACGCCGAGGCTCTGCTTGAGGCAGTACAGGGCAGGGGACTCCTGGCGGGCTACGGAACCTCCCTCCGCTCCGGGGCACCGCGCTGTGCAGGCCAGAACGGAGGGTGGTCCACATGTCAGACCAAGATGGTGCCCGGCCGGATGAGCAGCGCCTCGCAGGTCCTACGAGCGTCCCGCTGCTCCACAAGTTCCTCTACGGCCTCGCTTACGTGCCGGTGGGCCTGTCTACCATTATGGTCATGACGTGGATCGGCATGCGCTACTACCCGCCGGAGACCGCAACCGCCGCGTCCGTCGCGCTGGCGACCGAAGGCGCGGTCGCAGCGGCGCTCATCCTCGGCCGGGTGGTGGACGCGATCGCCGACCCACTACTGGGCTACTGGAGCGATCGCTTGCGCACGCGGTGGGGCCGTCGCAAGCCTTTCATCCTCGTCGGCGGCCCGCTGCTGGCGGTGACCTTCGTGCTCATCTGGACGCCGCCGGTGCCGGCGTTGTCCGCGATCAACGCCGTCTATCTCGGCATCACGGCGTCGGCGTTCTTCTTCGCCTTCACGGTTGTGGTCTGCCCGTATCTGGCCATGCTGCCGGAGATCACCCCAGATCCCGCGGAGCGGGTCAGCCTCGGCGCGTGGCAGGGCGGGTTCAACGTGCTTGGCACAGTGGGCGGCATGGCGCTGACCGGCTACCTGGTGCACAGCTATGGCTACCGCACTATGGGCCTGGTCTACGCACCCGTGATACTGTTCTGTGCGTGGGCACCACTGCTCGTTCCCACGCCGGTGGCGGCCAAGGAGCCCAGTGATCTCCCACTCCGCCGGGCCGTCGCCAGCACCTTCAGCAACCCGTGGTTCCCGCCTTACGTCATCAGCCAGCTCCTCTTCTGGCTGGCGCTGAGCATTGTACTCATGGCCGGCCTCCAGCTCCCCGTAGCGAGAGCGAGAGTCGATGAGGCGGTGGCGGGCCTGCCACTCGCGGCGGCCCTCCTCGTGGCAGGGCTGCTCTTCCCGGTGATGCGCACTCTAGCGGAGCGCGTGAGCAAGCGCAGGCTGCTGATGGGCGCGATGGTCTGGCTCGGCCTGATGATGGTGCCACTGATATTCGCAGGACTGCTGCCGTTGCCGCTGACGGCATTCCAGCAGATGTTCCTGGTGATGGCTCTTGCAGGGCCGTCGGTGGCAGCGCTCTTCGCGCTGCCGAACCCGATGGTGGGCGACATCGTGGACCATGACGAGGAGCTTACCGGCCAGCGCCGCGAGGCTATCTACTTCGGCGTTCAAGGCCTGCTCGTCAAAGCGGGCACCGGCGTCGGGGCCGGCATTGCAGTCCTGCTGCTGGGCCTGTTCGGCAATGACGCAACGCGCCAGGGCGGCTTCATCGCCTGCCCGCTGGTCGCGATGGTGCTGGCATGGGTGGCTGCGGCAGTGCTCACTCGCTACCGCGGCGACTGAGGTCGCGAGCAGGGCGCAACTGCGCCGGCGACGAAACGTGCGAGGCGCACGCATTCCCCGACCATGGGATGATCCCATGATCGCACTCATCGCGCTCGCCCTCACCTGCATCCTCTTCCTGCCGGCCTCCGCCGCTGCCGATGCCCTCCCCACAACCGTGATTGTGGCCGAGGACGCGCACCGCACTGAGGCTCTCGCCGCCGAGGAGCTTGCGCGCTACATGGAGACGGCCGGCGACAGGGAGGTGCCCGTCGCCACCGCGCCTCCCGCGGATGAGGTCGGGGCCATCTACGTTGGCGGCGCCGCGCAGTGTGAGGTTCCGGCTGACCTCGCCGCCGACGGCTTCGTCATCGAGCGTCACGGCGCCGACGCGCACCTGTGCGGGGTCGATCCCCGAGGCACTCTCTACGCCGCCTACCGCTACCTGGAGGAGGCGGTGGGCTGGCGCTGGCTGCAGCCCGGCACAAGCGGGGAGGCCCTCACCGGGTCCGGCGATCCGGCCTTCCCCCGCGAGCGCATCGTG
>JAYENL010000309.1:0-18232 GCA_034722055.1 Armatimonadota bacterium
GGCTGGAAGCCCGACCTACGCCGCTAAGGTGGTTGCCCCGTCTCTCCTTTGCGTCGTTCCGTGGCACGGACACTCCTGTCCGCGCGCCGTCCCCGTAGTCCGTTCCGTGGCACGGACACTCCTGTCCGTGCGCCGTCCCCGTAGTCCGTTCCGTGGCACGGACACTCCTGTCCGTGCGCCGTTGCCGTTTGCCCAGTCGTCTGGCCCGGTCGTCGCGCGGAGCGCCGCCCTTGTGTGCCGCCTGGCCGCGCCCTACTCCAGCCCCAGCATCCCCACGACCGCCTCCAGGTCATTGGGCGCCCTCTCGGGCTCGGGGGCCATGGCCACCGCGCGGTCGGGGTCCTTCAGCCCGTGGCCTGTCAGCGTCGCCACAATCGTGCATTCCTTCCCGTCAAAGAACCCTTCGGCGGCCAGCTTCTTGAGCCCTGCCCAGGACGCTGCCGAGGCCGGCTCGCAGAAGATCCCCTCCTCGCCCGAGAGCTCCCGATAGGCCTGCAGGATCTCCTCATCGGTGACCGCGTGGATCTGCCCCTGGCTCTCCTGGAGGGCCGCCGACGCCTCCTGCCACCGGGCTGGGTTGCCGATGCGGATGGCGGTGGCGACCGTCTCAGGACTCTCGAAGACCTCCCCGGTCACGATGGGGCACGCTCCCGCGGCCTGGAAGCCCAGCATCTGCGGCAGGCGGTCGGTGATGCCCCGCTGGTGGTACTCGGTATACCCCATCCAGTAGGAGGTGATGTTCCCGGCGTTGCCCACCGGCAGGGCGTGGAAGTCCGGCGGCCCGCCCAGCCAGTCGCAGACCTCGAAGGCCGCCGTCTTCTGCCCCTCCAGCCGATAGGGGTTGAGCGAGTTCACCAGCGCCACGTTGTAGCCCTCGGAGATCTCGCGCACGAGCTGCAGGCAGTCATCGAAGTCCCCGTCCACGGCGATGGTCCGGGCCCCGTAGGCCAGGGCCTGGGCCAGCTTGCCCAGCGCCACGTAGCCGTGGGGAATCAGCACCACTGCATCGATGCCCGCCCGCGCCGAGTAGGCGGCCGCGGCCGCCGAGGTGTTGCCGGTGGAGGCGCAGATGGTGCACTTCGCGCCCTCCTCCACGGCCTTGGAGACCGCCACGGTCATCCCCCGGTCCTTGAAGGAGCAGGTGGGATTGACGCCCTCGTACTTGAAGTACAGCGACACCCCCTCACCCAGCCGGGGCGCCAGGTAGCGGCTGGGAATCAGCGGCGTGTTCCCCTCCAGCAGCGTGATGCGCGGCGTGGCGGCGCTGACGGGCAGCAGCTCCGCGTAGTGCTCGATGACGCCCGGCCACGCCAGGCCCATCATTCCACCACCCGGATGACGCTGCAGATCTCATCAACGATGCCGAGCTGACCGATGGCCCCCAGCGCCGACCGCAGATTCCGCTCCGCCCCCTCGTGCATAATCCACACGATCTCCGCCAGCCCGTCCATGGAGCCGCGCTGAACCACGGACTGGATGGACACGCCCTCCTGGCCGAAGATGGTGGCGATGCTGCCCAGCACACCCGGCCGGTCCCTCACCCGCATACGCACGTAGGTCCGGGTCGTCACGTCCTCGATGGCCCGTAGGTCGGCCGAGCCCTGGCAGGTGCAGGGAACGCGGCTGCGACAGCCGGAGACCACGTTGCGGGCGCAGTCCAGCACATCGCCGGCCACGGCGCTACCGGTGGGCATCTCGCCGGCGCCCCGGCCGTAGAGCATGACCTGATCGCAGGCATCGCCCACCACCCAGACGGCGTTGAAGATCCCGCTGACCTGTGCCAGGGGGTGGGCCATGGGCACCAGTGCGGGGTGCACCCGCACGTCGAGCTGCTCGCCCGCCCGGCGGGCCGTGGCCAGCAGCTTGATGGCGTAGCCCATCTCTGTGGCGTAGTCTATGTCCGTGGGGGCGATCTGCGAGATGCCCTCCGTATAGATCTCATCCACGTTCACGCGCCATCCGAAGGCGATGGCTGAGAGGATGGCGATCTTGTGCCTGGCGTCGATGCCCTCCACGTCGTCGGTGGGGTCGGCCTCGGCGTAGCCCAGGCGCTGGGCCTCGGCCAGCACGTCCTCGAAGGGAGCGCCCTCCTGGGTCATGCGCGTGAGGATGTAGTTGGTGGTGCCGTTGAGGATGCCGGTGACCTCCAGGATCCGGTTCGCCTCCAGGCTCTCCTTCAGCGAGCGGATGATGGGGATGGTGCCGCACACCGCGCCCTCGAACTCCACGTCAACGCCCCTGGCGGCGGCCGCGTCCAGGACCTCCCCACCGTGCTTGGCCATCAGCTCCTTGTTGGAGGTCACCACGCTCTTTCCGTGCTCGATGGCACCCAGCACGTACTGCAGCGCCGGCTCGATGCCCCCGATGGTCTCCACCACCACGTCGATGTCGTCCGCGGCGTAGACATCCTCGGCGGCAGTGGTCCGCAGCTCCTCGGGGACCTCCAACTCCCGCTCACGCTCCCAGTCGATGTCGGCGATGCGCGCCACGCGGACCGGCACACCCACTCGCCGGGTGATGGACTCGGCGTTGCGGGCCAGCAGGCGATAGGTTCCGCCACCCACCACACCCAGACCCAGGATACCGACGCGGACCTCATCTACGAGCATGGCAGCGGCCTACTCCTTCCCGGACGCGGGCTGGATATACATCAGCGTCTGGTCCGCCTCGATGCGCTCCTCGTTCTCCACGACGATCCTGGCGATGATCCCGGTCACCGGTGTCCTGATCTCGTTGAACAGCTTCATGACCTCGATCAGCCCCACCACGTCCCCGGCCTCCACCTGGTCACCCTCCTCCACGAAGGGATCGGCGTCAGGCGAGGGTTGGCGGTAGAAGATGCCCGCCATCGGTGCGGGGATCGGCACACCGCCCGCCACCACCTCCATCGCCTGCTCAGGCTGCGCCGGGGGGGCCGGAGCGTCGGCAACCGCCGGCGGCTGCCCGGTGTTCGGAGCCCGGACCCGGATGCGTACCTCCCCCTGCGCCACCTCGATCTCCTGCAGATCGCGTTTCTGCAGCAGCTCCAGCAGCCACAGGACGTCATCGTCGTGGAAGGGCATGCCTCTCCTCCGTTCCCCGCGCCTGATGTTGCTGTACACACCCATACGCCCGGGCCACACTCACCCCTACGCGCCGAGTGTGCGCCCCGACACGCTTAGCTGGCCGCTCCGGCGGCGCATCCTGCCCCGGAGCGGCCTGATGTGCAAAAGCGACGGGCCGCGCGCCCGTCGCTTGTCCCAACAGGCGTCCGGGCACCGGCGCTCCGGACGCGAGCTCATTGTAGGTGGTAGCGGGGGAGGGATTCGAACCCCCGACTACACGGGTATGAACCGTGCGCTCTAACCAACTGAGCTACCCCGCCACCGACATCGCCTGGCCGATCGCTACCGCCGTCCGCCCTTCCCCTTGCCTTTGCCCTCGCCGCTCTTCTTGGCCTCGAGCTCGCGGCGCATCTTCTCGATAATCTGCTCCTCGAACTCCTTGAGGGGCTCGGCATCGATCTCTCGCAGCTTGTCGTAGTCAACCTTCAGCATAGACCTCTTCCCTCCGCGGGATTCGCACTATACCAACCCCAGCGGCCGGAGTCAAGGTTCTCGAATCGCGTGTCGCGGCAACATGATGATGTCCGTTGGGGCAAAGTAGAAGTGTCCTGCTGCTGCCAGGCATGGGGCGCAGTCATTCCTGAGACTGCTTGTCAGCCGCGCGCTCTCTGCCAACCATTCCGTAGCAGCCTCATCGCTGCGCCATCCGTCGCCATCTCAGGAGTATCCGTGGCCCTGTGTGTCGGCGGTAATATGCGCTCTGCGCCTCCTCAGTTCCACGTTGATCGTCAGACCCAGTGCGTGCGCCATCTGGACAACCGTCTGCATGGTCGGGTTGCCGGGGTCTGCCAGGAAGCTGCTGATGTGCTGGCGGCTCACGTCAAGACGCCGGGCCAATTCAGACTGCGAAACGCCTTCCTCTTCCATCGCGTGGCAGATCTGGTCCACGATGCGATCGACGGTCCGGAAGAGCATGTACTCCGGATCGCCCTCAAACTCCTCATCCAGACTGACATGTGCCACCTGATCAGTCATTTCCACTCCTCCAGTCTACGCCCACGCCCTGCGCTAATCCCCAAACTCCTCAATATACAGGGCGCGGAGCTCCTTCGCTCGTCGCACTTCCGCGGGGGGCGCCTCATCGTGCGTCTTGAAGAACCCGTGTGTCAGCACAATGATACCCTGCCCGCCGTAGAAGAAGGGAATCCGATGTTGCCCCACCTTCAGCTCATAGACGCCATCTCCAAGGCTCCCGTAACGCTCTCGATTGCGGTGCGGACCTATCTCGGCCATGGTCATGATACGGGAGACAACCTTCTTGTGCTCTGTTTCGGAGAGCCCTTGGAGGTACTGCTGAACGAGACTGTTGCGGGCATCAGCCGGCCGCCGTATCATGCGGATCTCGAAGGCGTACTGGTGCTGGAGCCGCGTCGCTCGCTCGACTGCATAGCTCACAATAGCCATCTGCTCGTGTCCTCGAGAGGCGCGTGCCCATGTTAAGTCATGACTTGACACTTGTCAAGGCTTCGGGCATGAAAGTGTGGGCCTAAGGGAGCTGTCCAGTCGCAGCGAAGTACGCATCCCTATCCGCGGCACAGATGACCGGCGGACATGAGCCCGCCGGTGCCCGCCTTCACCCCCGCTCCTTTCGCCGGGCGCGGGCAGCCTCGGCGGTGGCGTGGGCCGCCTCGGCCCGCTGCCGCAGGGCCGCGTTCATGGCTCGGAGGCCCTCCAGCGTCTGCTCACCCACCACGGCCGTGCCACCGGGCGCCAGCACGCCGCTGAAGGTCTCCCGCTGGGTGAAGTGGACGCGGTTGATGCCCCTGCTCTTGATGATGAAGGCGTGCTCGGCATCGAGCAGATGCCCAACCCCCAGTCGGCCGACCCACCGCAGCTCCCGCTCGGGCTCACAGACCACGATCTCCGGGCGGATCACCACCGGGGGCAGGCCGTCCGGCTTGACCGTTACGGTCAGTCGGCTGCCCTCCTCCAACTCTCCGCGGACGTCGATCAGCAGCGGATTCCAGTCTGCGTACCTCGGGAAGTCGGTAAGCTGCCACCACACCTGCGCGGGGCTGGCGAAGATCTCGATGTCCGCTTCGACGGCTCTCTCGAACATCCCACGACCTCTGACGACGCCTCTGCGCTCCCCTGATACTATAGCCATCTGAGCCCGCTCCAGTCAAACCGTGCTGCTATGGTGCGGGCCAAAAATAGAGTGCAGCTTGAGTTAATACGCGAAATAGTCAATAATTGAGGCGATGTCCAGGCGTCATCGCCCCCCGGGAGGTCGAAGATGACCGTTCGCAGGAACGCACTCACAGGGCTGGCGGTCGTCGTCGCGACGACGACGCTCCCCGCGTCAGCCCACACCATGGACAGAGTCGCCTTCGAGCAGCTCCCACACCAGTGGGCTCGGCTCCTCCCCTCGGCGAGCCAGATCAGCGGCTCGCAGGTCTTCCCCGTCGTCAAGCCGCCACCGGACGGCGGGGAGCTCCTCTTTGCCCTGCCAGGGCGGACGGTCATTGAGCCCCAGGATCCCTGGGTCGATCAGTCGGATGCCGCCACGGGCATCCAGGAGGTCTCACGCACGTATAGCATCCGGGAGATGGCTCTGTGGACGGGCTCGGACCGGGAGCTTCGACTGTGGCGGGCGAGGCTCGATGTGACCATCACGCGTATGTTCTCCGAGCCGCAGGCCCGTCAGCGCTACGCCGAGGCATTCGACGCCAGCCGGGGCTCGCCGGTGTCGGTGGGAGCGGAGGGGCACACGTGGACGCCACCGGTCGCGGACGAGTACCGGGTGACGGCGCGCGTGGGGCGCTTCATCCTCAACGTCGGCGTCTCCCTGCAACGAGATCTGTATAGGGAGGCCGCCCGCCGGCCCATGCAGGACCTGATGCTGGAGGTGGCCCGGGACGTCGCCAACCGACTCGCGACCGGCCCCACGCCCGGCGGGGGTCAGACCAGAGCACGGCAGACGGCCGCTGGGGCCGGCACCGACCTGGCCACCGGCGGTCAGACCGCAGTCGCCCCCATCGGCGGCACGCGCTTCCAGCCCCAGCCGCTATCGGAGGACAGCGCCATCAGGAAGGCCGTCATCTGCCTCGGCTTCGATGAGCGCAGCCAACTGACGGGCGCGCAGGAGACCTTCCCGGCCGGCACCGAGAAGGTGGCGCTCTACCTGGAGATCGAGGGGGCGCGACCCAACTCCGAGATCCAGGGCACGTGGTACCGCCAGAACCAGATCATCGGCCGCCAGCTCCTGATCGTCTCCGGCGACCGCAAGAGCATCTCCTACGTCTACGCCGGGGACAGGACCGCCCTGTGGCCCGGGCCCTATGTGGTGGAGCTTCGCGAAAACGGCACACTCGTCGCCCGGCTGACCTTCCGCATCCAGGAGTGATCGACGCCGGGGCGTCACCGCCTCGCCATCCTTCGCCTGGCAGGGCTCAGGACCCTGAGTCCTCGCCGGGTGGAGTGCACCACACCGGCGGATGCCAGCCCCTGGGCTTCTGGCCCCAGTGCGCCTTCGGCGGAACGCGATGCAGCGGCACGTAGATGGTCTCGCTGTAGCCGATCTCCCGGCACATGTAATGCGCGCCCTCCATACAGACATCGAAGCGGTGCGGGCCCTGGATGGCCCCTCCGGTGTCCTCGACGATCAGCACCTCGTTTACGGGCGCGCCTATCCAGATGACGCTCCCCGGACCCCAGTAGTCGGGGTCCGCGGCGCAGATCCCGCGCCTCACCGGCGACCCCCAGCGGGTGTAGCGGCCCCCGCCGTCGCAGCACTTTGAGCAGTAGGCGGTGATCATGCACTGCTGGGGCTCCTTGCGCAGGCCATTCACCACCATGGGCAGCTTCCAGTCCGGCTGCTTCCCCCGCTCGCCGGCCAGCACCGACCTCACGACCGGCTTCAGCGGGTGGTCCGCGACCTCCTTTTCCTCCGGCCAGGGAAGCCACGAGTGCCTCGCAGCCAGCCGGCCGATGTCGGCGAGCTCGGCGACCGCGGGCATCGTCATCATCGCGATCGCTACCGCGGCCAGAATCCCCCATATCCTCACGTCAATTGGGTACGGCACCTTCATCAAACCACTCGCTTCAGAGTCACCGGCCGCGCGCCGTTGTGTGCATCTGCGGCGCGCGGCCGGCAGTTATCCACGGCAGACTCACAGGTTTGTCCACACGCAGGGCCGCACCCTAACACAATCCGGGGGGCCAATGCAAGGCGGGCGGTCCAAGGACTCAACATGACACGGCATTCCGTGCTCCCCATGCACCATCCAAGCCGCCCTATGCCCTCCTGCCCCGGAGCCTATCCCAACAGTCCGCCGGCGCGGAAGAAGTTCCGGACACAGGCCGAATGCAGCATCGCCAGGTGGTCTTCAGCCTCTCTTCTGGAGACCTGTAGTCTCAAGCGGATGGGGAGTCGCGGAAACCGATCGGACCACGGATCCGTCCGCTCAGCGCCCCACCGTCGCGCCCGATAGCCCGCCACCTTCTGCGTGGCTTCCGGGTCAGGCTGTAGAACGTGCGGCGGTAGTCGGTCCAGGCCGCCAGTGGGCGCGGTCCGTGGCGATGAGGTGAAGATCGCGCTGGCGCAGGAGGACGAGCCGGTCCGTAGGACCGTGGTGGCGGGGGCAGGCGAGCCGATAGCGCGCACGGCGCAGGTGTGCGATGATCTCGAACCGGGTATATCGTGCGTGCATGTGAAGGCCGCAGATGCCGCGGAAACTGGAGCGACGTCACGTAGCGTGCCACGGTCCAGCAATGACGGAGGAGGTACTGCGATGAGGCGACCCATGCTGATCTCTGCAGCGCTGGCGCTGATCGTGACGGCTGCATACGCACAGCAGATTCCCGACAGCGACGGCGACGGGATCCCGGATGATGCGGAGTGGCGGCTGGGCAGCGACCCCGAGCACGCGGAGGAGTTGGAGGTCGTCTACTCGAGTCCGGTGGGCGAGGCCGGTGATACGTCGCCCAGGTTGGACCTGGGGCCGGTGTGGTTCGGGAATGTCGGGAGGGACCGTTGGCTCTTCGCGCTGCAGTTCGCCGACGACTTCAGATTCGAGAACTGCTGGATGCTCGTGTACATCGATTCAGATAACGACCAGGCCACCGGTCGCCCCCAGCTCGGCAACGACTACTACTGGATGATCCACGGGGAGGAGAGGGCCTACGCGGTGTCCTACGGGCCGGACGGGAAGCGGGGCGAGGCCCCGGATCCGCGCGTGGTGGTGGAGGGCCGCAGGGTCTACCTCTGCGGGGACATGCCGATCGTGCAGCAGGACGGGCGGTCGCACTTCCGCCTGCAGATCTCGGTGGCGACGCGCGAGCCCGTGGTGGTGAAGGACTTCGTCGCCTTCACGCATTGCGAGGGCCCGCCGAACTCAGATCGCCCGCCCGGCGGCGGCAATGCCACGGTCCGCGGCATCGTCCTCGGCCCACGCGGCGCCCCGGTCCCGGACGCGAACGTCAGAGCATTCGCCATGCCTGAGGACGGCGTCGGCGATCCCTTCGCGCCCAGCGCGGCGACAGTCAGCGACGAGGAGGGGCGTTTTGAGCTGTCGGTCCCCGGCGGCATGTGCATACCCTCGGCCGACGCCGGGACGCTTGCGCTGGGCGTGGACGCCGGGGCGTCCGCCCCTCCGTGGCAGCTCGTCGCGGGCGTGCTCCGTGACGAGGTGGAGGTTCGGCTGGCTGACGGCGGCACGGTCACGGGCAGGGTGACCGGCCCTGACGGGGAGCCCGCCGCCGGCGCTGAGATCGCCGGCGACCTCGGATACCTCGCCACGACCGGCGATGATGGGCGCTTCACCATCGAGGCCATGCCACCCGGAGAGCGCCGACTGCTGGCGCGCGTGGACGGACTCGTCGGCACCGCTGCGCCCTTGGTGACTGCCGGGGTAACGACTTCAGTCGAGCTTGGCCTCGCACCGTCGATCACCGTCCGGGGCACCGTCACCAGCGAGGTCACCGGAGAGCCCGTGGCGGGAGCGCTCGTGGAGCTGCGGACCGACGCCGATCGCGGGCTGCTGAACGCGGTTGCGTCGGCGGTCACAGGCCCCGACGGCGCCTACGCGATCTCCGGGCTGCCCGCCGGCTGGATCACCGGCGATGTCTCGATCTCACATGACGACTTCCCCGATCAGGTCCACGGCATCCTCGAGCCCGACCCCGAGGATCGCGCCATCGAGGCCGATTTCGCGCTCCACGCCGGCTACGCGGTGGAGGGCCGCGTGCTGCTGCCGGATGGCACACCGGCAGTCGGCGCGCTGGTGCGGCTCGGCCCGTACCGCGGCTTCGACGCCGCCGGCGCCGAGGAGACCAACGCGCAGGGCCGCTTCCGCCTGGACGGGCTGGAGGACAGCTACCAGCAGGTTCTGAGCACCGAGCTTGAGAGCTACGCGCCGGCGGCGATGCTTCTGAAGCCGGGACGCGGCGAGGGCATCCCGCAGGTCGAGCTGACACTGCAGCCCGGACATACCTACACGGGGCGCCTGCTCGACCCTGACGGCGATCCCTGGCCCCACCAGGAGATCCAGGCCATGATCACCGTCGATGACCACGTGACCGAGGTCGGGCACTTCACGCGCACCGATGACACCGGCTTGTGGACATACCCGGACCTGCCGGCTGAGGGGGCCTTCATCCGCCGACGTGTCGGCTCTTTGATCGTGGAGATGCCGATCAGCCTCGACGCGGAGAACCTCTACCGGACGCCGGCGCTGGGCGTGATCGCGGGCCAAGTCGTCACGGCGGATGGCGGCCAGCCTGTCCCGCAGTTCGAGGTGACCGTCCTGCCGGGCGATGCCGGGGGGGATGAGCAGGCCATCACAGTCAGCGAGTTCTACGCCAGGCCGTGGGCGTTCGAGGACGCGGGCGGCCAGTTCCGGCTGCAGCAAATGCCGCTGGGGGTCCCGATGCGCCTGACCGTGAGGGCGTCCGGATACGAGGCGGCCACCGTCGGTCCCATAGAGGCCGGTGCGGAGGGCGACGAACGCTGGCCCGTGACGATCGAGCTGAATTCGGGGTAGTGCTCGGTGGCGGAAGTTCGCGTATTATGCAGCATCACGGTGCCGCCTATGGCGGCACACCATGGAGGGGCCGCCGGGAGCGAAGCGAGCGGTGGGAGGTCCGGAGCGCAGCCAAGGACCTCCCAGGTTCCACCCCGGCCCATTCGTTAAGTAGCGCAGGCGCCCCCGCCTGCGCGCCGTTTAGCCCCTGCGTAGAGCTATCTAGCAGGCCGGGCTGGAACCTTCGGCCTTCTCGCTCCGCTCGCAGGCCTCACCAGGCGCTGCGCGCCCGGCGGCCCCTCCACCAGGCACGCCGAACATGCTCCAAGCAACCAAGCATCGAGCACGTTCGTCGTGAACATACGCGCAATTGCGCAAGTCACCACTAGGCCATCGAGGCCGCTGTGCTGCTGCCCGATGGGACGCCGGCAGTCGGCGCGATAGCGCGCATGACGCACCACCGGTCCTTCGATCCCGCCGGCGCGGAGGTGACCGACCGGCCGCGACGCCTGCTCTCCCTCCCGATTGGGCATCTGGAGGGTCGGGGGATTGGGCTAGTGGGCTATCCGATTGACTCAGGTAGCTGTGTGGCGTAGTCTTGGCGGGTATGGAGGACTACCCGCGGACGATCCTGGAACTGGAGTCGCGCTTCGGCACGGAGCAAGCGTGTCGCGACTATCTGTTCAGCCTGCGCTGGCCTGAGGGCTTCCGCTGCCCGCGGTGTGGGCACGACAAGGCCTGGGCCCTGGCCCGCGGGCTGCACGAGTGTGCCGGGTGTGGCGTGCAGACTTCGGTGACCGCAGGCACCATCTTCCAGGATACGCGCAAGCCCTTGCGGCTGTGGTTTCGCGCCGTGTGCTACGTGACCAACCAAAAGACGGGCGTGAGTGCTCTGGGCCTGCAGCGTGTTCTGGGCCTGGGCAGCTACGAGACGGCCTGGGTGTGGCTGCACAAGCTGCGCCGTGCCATGGTGCGGCCTGGTCGGGACCGTCTGAAGGGCTCGGTGGAGGTCGATGAGGTCTACGTCGGCGGCGAGCATCCGGGCAAACGCGGGCGCGGGGCGGCTGGCAAGTGCATCGTGGTGGTGGCTGCTGAGGAAGATGGCCCCCGCATCGGCCGTGTGCGGCTGCTGCGCGTGCCCGACGCCTCCGGGCCGAGCCTGTGTGACGCCGCGCTTGAATGTGTGGAGCCTGGTAGCATAGTGCGCACCGACGGCCTGGCGTCGTACAACGGGCTGTCGGGGCTGGGCTACCGACACGAGGTGATACGCCAGGGCAGCGGCGAGGTGGGCGAGAACCCCCTGCCCCGGATACATCGCGTCGCGGCTTTGCTCAAGCGCTGGATGCTGGGCACTCATCAGGGCGCCATCCGATCCTCACACCTGGATTACTACCTGGACGAGTTTACGTTCCGCTTCAACCGCCGCACGTCGCGTTCGCGAGGCAAGCTCTTCTATCGGCTGCTTCAGCACGCGGTGGCCATCGATCCGGTGCCCGGCGACCAGCTCCGAGGCGGCGCGATCTGCCCCGCACTCACCAATTCGGCATCAACCTGAGTCAAGCGGATAGCCCTATCCCATAAAGTGATTACATCCCTGCCCTGGCGCTATAGTATGCGGTGCTCGACGATGGTCCTCCGCGGTGGAGTATCGCCACCAGGTCGGCGTCAGGTGAAAAGCCCACCGGAATTCCGCTGCAGTCCAGGCGCGCGGTGACCTGTTCCGTCGCCACGTCGCAGACGGAGACCTTGCCCGCAAGCGTCCGTACGGCCCCGACGCTCCCGTCAGGAGAAAAGACCATCTCAGGTGCACCCGACGCAATACTCTCGTCGAGCGGCTGAGATGCCCCGACGATCACCGGTCTGGGCTGGGCGGTTGACAGATCCCACAGCCAGGTTCCTGCCTGTCCGGAAACAGAGACCATTGCGGCATCGGGGGATGCCGTGACGCTGGTGCTCAGTGCAGGACGCCCGACCAATGTTCGGACCAGGCGCCCGTCATTCGGGTCGAAGAGCTCGACCTGCCCGCCGACAGATGCCGCCAGGACATCTCGCCGGGGCGAGAACCTGAGCTTGGAGATCAGCCCCGGTACCGGGATCGTCCGCGTGGCGCCCGAGTCTCGGTTGCACAAGGACAACTGGCAGTCGGGCGTCTTGCCATGGTCCTCAACCACACTCGCCACGCCCAGAGTCTCGCCGGCGGCAGACAATGCGACGCAGCACACTTGCCGTCCGCCCGTCGGCTCCTGAGCATCTTCTGGCTCGGGAACAACCACCGGGGCCGGGTCGCCGGCATCAACACGGTGAACATCGATGCCTCCGCTCTCGTTCGGAACGGCCAGCGTGGAGCCATCGGCCGAGAATGCGACGCACGCCGCGTCGGGCGCAGCACAGCGGCTCGCCAAGGCCGTGGACCCGCCCGTCAGCGCGCTGATCAGCACAAAGCCGCCTGACGGGTCGTCAGTTGCCAGCATGGAGCCATCAGGCGAGAATCTCGCAAAGCTGCCAGTCGTTGCGTTGGGAGCCGCCGGTTCCGGCTGCCCCATATCCCAGATGCTGAGCGTTCCACGCTGGAGCCGCTGCGAGCAACAGGCCACGGCCAGCGTGCTGCCATCAGGGCCGAACGCCAGCCCGCTGTGATGATCAAAGCCCACTCGGTCCGAGCCGGTATCGAGCGTACGCATGAGCCGTCCCGACTGAAGATCCCAGATCGAGACGATGGGGGCGCTGCTTACCGCCTCCGCGGCCGGGGATCGGTTGCCGACATCCGGAAACGGCAGGAAGCTTGGACCGAGGCTCATGGTGGCGAGCCGGGCGTCGTCCGGCGAGAAGTCGGCGCAGAAGACCCACTGTGGCTGACCTGCAATGGTCCGCTCGAGCAGCCCGGTGCGAGCCTGCCAGACAAGCGCCTTCCCCTGCGTTCCGGTCGTAAGCAGAGTCCCATCGTGAGATAAACACAGGGGATAGCCCTCCAGGACCGCCAGGACCCGACCGGCCGCCGTGTCCCACAGGCGCGTTTGCCTCTCGCTCCATGCTCCGCTGGCCAGTGTGCGTCCGTCAGGCGAGAAGATCATCCGGTCGATGTCTTGGCTGTGGCCCACCTGCAGCGCAAGGCTCGGGGCCGCCCTCTCAGCATCAGTCCCGCGTTGCGCCACGCACTGTGGCGAGTGCAGCCGCAGCGCCAGCACGGCACACGCCACCGCCAACCGGGCTGTTGCTCGTCTCTGCCGGGCGCTGGGCAATCGCACCGTCACCACTCCCGAGCGGACCGTGGCGGGGCCCTCAACACGACAGGCCGCGGCCCCTTGATCGGACGTCTCTCGGCATGCCCGTGACCTCTAAGAGAGCTCTACAAGCGAGAACGGGGCGTGGCTTGTGCTCAGATCGGGCTCTGCGCAGAGGCCCGCACCGCCGCTTCCCAGGGTCTCCTCTGCCCCAACGGACAGTGGCAAGCGGTACGCCTGTGGCTGCACGAAGTGGCGTCTCCGGGCGGTAAGCGAGGGAGGGGAGGAATCCGGCGGCCTTCTGCGTGCTGACGCGGACGATCTCGCGGTCGCCACGGAGCACACGTCGTCCGCCGAGCATCTCTATCCGGCACCGTGCGCTCATCGCCGTCAGCCCCCAGTCCGAACAGCCAGACGACTTCAGTCCGGATGACGCGCAGACGCAGACGGTCCTCCCCCGGCAGGCCGTCAGGTGGCGACGAACAAGCAAGAAGTGAATGGAGTATTCCTCCTCACGATCCATCCAAAACCGTTGTGGTATCATTATCGCAATGCAACGTCATCACGAGCACGATCCAGAGCCGGCGCCAGCGCCTGCCGAAGGGAGGCATCGGCCTCCTCGAACCGTTGGGTCAGTTCGCCGCCGTCTGCCCCCAGCACCTCCAGCGCCGCCAGATGCAGCTCCACGGCCAGCGCGAACCACTGTCGGGAGCAGCGGATCAGCCGAATGGCGGGACTGTCCTTGCGGGCGAACTCCCGGGGCGTGTACCACAGACGGCTGCGTCGCGTGTCCGCGAACACCTCTTGACCGCACTCCGGACAGCACGCTGACTCCACCAGTGTGCTATTCACCGCCTCCAGCGCTCTTCCGAACTCCAGCTCCATGGGCGCCCCGCAGTGAGGGCATGGCCCCCTCTCGAACTGCAGCACCAGACGAGCTGCGGTGGGCACGGGCTTCCCTCCTCCGGCTGATGCTTCGGTGGTTTGGGCTGGTGTATGTGGTCAGGTTCGCTACGGTTTATGCACACGCCCACTGTCGCGCTGCCGCTCGAGCTCTGACCTTCCGGGGCGCGGGAGGATGAGTCCCCCCGCGCTCCGGGCGCGGCTGCGTGGGACCGTGAAGTCAGTGCGGCTCACTCCAGCGTATACCTCGATTCGCCCCACGCCCCGGTGGAACTGGTGGCAACTCCGTAGTATTCTCCACTCGCTGCATTCGCGTGCACGAAGTCCACTTCGCCGTTTCCACCGGTCTCGCCGGTGAAGTACCACGACTCGCCAGTGTCAATGAGGGTGAGAGTCAAGTCAACCTGTGCCTTCACATTCACAGACTTCCCACTCTCCACATCCACCATCGTCAGCGTGAGGATCAGATCTTCATCCTTGGTCTGCCATTCGAAGGATATCCACTCTGTCGGCCCCCACGGGTCCGGTTCGGGTGGCGGGGCGGTGCCGTCGTCCCCTGGCTTCGGCTTCTTCGGCTTCCAGTGCCCCAGCTTCATCTCCGTCGCGCCGTTCATTCCCGTGCTGCTACGGGCGTCTGTCAGATCCACGCCGGTATCGCCCGGCATCACCGTCTGCGCTGCCACTTCGCCGCAGAGGCCGATCGCCATCAGCGTGACCAGCGCCGCGGCGCCCAACAGTACGACCGCTTCCCTGCGCATTCGTCTCTCCTCCTCGACCAATGCTGACTACTCCCGGGCCGGTGTTCCGACACCGGCCCGGGAGGGGTGTTGGGCACGTCTTCAGTCCTTGAACTTCAGACTTGTCTGGGTCAGAAAGCCGCTGTTCGCGGTAACATGGACCATGGAGAACGAAGTCCCATCCTCCAAAGTGCCGGAGGCATTCAGATCCAGGAAGGGTACCGTGGCCCCGCCCACGGGGTGGAGATCCTCTAAGAAGGAATCAGCTAGCCCTATCCGCAGGGACTCCATGCCCTCAAGCTCGGGGACTGTCAAGACCCCTTGCTCCTCGAGGGCCTCACGCGCCTCGGCCCCATCAACGAACCATATCGACACTGCTTCGCCGTCAGCTTCCTCCAGATGTTGCTTGAGCGGGGGAGTGCCAGGGGGCGCTTCAGGGTCCCGTATCGCGTATCCCTCCACCAGAACGGGACAGTCCTCGTCGTTGATTTCGAAGTCGAATGTAACGCCTCCGGGACCATACAGGTTGAAGTCGGCTGGCACGCACTCGGACGGGCGGTAGAAGACGATCGCCCACGTGTCAGTGTAGCCGACGTATTTCAGGATCCGCGCGTAGTACGGCAGGGATTGCTCGTCGGGAACCGTCAGACGCTCCGCGGCCTGGCCGACTCCGATTGACGTCAGCAGAAGCAGAGCTACCAGGCATGTCAACTTCCATCCTGCGGGAGACGACGTTCCAGTCCTCATAACCCTTTCTCCCTTCGCTACGGCTTGATGTCACGTCTGCAGGTCTGCACGCGCCCGCCCCCCTTCTGTGCTTTGGGGGCCGGCGACACGGCAGCCCACCTCCTTCCTCCATGGGACGTGCCAGGCCCCGCAGCTCGTCCGTGGAATGTGCCAGCCGTGGGACGGTGAGTGAGCGGGGAGTTGAGGACCCTGGCAGGCGGCGAACCCGCGGCATTCGTCTCAATCGCGGCCAGACCGGATCCGCCTGGCGCGGCGGCCTCGTGCCCGCCTCCGCCACCGCATCCGACATTCGCCACCCTCACCAGCGTCCCGACGCAGAGCAGTGCCACGACAACTTTCCACCGCATTCGACCCGCCTCCCTCGACTGGATCGTGCGCTACCCCGTCACCGGGGCAAGTCGCGCCAGCTTGGGGCTTGATGCAGACCGTCACCAGACATGATATTCAGCACTCTAAAAGAACTCTAAAATCGCGTACGACCGGTCTGAGACAGCGGCCTTTCTTCGGCTCCTCCTGTGGTTCCGAGGGGCCGAACGGGGAGGGGTGGAAAGCGTCACGGCAAGCCTCGAAGAGCGAGGCCGACCCGCCGCCATGCGACCCGTGACCCGCTCCATCCAGTGCTCGGCGGCGGGACTTCGCGTATCGTGGACCGTCACGATGCTGTGCCTGGTGGGGTCTCGCCGGGGCCTACACGTTAAGTAATGCAGGCGCCCTCGCCTGCATGCCGTGTGGCTTCGAGCAGGGGCGCCCTGGGCCGGGGTGGAACCTGCGCGCTTCGCTCGCGGCGGCCCCTCATGGTGGCAGCAGGGGCACCGACGCGGAGCCGCATAACACGATAGCTTGCGCCTTCAGCACCAGTTGCCATCAGAGCACTTCCGTCCTCTGGAGCCCTCTCGGCCTCCTCCAACGCCCTTGAGCTGCCTGCGAGAGGACGGTCCCAGGAACCCGTGCCTGCGTCCGGGAGCGGTTAGTGCTTTGGGCCTATGGCCCTGTCGCGCGGTATGGCCATACTCTCGGATGGGGAGGCAAGGTCGCCAGGATATCCAGGGCCGCGACGTGCCGCATCGTGATGCCAGCAATCTGTCGGGCCGGAGGAGGTCGCGGTCGACGATCGTCAGGGACGGCAGCGGATCGGCATGGGCCATGTCGTTGACGACGCCTACGCAGTGTGGCTCCTCGATGCCGAGGGTGCGCCCATCTTCAGCATTCCGTTCGCCACTGATCGGTCCCGGCAGCGCTGACCTCACGCTCACCGTGTTGCAGATCAACGCAGTCCTTGGCGCGGTCATCCTCAGGCAGACCCTCGACCGTCCGGAAGTAGGCGAAGGCGTTGCGGGGGTCGGCCTGGAGGGCGCCCGCGATGATCTCGTGTTCGGTGGCCCAACGCTCGAACTTGACCATCGCCTCGTCCGGCAGCCCGGCAGCCCGCGCGCCGTCGAGCAGCACCCGGTGCAGACGGTCCTCCAGGGCTTGCCACTCTTCATACGGCATCTCCCCGCGTCCGCGCAGGCAGTACTCCGCCGGGACCGCGTTCTCGTCGAGGCCATACCATCGGTCCACGAGCGCGCGAGCATCTAGCCCCCATACTGTTCATTTAGTGATGATGCGGATTGTGAAGTCGGGTCGCGATGGCGGGGTGCTACATCTGTGCCGTATGGGGAACTTGCTGGCGGCGCGCTTGACTGCTCGCGGGTTGCGCCTGCCGCGGCTGCAGCCCACCGGCTCATCCACCAGCTCCCGCAACAGCGCCTGGTGCAGCACTTCCCTCCTCTCAGGGGGAAAGGACGCTGAACATCGGCAGCGTGCGCCGGATGACCCTTACCCCATGGGTGACGATCGCGACCGGGAGGGGTGGATGGCCCGGATCGCCAGCCAGTTGGCCCGCTTGCTGGTGGAGGCGACAGCCCGGCAGCCGTTCAAAGGCCCCGTCCGCGTCGATGAGGAGGCGGATCGGGTGCGGTGGATCTTCGATCAATACCTGCGTTGCGGCCGAACGCTGGAGGATATCTGCGCCGAGCTGAACGAACGTGAGGTGCCCTTCCGCGACAGCGACGTGGCATGGCAGCCGTCGCGCCTGCGCAGAATCCTGGGCAACTGGCTGCACGCCGGGCTGAACGAGGGCAATGACGGGGAGCTGGACAGGGGCGCGCACTTCGACCAGAGGATCATCGATCCGGACGTCTACTACGCGGTTCAGGAGCTGCGGGCCAAACGCAGCACGCGGGGCCCGAGAGCCCTCTCGCAGCGGGACGCCCCGCTGCTGGGTGTAGCGCGCTGTGGGATGTGCGGGCAGCGCGTGCAGCTCCAGCGCGACCAGCGCAACCAGCCGCTCTACGTCTGCCCGAGGCCACAGGAGGGCGAATCCCGCACTTGTGATGGCTTCAGCAAGCGCGCGGACGCGGTGGACACAGTGGTGGCCGACTTCATCCGCCAGATCGCCTCAGCGCCCAGGCTGCGGGCCATGGTCCGCGAGGAGGCCACGGCGCAGCTGGGGGAGGGTCGGGAGCGCCTGCAGCAGCGCCGCGCCAGCCTCGAACGGGAGATGCAGGCGCTCGATG
>JAYENL010000310.1:0-3755 GCA_034722055.1 Armatimonadota bacterium
TCCCTGGGTGAGCGCGCTTTCGTGGGTAACGGGTGGGACGTCCCAGCCGACCGCTACCGGCGCGCCACAGGCCGCGACCAGCCCTACGATAGCCAGATCCTCTCGCGCCAGGAGATCCAGGCGCATCCACCCGACGTCCTCATGACCAACTACGTCATGCTGGAGCTCTTGCTGACCCGCTTCCACGATCGGCGGCTCTTCGCCCGGCCGGGCGTCCTCCGCTTCCTCGTCCTCGACGAGCTCCATACCTACACCGGGAAGCGCGGGGCCGACGTGGCCGGCCTGGTCCGCCGTCTCAAACAGCACACCGGTACCTCGGGGCACTTGCGCTGCATCGGCACCAGCGCCACCGTCGAGAGCGCCGGCGACGTCAGCGCGGCCGAGGCCGTGGCCGACTTTGCCCAGCGTCTCTTCGGCGAGCCCTTCGCGCCCGCGGACGTCATCACCGAGTCCTACGCCCCTCTCCCCGAGGACCTCCCGCCCCTCACCCGCGCCATCGCCGACGCCCTGGCCGAGGGGCCCCTCACCATCCGCGACCTCGCCAGCCGCCTCGACGTGCAACCGGACGACGTCCAGGCCACCCTTCTGTCGCCATCACCATCCCCCCTCCATTCTCCCTCCTCCCCTCTCCATTCTCCCGTCCCCAAGCTCCACGCCTTCTTCTCCCAGGGCCGCGCCATCGCCGCCTGCCTCCAGTCCGAGCCGCATCTCAACGATCGCGGCGAGCGGATCTGTCCCGTCTGCGCCGAGGAGGGGAATGAGCGTGCCACGTTCCCCCTCGTCTTCTGCCGTGCCTGTGGGCAGGAGTACTGGAGCGTCGCCGTCGACCCGGAGGGCCGCCTCCACCCCGCCAACCTCGACGACGTCGAGGCCCAGGGTCGGCTGGGTTACCTCCTCGACGCTCAGCCCGAGATCGCCCTTCCGGACAACTGGCTGACCAAGACCGGCAAGGTGCGCGGCGGCAAGAGCGGGTATCAGGACGTGGAGCCGAAGAAGCACACCCTCTGCCCGGTCTGCGCCTGCCTCGACAGCGACTGCGACCACGAGGACGAGAAGCGTCCCGTCACCTTCCTGCCGGCGCCGTTCCTCCTCTGCCCCACCTGCGGCATCGTCCACGACCGGCGGCCGCGAGAGTACAACAAGCTCTTCACCTTCGGCTCCGTCGGCCGCTCCACCGCCACCGACGTCCTCGTCAACGCCCAGGTCCAGTCGCTGCCGCGAAAGGGAAACAAGGTGATCGCCTTCTCCGACAACCGCCAGGACACCGCCCTCCAGGCGACGCACATGAACAGCCTCCACCGTCGCTTCACCTTCCGCCAGGCCCTCTACACCGCGCTGCGGGAGGCTGGCTGCGTCTTCGGCGACAGGCCCGGCGCGCAGCTCGGCGAGGTGGGCCACCTGTTGTTCGCCACCCAGCAGCGCCACGAGGTCCAGCCCCGCTTCCGCCTCGATAACCAGGCCCTCGTCCGCGCCCACGTCAACGCCCTCGTGCTGGAGACCATGAGCCTGAAGGGCGCCGAGGGGCTGCCTAGCCGGCCGCGTGAGCTGCTCGACATCGACCAGCCGCTCTTCCCCCTCTCCGCCGACTGGCGCACCGTCTATCAGGACGGCATCCAGCGCCACTTCGACGACATCGTCGCCGCCGTGGAGGAGGCCTTCGCCCGGGAGATGCAGGGCGACCTTACCGAGGAGGGGTTCGAGTGGTTCGATCGCGCCTTCGTCGAGCGACAGGTTGGGGATTTCGTCCAGAACCTCGACGGCGCCATGGACCGCTGGCGGGACGAGTACGACCGCCTCGACGCCGAGCGACGGGCCATCAACCGCCAGCTGGGCGAGCAGCGGGTCGACTACAGCCTCAACCGCCGCCGCACCGTCATCGAGAACAAGCTGGAGAAGATGAGGGAGGGCACGGGCGACTGGTACCTCTACCGCTACCTGGACGGCGAGGGGTTCCTGCCCGGCTACGCCTTCCCGCCCGAGGCCACCGTCCTCGCTTTCGACGACCAGGAGGACGAGATGGCGCGGGATCCGGACATCGCCCTCACCGAGTACGCGCCGGGGAACTTCGTCTATTACCGGGGCGAGCGGTACGAGGTGACCCACGCCCGCCCGCGCCGCCGTCGGGTGCCCGGCACCGCGTCCCGGCCGGACACCGAGCTCGACGTGGAACGTGTGCTGGTCTGTCCCGTCTGCGAGCGTGCCTACGGGCGCTCGCGCCTGGGCGAGCAGGAGACGAACCGCGCGGCCTGCGCCTGCGGTCAGGACCTGAGCCTGATCCATCCGCGTCAGGGGATGGCGCTCACGGATATGTACGCGCAGCAGCGGGCCCATATCACCGCCGACGAGGAGGAGCGCCTCCGGCTGGGCTACGAGGTGACGACGCACTATCGGGCTGGTGGGAAGCAGCGCGTCTATCAGGTCCGTGCCGCCGGATCGGAGAACCAGGCGATATTCAACCTCACCCTGGAGCAGGGCGGGGAGGTTCTGCGCGTAAACCGTGGTCAGCGGCAGCAGGAAGGCGATCCCCGGGGCTTCACGCTGTGCGGCAAGTGCCACCGCTGGCTCATCGGCGAGAACGCTCCCGAGGACCACGTCTACACCCCGGGCGAGAAGGGCCAATGTCCCCGCAATCCGCACCCGGAGGACCTGGTGCGCGGCCTCTGGCTCACCAAGGACATCCACAGCGACCTGGCGCTGTTCGACCTGCCGCTCCGTCAGCTCGCCGGGGGCGAGGTAGAGCCGCTTCCAGGGGACGACATCGAGGCCTTCTACACCACCCTCTCCCACACGCTGGAGCGCGCGCTGATGGTGGCCTTCAACCTCGACGAGCGCGAGATCAGCAGCTTCCTCACCCGGTCGCCTGGTTCCGCCCCAGCCCCCGCCTCAGACGAGGCCGGCGCGCCCTACCGGGTGGTGCTCTACGAGACCACCGTCGGCGGCAGCGGGGTGCTGGCCTCCCTTGCGGAGCCCGGGCGGCTCGCCACCGTGGTCCAGCGGGCGCGCGAGCTCCTCCACGAGGGCGACCCGGAGGGTGGCTGCCAGAAGGCCTGCTACGCTTGCCTCCTCAGCTTCTACAATCAGCGCGTTCACCACCTCCTCGACCGCACCCTCGTCCTCCCCTGGCTGCAGAGCCTGGACGACCTCGCGGTGGAGCCGGTCGTCTCCGAGGGCCGCTTCGACGCCCTCGCCGGGCAGTGCCAGTCCGGTCTCGAGCGCCAGGTGCTGGAGGCGATCCGGGACCGGGGCCTGCCGCTCGCCGACGAGGCCCAGCGGACCGTCTACGACGGCGACGAGCCCCTCGTCATCGCCGACTTCTTCTACGAGCCGAAGATCATCGTCTTCGTCGATGGCTCGCCCCACCACCGGGACTACGTCCAGGAGGCCGACCGGCGCAAGCGCCTGCGGCTCAAGGGGCTCGGGTACCGCCTCGTCGTGGTGAAGGCAGAGGACCCGCAGGCAGGCCTGGATGATCTGGCGTCCAGGCTCGCCCCGTGACGGCGGATCCGGTGTATGCCCGCCAGACCGAACCAGAGCGGCCCAATGTGGCCCATAACAAGAAGGGGCGGACCCAAGAGCAGGCGGCAGCGAGCGCCAACTTGAGGAGTCGTAAGACCGCGGCTAGATACGAGAGTTTGCGTCTTGTCAAGTGGTGTAAAATGTCAAAGGGCTTTCCCGAAAAGTGAGACCAGTCCGCTTCAATTTGTTAAGGTTTGTTCGAGGGACTAGGCCGCTCAGGGCTCGTTCAAGGAGCGGCT
>JAYENL010000311.1:0-3703 GCA_034722055.1 Armatimonadota bacterium
TCCGCGAGCCCGGGTCCCACCGGGGGTCGTCGTGTCGCAACACGAGCCCCGACTGATAGGGGATTGCGACAGGCCGTCCTGCGCGTCGTCGCCGCCCAGGAGCCGTGTAGCAACACGAGCCCCGACGGATAGGGGATTGCGACCCTGTCAGCGGCATCTCGGCATAGCCCAGGTCAGTGGTAGCAACACGAGCCCCGACGGATAGGGGATTGCGACCGGCAGACCGTTCGCATGGCGTTTCCGGCGTCCATGCTGGTAGCAACACGAGCCCCGACTGATAGGGGATTGCGACCAATCCATGCTCTGCGCGGACTTCGGCCAATAACCCGTAGCAACACGAGCCCCGACTGATAGGGGATTGCGACGTTGACCAGTGCGGCGCCCGCCGCGACGGTCGCGGTGTAGCAACACGAGCCCCGACTGATAGGGGATTGATGGTACACCTCGCCCGCGAGGGGGGAGAGCGATGCGCGCCGATCAATGGCTCCGGTCACAGAAGCCCAGCGTCCTGATCTCGTCGGTGGGCACCTCAAGCCTGCAGGCGTTCGAGGGCAGCGACGGTGACTGGCAACCTCGCCAGTTGCTCGAGCATCTGCAACAGGTCCCGCCGGATGACCCCACTGCCGGCGCCGAGATCAACTCCATCCATGCTCTCCTCGAGGACGGGCGCGTGGAGCCGGACCGCCTGTACCTGCTGGTCTCGGATGCAGATGACGTCAGAGGTATCGCCCGCGCCCTGCAGCTCTACTACCGGTCGGGCGACGAGCGCTTCGACGAGATCGAGCTGTGCGACATCCCAGACCTGTCGCCCGACAGGCCATCAGACTTCAAGAACCGCGGTCTCCGCAACCTAGTCACCACGCTCGTGAAGCTCATCAGGGATGAGCTGAACAGAGGCCGCAGGCCCATTCTGAACGCCACCCCGGGCTTCAAGGCCCAGGCCGCCTACCTGACGCTGGTGGGCCAGCTCATGGGCGTGGAGGTCTTCTATCTATTCGAGCGCTTCCGGGAGATCATATCCCTGCCGCCGATGCCGATGGGCTTCGACGTGCTGGAGCTGTGGAGCAGACACTACTCGCTGCTCGAGAAGCTGAGCAGGGAGGGAGTGCTGGAGGCCGAGGCGCTGGAGGAGGAGCTGAACGCGGCAGACGAGCGGGTGCGCCCGCTGCTGGAGGAGACCGAGGGTCTGGTGGCGCTATCGCCGATGGGGGAGCTGTTCCACGAGGCCATACGAGAGAGCTTCCGGCGGCAGGAGGTGTCGCTGCCGCCCGCCAGCGACCTCCCGCCAGACCAGAAGGCAGTCCACTACGAGGATGACAACGCCGGCAAGCATCCGGGCCTGAGCGACTTCGTGGATCGACTGCTGACGGTCGAGTATGTGACGCAGGTCCGCACTTGGTACTACAATCCGGATCTGCCGCGCAGGATCACATTCGGCCCGTCCCCGAGGCACCTCGCGGACGGCAAGGAGAACGTGCTGGTGGCCGAGTACAGCAACGCATCCCAGACGACGAAGCTGTATGTCTACACGACCGCAGAGAACCAACCACAGCTTCTCCGCGCCGCCGAGGACCTGCAGGAGCGCCTCGGCGAGGCCTGACCGCGCCGCGATGGGCGTACAAGCCCCTCGGGCTCTGCCCCCGCGTTGGGCACCGCGTTCACCCCCTCGGGGTAGCTGGGCGCCAATGGTGAGAAGGCCCACCTCGACACGCCGAGGAAGATGCCACCAGCCTGCACTGCAGCGAGCGGGGTAACGCCATGCACCGGCTGGAGATTGTTGATCTCGGCTCCGACCGCATCCAGGTGGCCTGGCGGATGGAGGAGGGTGCCCAGCCCTTCGCCTCAGAGGGTCACGACTTCGCCTTCCCCATGGAGCCTGAGGATCGGGCCGAGCTGCGCTGGTATCTGGAGGACTTCCTCTCCTCGCCGTGGGGGGCCTACCAGGACCGGGCGGAGCGCGTGGCGCGCAAGATGACCCAGTGGGGGGAGGAGCTGTTCGAGCGCGTTTTCCGCGCCGACCCCAGGGCGCACGAGTGCTACATCCGCGCCGTGAACGAGGGCGTCGAGGGCTGCCTGCTGAGTGTGGTGTCCTCGGACCCTGCCTTCGCGGGCCAGCCTTGGGAGCTGCTGCGCGACCCCGACCGGGGCTTCGTGGCAGTGCACCTGGGTGGCTTCGCCCGAAGCCGCCGGGACGTGAGCCCCGCCGCCGAGCCCGACTTCACCGAGGACTCCCTGCACATCCTCATGGTCACGGCCCGGCCGGGCGGCAAGGAGGATATCCGCTACCGCATGGTGGCGCGGCCCATGCTGGCCGCGCTGGGCGATTCGGACGTCCCCATCACCGTGGAGCTGCTGCGCCCCCCAACCTTCGACGCCCTGGCCAGACGGCTCGGCGAGCGACCCCGGCCGCACGTGGTGCACTTCGACGGCCACGGCTACTTCCCGGTCGAGGCCCAGGAGCTCGGCGGCGGCTTCTTCGAGGCCGATCTCACCGGGATCCTGTGCTTCGAGCGCGCCGAGCCGGACGAGGACGGCGACTGGGCCGACCCCGTGAAAGCCGAGGAGATCGGCGAGCTGTTGCGGGAGTGCGGCGTGGCCCTGTTCGTGCTCAACGCGTGCCGCTCGGCGATCGGCCCCGACGAGGTCACCGAGGCGGGCAGCTCCGTGGCCCACGAGCTGGTGCGGACGGGCGCCCGCGCCGTGGTCGCCATGAACTTCTCGGTCCACGCCCACACCGCCGCCAGGTTCGTGGCGCGCTTCTACGCCGAGCTGCTGCGCGGGCGTTCGGTGGCCGGCGCGGTGGCGGAGGCCCGCGAGGCGCTGATGGCCGACCCCGAGCGGCCCGCGCGGCTGGGCATGCGGCTCGACCTGCAAGACTGGATCGTGCCGGTGCTCTTCCAGCAGCGGGACTACGTGCCTCTGCCGGAGGCATCGACGCGGGAGCGGACGCTGCGGGAGTTCGCCGCGGAGGTGGCGGAGGCGGCGGAGGCCGGCGGCGGTGAGGTCGGCGAGGAGGTCCCCCTGGACGGCTTCCCGGAGCCGGGGCGTTACGGCTTCATCGGCCGCGACGGCGACGTCCTGATGCTGGAGCGCCTGATGCGCCGCCACGACGCGGTGCTGGTGTGGGGCATGGCCGGGATCGGCAAGAGCAGCCTGGCGCGGCACTTCGCCGAGTGGCTGCGCGAGACGGTGGGCATCGACGCCGCCTTCTTCATCAGCTTCGAGCAGGGCGGCTCCCGCCAGGGCGTGCTGGGGCAGGTGGGCCGGGCGGTCATGGGCCTGGATTTCTCCCGTCCGCCGCCTGAGCAGCAGGAGCAGGTGGCTTTGCGTATCCTGCGGGAGCGCCGCTCCCTGCTGGTGTGGGACAACTTCGAGTCCGTGCGGGGCTTTCCCACCGAGGAGTTCGCGGTATGCGACGCAGAGGAGCAAGAGGCCCTGCAGCAGCTCCTGCGAGAGCTCGCCGGCAGCAAGTGCACTGTTCTCATCACCTCCCGGCGGAAGGAGGATTGGGTCGGAGCCTATGGGCTCTACGAGCTGGAGGGGCTGCCGGCTCCGGATGCCTACGAGCTGGCCGGGGAGGTCTTGGCGCAGCACGGGATCGAGGCGGCGGAGGTAGGCCAGGACTTGGAGGAGCTGATCGAGGAGCTGGGCTATCACCCGCTGGTGCTGCAGGCGGTGCTGCCGCGGCTGCGAGAGACCACGG
>JAYENL010000312.1:0-3702 GCA_034722055.1 Armatimonadota bacterium
CGAATCCCTGGCGGCGGAGCCGGGGGAGACGGCTGCGGCCATCGCCACGCTGCAGCCCGGTGAGGGCGTCGCATCGGGCGAGTACCCTGCCCACGTCACCTTCAGCTTCCGGCCCGGCGGGGGGCGCCCGATCGAGCTGCGCGCCACCGCCGTGGTGGCGCTGGTCGGGATCGCCGGCCAGTGGCACTTCGATGAGGGCGGGGTGGCCGCCGATGCCTCCCCCAACCACAATGACGGCACGGTTCAGCCGGGCGTTGCATGGGCTCCGGGACATCGGGGACAGGCCCTGCGCTTCGACGGGGCCGGCTGCGTCGAGGTCCCGCACAGCGAGTCGCTGAGCATCGCGTCCAGCATCACGGTGGAGGCCTGGGTGAAGCCGGAGAGGTTCGTCGGCAATGACATGATCGTGGTGAAGACCGACTACGCCAACGAGTACCTCCTGTATGCGGACGCCCGGGGAACGCTGCACGGCCGGGTGCGCAACGGCGGCAGCGGCAGGCAGGACGTGGTGTCGGCGCCGGGCGTGCTCGAGCCGGGCGTCTGGCAGCACATCGCGTTCACCTGGGACACCCGGGCCGCCCGGCTGTATTGCAACGGGGCGCTGCTCAAGGAGATCGAGACGCAGCGACCGGCCATCGGCACGAACACGGCCCCGATGTGCATCGGTGGCGGCGCCTACGCCGGAGGCTTCCACGGCCTCATTGACGAGGTCACCATCCGCACCGGCGCCCTCGGCCCCGAGGACATCAGGGCGCTCTACGACCAGGCGCGGTGACCGCAGAGCCGGTCGCCCTCGGCCGATAGGCTGTGTGCGATCATGATCCGGCTGGCTCGGTCCCCGTCGGAAGAGACATGCAGGGGCCGACGGACAAAGCCCTTGACTTTTCCGGGTCACTCTATCTATGATAGTAGTACCAACATCAAGAGCTCTTTTTGAGGAGGTGGTCAGGACGTAGCTGCCCTGCGCGACGCGCAGGGCAGTGGTAGACCCCCAGGGAACTGGGGCCAGGTTGTGCTCCATCGGAGCATCCCTCGCGCGCCCACGGCGAGGGGGCCGACATCGGCCAACCACAAGGCTGCCCATGCACCCACTCCAATATCCAGGGTGTGTGGCAGATGAACACCACATTCGACGCAGACGGTCTTGTACAGTCGTATCTGCAGCACCTGTCCGACCATGTGGGCCTCACCGAGAGCGACGTTGATGCGCACCGACGAGACGTCAGACGTTTCGTCGAGTTCCTCAATGCACACGATTCTCCCACCGATGTTCGAGAGGTTGGTCCTCACCACGTCAGCGCCTTCGCGGCGTCCCTAGCGGATTGCAGCGCCGCCTCCATCCGACGTCACCTCAGTGCGCTGAACGGCTTCCTCCGCTTCCTGGGCGACACCGGCGTCATCCCCACGAGTCCATCCCCGGGAACCGCGGCGCAAGAGACTGCGGCGCGGGAGACGTTCCGGGACGCCTTCGCGCGCTACCTGCGCCATGCCGAGACCTACCGCGGCCTCAGTCCCATGACCATCGAGGCATACGGACGCGATGGTGAGCAGTTCCGGCGCTTCCTCGAGAACCATGACCTGCCACAGGACGTGGGGCAGATCACCAGCCGGGAGGTTCAGGCCTGGGCGAGCTCGATGGCCGGACATGCCGCGAGCACCATTCGCCGCCGCGTCTACGCCATCCGAGGGTTCTTCACCTTCCTCCAGCGCGAGGGCACAGTCACCCTCAACCCGGCGACGGACGTGAGCCTGCCCCAGCGGCGTCGAAAGCAGCCCAGCGTCCCCACTCCAGAGCAGTGCCAGAAGCTGTTGGCGTCGGCTCACACCACGAAGGAGCGGGCGATCATCAGCCTCCTGCTCATGGCCGGGCTGCGGCGTGCCGAGCTGCTGGGGCTGAATGCCGAGGACGTGTCGGCGGATTGCTCGGAGCTGCGTGTGGTCGGCAAGGGCGGCGTTGAGCGCCTCGTGCCGCTGCCCGAGGAGGCCCGCGTGGCCCTCGTCCGCCACCTGGTGGCCGAGGGCATTCGCTCCGGACCGATCTTTCTGAACCAGGCGCACAAGCGCATGGGCAACACGACGCTCCAGCGACTGTGGAAGCGCCTGCTCCGCCGCGCCGACCTCGAGGACCATGGGTTCACCATTCATTCGTGCCGGCACAGTTTCGCGACGATGCTGATCAGGGGCGGCACCGACATTCGCACTGTGCAGGAGCTGCTCGGACACCAGGATCTCAGCACAACGGCGATCTACCTCCACTCGGACCTGCGCACGAAGCGCGAGGCCGTCGCCAACCTTCCCATCGGCGAGCACTGTCACGCCGGTGATGCAGCATGACCGCCGAACAGCAGGAACGAATGCCATGGGAGGGCGATGCGGAGGACCTCACCGACGACGAGATCAGGGAGCAACTGGCGCGGATGCTGGCGACCGGCGCCCTGCAGGCGGCGCGAGAGGGAGGCCGCTTCGCGGGGAAGACCGCCGACCCAGGGGGTGAGGAGGCGGCGTGATGATCCACCCATCGGCAGCATGCAGCCGAGGGCCTCCCTGCTTTATATGAAGTGCACCATGTGCTATAGCATGTTTCATTGACACGCCAATGAGAAACCTGTATACTAAAGCCATCACCGTTCGCCTGGGAGGATGAGGTGATCTCTCGTGGGCAGATCAGATTCGCGCGCGGAGGCCGTTAGATGCGCCATTTACACCAGAGTCAGCTCGGATGAGCAAGCCCGTGACGGTTACAGCCTTGACACCCAGGAGCGGCTATGTCGTGAGAAGCTCGAGGCCACCTATGGGCCCGACCTTTACGAAGTGGTTGTTTACACCGATGACGGCTATGAGCATAAGTGGGGCCTTTACGATCCGGAACACCCTGACAGGAAGTTCCGCCCTGCTCTGACGCGGATGCACGAAGCGTTCAAGCGCGGCCACCACGAAGTGATCTGTGTGTGGGAGTTCGACCGGCTCTACCGGAAGCCTGCCCTGTCCCAGTTCCTCAGCGAGAACTTCATTCCCTACGGTCTCGATGAGTTCATCTCCATCAAAGAGAAGGCTGACATCAAGACTGCCAGTGGCCGGTTGCATATGAACATAATGGCGGCTGTTGGGGCGTTCGAGGTGGAGCGGCTCGGAGAGCGGGTGAGCGACGCCCTCGACCAGCGTCGTCACGAGGGCTACGTGATTGGTCCGCCACCTTACGGGTGGCGCTGGCAAACCGACGGTGAGATGGCGCCCGGCCAGAAGCGTAGGGATATCGCCCCTGTGGAGGAAGAGGGCCGGGTCGTCCGCTGGATGGCAGAGCGCTACCTGGCCGGCGACAGCATCCTGACCATCACGCAGAAGCTCAACGAACGCGGCGTACCGACCAAGCGCGGGGGGAAGCGCTGGTCACGCAGTTCAGTGAAGAGAGCTCTGGCGAATCCGAAGCAGGCTGGCCTGCAGGAGATGGAGGATGGTGAGTACCAGCGCGCTCACCACTACGAACACCGACACTATGACCCCGAAGTCTTCCACCAGATCCGGGCCCGAATGGATCGCAATGCGCAACACCACACCCGCACCGCCCACGTGCCCGAGTACCTGCTGGGCGGGCTCATCCGCTGCGGCCACTGTGGTCATCTGCTCAACTGCAGACGCGTGAACCGGACGAACCGCCGCTACTACCGCTGCTCCACCGGCCCCAGCAGAGGCACCGATACCGAG
>JAYENL010000313.1:0-3679 GCA_034722055.1 Armatimonadota bacterium
GTCGGAGTATGACGCCGAGGGCGTGGCTCGACAGTCCCGGGCGCTCATCGACTCCGGCGTCCTGACCACCTACCTGCACAACTCCTACACGGCCTACAAGGCCGGCGTCGAGCCCACCGGCCACGCTTCCCGCGGCGGATACTCCTCCTCCGTGAGCATCAGCCCCAGCAACCTCCAGGTCCAGCCGGGCGAGAGGCCGGAGGCGGAGCTTATCGCCGAGATCGACGACGGCCTCTACATCGCCTACGCGGGCATCGCGCCCAACACCATCACCGGCGAAGTCTCCACCACCGCCGACTTCGGCTTCCACATCGAGGCCGGGGAGCTGGCGGCGCCGCTCGCCACCACGCTCATCGGCAGCACCGGCGAGGAGCTGCTGGGGGGCATCGACGCCGTCTCCAGCGATTACCGCGAGGAGCCGGGCCTGATCCTCCCCAGCCTCCGCATTGCCTCGGTGCAGGTCGCCAGCGAGGGGTAGGAGGCGAGGCGCGCGCGGCGTAACCGCGCCGGCAGGTGTTCACCACTGCCGGCGCGAATGTGTGTCACCGTCTGCGCGGCAGTTCCACGCCCTCTGAGCATGGGAGCATCCACATGGCCGTTGAGATCGGACCTGCGCCGACGGAGCAGCGCGAGGAGCAGCCGGCAATCGGGCTGAGCTGGCGGGCGCTGCTGCTGTCGATCATCTTCTGCTTCATCGCCAGCTTCTGGATCGCGGACTCGGAGGTCGTCAAGCGCTTCTGCCAGATCACTGAAGCAGTGCCAGCGGTGCCGGCAGTGGCCTTTCTCATCCTGCTGGTGGTGCTCAATCCCCTCGTCCGGCGCATCAGCGAGTACCTCTCCCTCGACCGGCGCGAGGTGCTGATGGTCTACGTCTTCCTCACCGTCGCCACCTCCATGGCCGGCTGCGGAATCGCCCGCTTCTTCATCAACACCATCCCGGTTCCGTTCTACTATGCGACCCCCGAGAACAACTTCGAGAGCGTTCAGGAGTACATCCCCGACTGGTTCGTGCCACATGATGCCGAGACGCTGCGGCTGCTGTATGAGGCCTCAGAGGAGGGCAATATCGTCTGGGGGCCGTGGCTGAAGCCGCTGGCGGCATGGGGGCTGTTCTTTCTAGCGCTGTGGATCACGATGATGGCCATGGTGGTGATCCTCCGGCGCCAGTGGTCGGAGAAGGAGAAGCTGACCTATCCGCTGCTGTATCTTCCCGTGGAGGTCACCGAGGGGCTCAACACCCGCGCCATGGTGGTGGACTTCTTCCGCAGCCCCGTCATGTGGACGGGCTTCGCCATCGCGGCTCTGTACAACATCGGCAACATCATCAACGCCTACAACCCCGGCTTCACGGCCCTGGGCAAGTACTACGACATGGGCGCGCTGTTCACCGAGCGCCCCTGGAGCGCCATCCGCCCCCTGACCCTGCACTACCGGCCGGAGATGGTAGGCTTCGGCTACCTGGTGAGCACGGAGGTGGCCCTCAGCATCTGGGTGTTCTACTTCCTCCTGCGGCTGGAGGCGGTGGCCGCGGCCGCGGGGGGCCTGGACATCGCCGGCTTTCCCTTCGTCCAGGAGCAGGGCCTCGGCGCCTACCTGGCCATGGCCATCTTCCTATTGTGGATCGCCCGCGGTCATCTGGCCGACGTCCTCCGCAAGGCCTTCGGCAGAGCCCCGGAGGTGCGCGATGATGACGAGCCGATGAGCTACCGCACCGCGGTGGTGGCCTTCGTCATCGGCCTGGCCGTGGTGCTGGCGTGGGTCAGCTACGCGGGCATGGCCCTGTGGCTGGCGGTCCTCTACTTCGCGCTTCTGCTGGCGGTGGCGCTGGTGTATGCCCGCATCCGCGCCGAGGTGGGCATCCCGCTGATCTGGATGTTCCCCTACTACCAGCACTACAAGGCCATCAAGTACACGCTCGGCAGCGAGCCGCTGCAGAAGTACGGTGGCTGGGGCTCGCTGACGATCTTCACCTCGCTGGTCTTCCTCTCGCGCGGTTACTACCCGTCGCTGATCGGCTACCAGGCGGAGGGCTTCCGCATCGCGCGCGAGACGAACATCCGCCAGCGGTCCATGTCCTGGCTGCTGATCATCGCCCTGGTGGTGGGCTTCTACGTGGCCATCTGGCTGCACCTGCGCGCTTACTACATGTACGGCTCCGGCGGCCTCTCGGCGCTGGGCGGTTGGGGCTACGGCATCGCCAACAGCGAGTTCGAGGCGCTTACCAGCTATACCAAGGGCCACGCCACCCCCGACGTCTGGCGAATAGGAGCCACGGCCGCCGGCTTCGTGCTCACCGCCGCGCTCACCATCATCCGGATGACCTTCCTGCGCTTCCCGCTGCACCCGCTGGCCTTCGGCATGGCCGGCTCCTACGGGAGTCTGATCTGGGGCAGCTTCTTCATCGTGTGGGTCGTCAAGACTATCGTGTTCAAGCTGGGCGGGATGTCGGCGTATCGGCGCCTGATACCCGGCTTCCTGGGGCTGGCGCTGGGGCACTACTTCACTGCCGGGATCGTCTGGGGCCTCATCGGCCTCACTCTCGGCGAGAGCACACACACCTACTACGTGTTCTTCGGCTAGCCTCCGCCGACCGACCATCGGCGTGGGAGGCGCTGTGGGAGCTGACGAGATGCGCGTGGGGCTGATCGCCGGCAGCGGGATCGAGGACCTCTACGACGAGCAGCGGCCGGAGCCCCGGGCGGTGGGCACCGAGTACGGCGACGTGGAGCTCTTTCTCCTGGACGCTGACGGCCGGGAGGTCGTCTTCCTCCCCCGCCACGGCAGGGAACACTCAGTCCCGCCGCACCGCATCAACTACCGCGCCAACATCCGCGCGCTGGCCGAGATGGGCTGCACCTGCGTGGTCGCCACCAACGCGGTGGGCTCGATGAACGAGCAGATGCGGCCGGGCGACCTCGTCCTCGCCGACCAGTTCCTTGACTTCACCCGTCAGCGGCCGCTGACGTTCTTCGACGGCGAGGACGGACAGGTCCGCCACGTGGACGTCACCGAGCCCTACTGCCCGCGCATCCGCCAGGTGCTGCGGGAGGCGTGCGAGAGCGCGCTGGGCGAGACGGTGCACGTTGGCGCCACATACGTCTGCGCGGAAGGGCCGCGGTTCGAGACCCCGGCGGAGATCGAGATGTTCGCGCAGCTCGGCGGCGACGTGGTGGGCATGACCGGCGTGCCGGAGGTGGTGCTGGCCCGGGAGGCGGGCCTCTGCTACGCCACGGTCTGCGTGGTGAGCAATTGGGCGGCGGGCATCTCCGATGCGCCCATCACCCACGAGGAGGTCGAGGAGCTCATGGACCGCCGCCAGCCCGACCTCTTCGCGCTGCTGCGCGAGGCCATCGCCACCGTCGAGGATGACGAGACGTGCGCTTGCCGCAAGCCGTTCACCTGCTGAGGGCAGCCGCCAGGAAGCCCGTCATGGTGTTCCATGCCACGGGCGCCATCATGAATGGCAGCGGACAACGACAACCACCGGGAGGGGACGTAGCCCCTCGGCTCCAC
Source organism: Armatimonadota bacterium (assembly GCA_034722055.1). Classification (GTDB taxonomy): domain Bacteria; phylum Armatimonadota; class Zipacnadia; order Zipacnadales; family UBA5352; genus JAYENL01. The sequence goes on from JAYENL010000313.1 coordinate 3,514, forward strand.
AACGACAACCCCTCACAGGATGAGAGGACAGGCGCCCTCCCTAAGTTATGCGCCTTTTTCGGCTTGGCGGGAAGGTTCTCAGTCAGGTCGTGGCGCACCTGTTGGTGAGCGATCATCGGAGCCTTTCGGTCTCCCGAGGAGGTCAGATGATGCCCGCCGACAGCAC
>JAYENL010000314.1:0-119937 GCA_034722055.1 Armatimonadota bacterium
GGTGTGACAGGGACAGCCCGTGAGGGCCTACCTATGTCAATTGCTGTTTGTCGTTGCAGCCCTCCCGGCCCCAGCCGTCGGCTCGGACAACGCCGGGCCGGACAGTAGTCCCGCCCCTGTGCGCCTCGCAGCGCACGTATCCAGTTGGTTGGAGTCCAACCGGAGGTACTCGTGTGATGTGGAAGCCTCCGTAGCAGCGGTCAAGGAAGCGCGGCGACGCGCGACGTGGTCGTTTCCGTAGCTGGTGGCTGGTAGCTCGTCGCTGGACACAAGCCCGCCCCTCCTCAGGCACGTCAAGCGCCGCTGTTCGGTGGCACGGACACTCCTGTCCGTGCGGCGCCCGGCGTTGGCTCAACGCCGAACGACGACGACCGGGCCGGGACGGAGACCGGCTCCCTCCAAACGGCTGGGCAACGGCCCTACCCGCTTCTCTGCGGGCGGGCGCCCCCGAACGACCGGGCGGGCAAGGAAGCGCGCCGATCCGTCTCTTCAAAACCTGCGGGGCGGGCGCCGTCGCCCGCGCCTCCTGACGACACGACTACCCACGCCGCTCGCGGCGGCGGCACTGGCACAGGGCGTGGGGGTGGCGGGCGTGGCCGGGGCCGGGCGGTGAGGTCAGCGCTGCTCGTCGATGGCGCGGATGACGACCTCCAGGAAGGTCTCGGGGTTGCGGAGCTGTCCGAACTGCAGCCCGGGGAAGCGCCGGCGGAGGGTATCAGCCAGCCGCGAGGCCAGCCGCCTTCGGGCCTGTGGCGCGAGGTCGAAGCGGCGCTCAAGGAAGCGGCGGATGGTCCTCTCCTCCTCCCGGGTGACCGTGCGGGCGCCGGCTCGGACCATGCGCAGCACCTCGCCGCTCACCTCCGGCGGCAGCTCCGGGGCCTCGGGCTCCTCCTCGGGCAGCTCCGTCATGGGCGCCAGGCGCTCCTTGACCACCATGGTGCCCGCCGCCAGGTCGCCCAGGCGCTGGTTGCGTGCCGTGACCAGCAGTGAGATCACCCCCGCCGCGTAGAAGATCGGCAGCCAGTCCGCGATGCGCAGGATGTTGCGAACCGCCGACTGCTCGGCGCTGATGGGCGCGCCGTCGGTGGAAATCACTCGCAGGCCAGTGAGGGTCTTGCCGGGAGACTTGCCGCTCCGGGTCAGCTCGAAGAACATGTAATACGCGATGTAGATGAGGATGGCGGCAGAGAGGGCGATGAGCCCTGCGAACGCCGACACCAGGCCCTGGCCGGTGAGCCTGGCCCGAATGATGAAGACCACGAATGCCAGCAGCAGCGTCCCGACACCCACGATGAAGGTGTCGATGGCCGCGGCCAGGAACCTGGACCCGAGGCCTGCAAGCTGGTAGGAGACCTCGATCTGTTCCGGGACGTAAAGCTGCACGCGTTCGTCATCAACCATGAGGGCCGCTCCTGAGGGAACGCAGACAGTGCGCGACCGGCCCCGCCCCGACGTTGAGGAATCCCGGCGACGCTGGGCGCGTCTCGCCGAGCTGATCGCGGAGGCGGATCTCCGCGGCCTGCGAGTCCTCGACGCTGAGGAGCTGGACGAGTTCGCACGCCTCTACCGCCAGGCCGTGGCCGACCTGGCGACCGCGCGGTCGCGAGGTCGGGACCACCGCACCATCGGGTACCTCAACGACCTGGTGGGCCGCGCCGCGGGCCTCATCTACGGCGGGCGAGCCCGACGCCGCATCCGACCCGTGAGGTTCTTCTTCGGCGATATCCCGCGCACCTTTCGCAAGACGTGGCACTTTACCGCCGCGGCATTCCTGGCCTCGGTCCTCCCCGCTCTGGCCGTCTACATGGCGAGTGCTGTCAACCCCGCCTGGGCGGACGCCCTCTTCATGGAGGGCCTGGCCGAGCTGGTTCAGGACTTCCTCTCACGCGACGTCCCGCCGGGCCAGTACTTCGCGGACGCCCAAAGCCTCATCGGGGCCGACAATCTCTCGGGGGCCATCCTGGTCAACAACGTGAAGGTGTCCCTGGGCGCCTTCGCCCTGGGCATCACTGCCGGCCTCGGCACCCTTTACATGATGATCTATAACGGCCTGATGCTGGGCGCCTTTACGGGAGTGTTCGCACACCACGGGCGGCTCATCGACGGCATCGGCATCATCGCCCCGCACGGGTTCCTGGAGCTGACGGCGATCTTCATGTGCGGGGGCGCCGGCTTCCTGATGGGCTGGGCGCTGATCAGCCCGGGCGACAGGCTGCGGCTGGACGCGCTGGGGGAGGCCGCACGCACAGCGGTGGTGCTGCTGGCGGGCGCCCTGGTTATGATCGGGGTGGCCGCGGTCATCGAGGGGTTCGTCAGCCCTCAGACGACGGGCGTGCTGGCGGCCAACGACACGCGGATCATGGTGGGCCTGGTGGTGTGGCTGGTGGCTGGCGTGTGGCTGCTGATGGGCGACCGCCTGGTGGCGGGCTACATCGGCCCGCCGGATGAGGATGCGGCTCAGAGCAGGCCCGCGCGCTTCACTGTAAGGTAGCGGTTGACCACGGCCGCCGCCAGGTCGTCGGGCCTGGCGTCGCAGGCCAGCACCCCCCGGGAACGGAGCCTGGCCAGCGCCAGGGCCCGCTCCGAGAGCGTGCGGGAGGCCAGCGCCTTCTCGTAGGCTCCGAGGACGTCATCGGGGCTCCCCGCTGCCATGGCCGTGATCTCCTCGTCGGGTACGGTGGCCACCAGCGGCAGGTGCTGGGGGCGCAGCGAGGAGAGATAGGAGAGGGCCTGGGCGGACACCTCAGGCTCCACGAGGTCGGTGAAGGCGCAGATCATGGCGCGCTTGCGGGCGTGGGAGCGCAGGAAGCTGATTGCAGCGCGGAAATCCGGCTCCACCAGCTCGGCCTGCAGGGCGTACAGCTCCTCCAGGATGCGCTGCGTCTGTGCCGCCCCGTGCGACGGCGTCACGAAGGTCTTCACCCGGTCGGAAAACACTATCAGCCCCACGGTGTCGCCCATCCGCTGTGCCACGTGTGCCAGCATCAGCGCCGCGTTCACCGCGCAGTCCACCCGCGTCATATCCCCGCTGCGTGCCGCCATCAGCCGGCCGCTGTCGATCATGATGATCAGCGTCTGGTTGCGCTCGACCTGATACTGGCGCGTGATGGGCGTGCCGCGTCGGGCAGTGGCCTTCCAGTCGATGTGCCGGAAGCTGTCGTCGGGCACGTACTCCCGCAGGCTCTCGAACTCCGTGCCCTCACCGCGGGCTCTGGCCGTTCGCAGGCCGATCTCCTCCAGCCGGCCACGACGCGCAAGGGCGTCGAACTCCCGGACCTGCTGCAGGTTGGGGTAGACGCGCACGCTCTCGGGTGCGGCTATGTCGCGCTGCCACCACACCAGGCGGAGGCGCGACAGGACGCGGATGTGCAGGTCGCCGAAGGCCCAGTCGCCGCGGCTGTTGGGGGTGGTCTGATAGCTGACGCGCCGATGCTCCCAGGCGTCAAGCTGCAGGCGCCGGGAGCGCTCAGGGGTGTCGAACTGCGGGGGCGGGTCATCGCGGACCTGCAGGGTCAGCGGCCTGTCGGAGCGGTTCCGGAGCCAGATGACGACGCGATTGGGGACGCCCAGAGAGAGCACCTGCGGGAGGCGGCGCTGCACCTCCACAGTGTCGCGGGCGCGGGACAGACGCCCATCGACGATGGCCAGGACCAGCGCCCCCAGCATCACTCCCACGCCTGCGAGGGGGAGCATCGGCTCCACGACCCCCAGGGCGAAGAGGGGGATGGCGGCCGCCAGGATTCCGATCAGGGGGCCCGTGGGGATCATGGTCTCGCGCTCAGCGCGGCACCTCCACGGTGGCAAGCACCCGGGCGATGATGTCGTCGGCGGTCAGGCCCTCGATGTCCGCCTCCGGCCGCAGGACCATGCGGTGGCGGAGGGTGGCCGGCGCCATCTGCTTGACGTCGTCGGGGATCAGGTACTCGCGGGCGCGCAGGGCGGCCAGGACCTTGGAGGTCTGCAGCAGCATGACCGACGCTCGGGGGCTGCAGCCCAGCAGGACGCTGGGGTCGTCGCGGGTGGCGCGGGTGATGGCGGAGATGTAGGTAATGACCTCCTCCTCCACCCGCACGGAGGATACCTCCCGGCGGGAGCGAGCGGTCGCCGTCTCGTCCGCCACCTGGCGGACGCCGGCGGCCTCCAGGTCCATGGAGTCGAAGCCCTGGTGGTGGCGGAGCAGCAGGTCGTCCTCCTCCGCCGTGGAGGGATAGTCCACGACCACCTTGAGCATGAAGCGGTCGAGCTGGGCCTCGGGGAGCGGATAGGTGCCCTCAAACTCGATGGGGTTCTCGGTGGCGAAGACCGTGAATTCACGCGACAAGGGGTGCGTCACACCGTCGATGCTCACCTGCCGCTCCTGCATGCCCTCCAGGAGCGCGGCCTGGGTCTTGGCGGGGGCGCGATTGATCTCATCGGCCAGCAGGAACTCGGTGAAGATGGGCCCGCGGCGGAGGTGGAACTCATTCGTGGCGGTGTCATACACGTAGGTGCCCACGATGTCGGAGGGCATGAGATCGGGGGTCATCTGCACGCGTCGGAAGTCCCGCCCCAGGCAGAGCGCCAGGGCCCGGACCATGAGGGTCTTGGCGACCCCCGGCACGCCCTCCAGGAGGACGTGTCCGTTGGCCAGCACCGCCACCAGCATCTCCTGGATGGGGCGGCGCTGTCCCACGATAGCCCGTCCCATCGTCTCTTCGATGTGCGCCGCAAGCTCCACCGCCGCGCCCCCCTCGCCAGCGTCAACCATGACCAACCATCCTCTCGCAGGTCGCGACCTCGCGCGCCAGGGCCAGCAGCTCCCTCTCTCCGGGCGTCTCAGCCCTGGCGCGCTGCAGCCCTGACAGCAGGTCCGCCACCGTGTCCCGGGGCACGCCAATCCGCGTCAGACCCGCCAACAGGGCCTCGTCGGGAGCACTGGCCGGCACTCCCGCCGCCCGAGCGAGTCGCCGCCGGAGCCCCTGCAGGAGCATCCCGGCCGCCGCGTCGGAGGCCCGCGCCCGGGCGTAGACGCGCGCGAAGGCCCGGACGTATTCGGCGGCCGGCCGGCGCGGATCGTCCGGTCCCGCGGCCGGAGCCCCCAGGCGCTTGGCTCGGCCGAGTGCGTAGACGGCGGCCACGAAGAGCACCGCCACCACGCTGTACCAGAAGGGGCGCTCATCGACCTGGGGGCCGGCGAATACCCCGCGGCTGGCGAAGAAGCCGTGATGATACTCGTCGAAGTACACGGCATTGGGCGCTCCGCCCGCGAAGGCCAGGTTGGCGGCGAAGACGACGTTGTCGGCCTTCGAGAGCACGGCATTGCTGAGCATCTCGGCCTCACACAACACGATGGCGTTGCCCTCGCCCACGCGGGTCACAGCGGCGGCAGTCCCGTGGGTATCCGACAGCACGATCTCCGGCTGGCTCACGTCGGCCTGCGCCAGCAGCGGCGCCAGCTCCAGCCTTCGACCGGTGGGGACCAGCACCGAATGCACATCGGCCGTAAGATCGCCATGACGCGCCGGTCGCGCCAGCTCCTGCTGAGCGCTGACGCCGCGCCGCTCGCTGAGGCCCAGGGCAAGCAGCAGCTCCTCTATAGCTATCATCGCGGAGCCGCTTCGCCGGCCTGGCACGCCCCGCTCGCCGGGAGCCAGCACCAGCCGCCCGCCGTCACGCACCCACTGCAGGAGCGCCTCGCGCTCTCCGTCAGTCACCGGGATGGTGGGATCGAGCACCACCAGCATGTCCACCTCACGGCTCAGCTCCGTGAGCGGGACTCCCCATGTCTCTCCCGGGACGCCCGCCGCCGCCAGCAGCTCACGCCAGGCCTTTGTTCCCCACGGGTTGGTGCGCAGGCTGGAGTGGTCGCGGGTGCGGTCGAAGTAGGTGGCACGCCGGGCGAGCACGCCGGCCACCACCAGCACAACCACGGCGCTGACGACCAGCAGAACGGTGCGAGCCCGATCGCTCATGCCGCGGCAGCCTCCGCATGCCAGAGCACGTCCGCGGAGCCTCGCGCCGTCTCCCACGTCCGCGCCGTGGCGGTGGTCCCGCCGTAGATGCAGGCGTCCACCACGCCGGTGAGGTCGAACATCGCGGTGTGCAGCGCCGAATCCTCGGCGCTGAGCGCGTGCAGGTTCTCCCAATTGGTTCGCGAGGGGTCATGGCTGAGCAGTCCCAGGCGGTCGAGGCGAAGAATCGTGGCCAGGTAGAGGAGGCGAACGGCCCGATCGTACTCCCCTTCGTGAACGGCCTGTTCGGCCAGCGCCAGCACCTCCGTGGGGTCGCGAGCCTCGGTGGCGCCGGTTGGCCAACGCCGCGAGCGCCCCTCATCCCCGAGGAGGACGGATCGCATGGTGAGAGCGATGTGCAGCAGGATCCCGGTGATGGCCGCCAGTCCGACTCCGAATATCACCCAGTTGGCCCACTGCGGAAGCCCGGCCAGTATGCCCCCTCCCTGCGACACCGCGGAGAGACCCTCCCCGATGCGATGCAGTAGCCACTGGATCCAGCGGTTGATCCGCTCGGTGGGGGGCACCTGCAGTCGGTATCCCGAGCGCAGGATCTCACGGACGGTGCTCCGCAGCTCATCTGGCGACGGCCGCTGGGGAGCCGCCGACGCCGTCGCGGCGAGCAGCCCCATGGTCGGCAACAGCCACCGGCGAGACACGCTGGACAGTGGACTCACCTCCGGAGGGTCACTTTCGCCGCGGAGGAGGGTATCTCCTCGCCGGGCCTGCGGTCGTACACGAAGAAGGCGGGGCCCCTGGCAGGGGCCCCGCCATACAGTCATGCGACGGTGCGTCCCTTAGAAGGGTACCTCCACACCGGCCTGGACCAGGTCCAGGTCCTGTGCACCGCTCACGGCGCCCTGGTGCGCGTAGGTCAGCACCACATCGACGGTGTCGGTGACAGGCAGGGTGGCCGACGCGGAGTAGAGCTGGTCATAGAACAGCCCATTGAGCTGGTAGGGGTTCCGACCAGCATAGTCGTATCCGTTGGGATTGAGGTTGTTCGGATCCCAGTAGTCGGAATTGTTCTCCAAGTCGTAGTAGGCGACCTGGAAGGGGACGTTGCCCAGCTCGAACATGAGCTGGCCGCCGAGGACCTGAAGGTTCGGCATGACCAGCGGTCGGCGCAGCCAGCGCTCCCAGGGGATGTAGGCGCCACTGGGCCCACTGGTCTGGAGGACCTCGTAGTAGGGGTTCACGCTCGAGTAGTAGATGTCGTACTCGGCGTCCGCATCCGAGTAGAAGCCGGTCAGCGAGAAGCTACCGGTCTTCCACACGTCCACCATCGCCATTATGGCGCTGGGGTTCTCAGTGCTCGACCTGCCCCGGGCGCCGGGCGTGGTGTGGCGGTTGGCGTGCTCATCGATCTGAGCTGCCTCTACGTAGATGTCCCGACCCCAGATGTTGGCCCACAGATCGACGCTGTAGGCCTCTTCATCGTTGATGCGATTGGGGTTGCCGGCGTGGGTGCCGGTGAAGGTCCACGCGTTCTGCTGCGAGACACCGCTGACCAGCCAGTTCCCGCCGAGCGCCCAGCTCGACGAGGTCAATGCGGCGCGGGCGGCGACGTAGCCATCCGCGTCATTGGGGACGGTGTCCGCATCGGGGGTCCGCGCGAAGGCGTAGAGGTCGGTGACCTCGTCAGCCTGGCCGGCGAACCACTCCACATCGAGGCCGATGTCCAGGAAGTCGGGCCACTCGCTGCGAACGCCCTGCAGCGACTGGCGATCGGTGTCCACGATCAGCCCCATGCCGTAGGCCAGGTTCTGTCGGCCGATGGTCCAGGTCACGGGGTTGACGAAGTCGGTGTTGAACCGCACGTAGGCCTCATCGAGCCACAGGTCGCTGCCGGCATAGCCGTCGTTGGGCGCCATGCCGTCGCGAGTCTGCAGCATGATGGCGCCGTAGACATCGTCGGTGATGTCGCCAGCGATGCCAAGGCGGGCGGTCAGGTTGTCGTACTCGTTGTCGAGGTCAATGTCCTCACCAGCCAGACCCATGCGCCAGTCCAGCCAGCCGGTGACCTCGGGGCCACCGAGCTGCTGCTCGACCCAGTTGAGGCGATCGGACAGGTCGTAGACGTCATTCTGGAGGAACTCAACATCCTCCTTGAGATCGGCCAACTCGTCCTTGAACTCGTCAAGGAGGCGGTTGACGATCTCCGCGACCTGGTCCTCATCGATCTCACCGGGAGGCCCCTGGTCGCCCTGCGGGCCCTGGGGGCCCTGAGGGCCGGCGGGGCCCTGCTCGCCCTGGGGGCCCTGCGGCCCGGCCGGGCCCTGCTCGCCCTGCGGGCCCTGGGGGCCCTGGGGGCCGCGCTCACCGGCGCCGACCTCGGGCATCTTGTCGAGCAGGCGCGAAATGGCCATCGCGAACTCGTACCGGGTCATGGCCCGATCGCCCTTGAAGGTCCCATCGGGGTACCCGATGATGATGCCCTCCTCAACGAGCTGCTGGACGGCATCATATGCCCAGTGGTCGAACGGAACGGTGTCCGCTGGACTCGTCTGGGCGAAGGCAGGCACGGCGATGAGCATCGCCAGTGCCAGAACGGCGACTGTCTTTCTCATGTCTCGTATCCTCCTCAGAAGTTTGAGCCGACTCGTCCGACACGCCTCGGTGGCTGTGTCGGCGCGAGTGCAGACCGAGCCTGTCGGCTGCGAGAAGGACCGCGGCATAAGAGTGTCCACTGTTTCCTCTCCGCGCGCGATCCCTGGGTATGTGCTGCCCGGCCTGACCTGTCCCGCTGTGCTCCCGCGGCCCCGGCTTGGAGGACCCTCCCTTCTTCGCCCAGATTGGGCCGCCGGCGCGAGACAAGGCTTTGACGACTGGCCGCTCCCCGAGGGGAGCCGCACAATCGGCGCAACTATATCACACGACCTTAGACCAGTCAAGCGCGCAGACGTTTCGCAGACGTGGCACCATAGTGTCAGCGGAACGGGCGTGCGAGGGGCTCGCAGGCCACTCCCACGACCACGACAGGCGCTGTCGTTCCGTGGCAGGGACACTCAGGCCGCAAGCTGCAGGCCGCAAGCTGCAAGCTGACGGCAACGACAGCCGTTGACGTTCCGTGGCACGGGCACTCCCGCCCGGGCGCCGTTTGTCATTGTCGGTGAGATCGCTTGCGATCTCCGGAAGCCCGACCTACGCGGGGGCATGGAGCCTACGCGAAGGATGGCGCGCACGACAACGACCGGGCCGGGACGGAGACCAGCCCCTCCAAACGGCACGACAACGCCTGCCGTTCCGTGGCACGGGCACTCCTGCCCGTGCGCCGTTTGTCATTGTCGGTGAGATCGCTTGCGATCTCCGGAAGCCCGACCTACGCGGGGCATGGAGCCTACGCGAATGATGGCGCGCACGACAAGGGCCAGGCCGGGACGGAGACCGGCGCCCGCCAAGCGACACGACAAACGGCTGGCGGGTGTGAACAGGGCGGCGCTGGACGGAGGAGATGGAACACCTGGCGGCGAAGTAGGTCTAAGAGAACGTTCACCATCATTGTAGGCCCCCGTGGCCTGAGTAAGGGTGGAGTGGTACCGTGTCGAAGCTTGGAATTGCAGCAGGCATCGCAGCAGCTATCGCAGCAGTCATCGCGGCGACGGGCATGGCCGTCGCCCAGGACTACGCCAACATCGTGGTGGGTGGTGAGGTAGTCGCTCGTATCAGGACAGGAGGGGCCTACGGCTCCATCTACCAGCGCCAGGCGAAGATCGACCAGCGGATCACCGAGGCGCTGAGCGCGGAGCTGGAGAGCATCTTCGACCAGGAGGCTGACGGGCCGGACCTCGATGTCAATAGGGTCGATGGGCGCTGGACGCTGAGCATCGGCAACACCACGCTCATCCAGGCGCTGCCCGAGGACGCGGCGCCGCTGGGCTGCTCGACGAGGGGCCTGGTCTATCAGTGGAAGGAGAACTTCCACCGGCAGCTCCCCAGGGCCGTCTCGCCGATCAAGGTCCCGGAGTGGTGGAAGGAGCAGCATCCGGACTCGCTGGCTCAGATCGAGAAGAAGCCCCACGGCCTGCCGGCCCGGGATGCGCCTCTGGTGCGCGAGGTCGTGGCGATCCTGGATGTCGCCCGAGCCTTGCCACAGGAGCAGTTCGAGGAGATTGAGCCGGAGCTGAAGCGCTCAATTCTCCAGCGCATCTGGACCTACCGCCATCCGCAGTGCGGCTCGGCGCCGGCGGAGGTGCCGCGCCGTGTGGACAGCGCTCTGACGCGCGTGCGTGCGACCGGCGAGGAGCGGCATGCGGCCGAGAAGTGGTGGATCGCAGGGCTGACCATCCGGGCGGTGCGCCAGAAGCTGAAGATGCCGGCCGGCCTTGGTCCTGTGCCGGAGCAGCGCCCGCTCCCGCACTTCGTGGCCGGCTCCACCCACGGGCCTCCGCTGGACACGTCCACCACGGGCGGGGAGCCCGGGCCTCCGCGGCTGGTGCCGGGAACGTGCATCCACCAGGCCGCCATCGGAATGGAGCTGAATGCGAACAACCAGGTCACGGACCTGGGCCAGGTCTTCCCTACCAGCGCTCCCCAACTGCTGGTGTTCGTCCACGTCAAGGACGCCGAGCCGAACTCCATCCTGGGCGTCGTCCTCCGGAAGGAGGGCGACATTGTGGGCCGGCGGCTGGTGCGTGTGGGCGGCGAGCGCCGGCTGGCGGTGACCTTCTACCCGGCGCAGTCAGAGATGTTCTCGGCGGGCGACTACGAGTGCCTTCTGCAGGTCAATGGCGAGGATGCCGGGGTAATCCCGTTTCGGATAGGGCCCTGAGCGGGCACACTAAGGGTGAGCAGCGACCGCCGCCGGCCGGTCGGTGCAGCGGGGGAGGGCGCACTGGATCGCGCATCGGTGCGAGACAGTGGTGCGCCCCCCGGTAGTGGTGCACACAGGTCTCAGTAGGCGCCGACACCGGCGCTGCAGGCCATGGCGGACCCGCCGGAGGCGGAGGCTGCAAGGAGGTGGGTCCAATGCCAGATAAGCTGGCCGCCCTTCGCGAGCTGCTGGCGGCGTCCCGCTATGGGGCCACCGATCATCGGGCGAAGATCATCCTCGACCACCTCGACCCTCGCGCCGTCGCCGGCTGGATCTACTGGAGGCTCTCCCAGCGAGAGCTTGGCGAGATCGAGCCGGGTGATATCCGCCGCATTCAGGTGCTGGTGGACAGCAACGCCTTGCTGGTGACGGGCGAGCCCGCGGCCCTCGACCGCCTGCAGGTGCTGGTGGAGAGCATCGATGTGCCGCACGCGGCCACCATCTCCCTGTCCTTGGTCTCCGTGGAGACCAGCCAGCCGCAGCGTCTTCTCTGCCAGCCTCGGGCGCCGAACATCGTGGAGATGCCAGACGGCTCCCACTTCGACCCCGCCGCAGGGGAGCTGGATGTGGGCAAGCTCTGTCCCGTGGCTCCCGACTACGCCGACGAGGCCCTGGTGGTTGTCAACCCCTATGTGGACACCGATGAGCTCGACGAGATGCTGGAGGAGGGCGTGGCCGACATGCCATGGGAGCCGCGCTTTGTCGAGCGCGCGGGGCTGGGCGGCACGGTCACCTTCCAGTGCGAGCACACCACTCCCTCGGGCCGGCCGGGCCTGCGGCTGGCGGCGCTGGTGGGCGCCAACGGCCTCATCACCTGCCAGGTCAGCCTCCGCTGCAGCGACGAGGGTCCGGGGGCACGCACCTCCGCGACAGTCCAGTACGTGGCCTTCCCGGGGCAGACCGTGGCGGTGGGAGTGCTGCCGACCCGCGGTCACGTGCGCAAGATGACCGTTCTGCTCATCACCGCCGACACGGTGGACCGCCACGCCCGCCGCCGAGCTCACGCACGCGCCCACGAGCACACCCGCGGCCTGCGCCAGACGCCGGCGCCGACGCGGGAGGGTTGAGCACGCCGGACGAGACGACAAGGCCCGACAGGACCTAGTGCTACGTCGCAGAAGTTCGCGTACCTTCCTACGTCCCGACAAGACGCGTGCCCGCCATGGAGGGGCCGCCGCGAGCGAAGCGAGCGGGGCGCGATCAGCAGCGGTAGCGACTGACCGCGCAGGTTCCACCCCGGCCCACTTGTTTGAGACCGAAGGTCTCCCGCAGGCGCCCCCGCCTGCGCGCCGTTTGGCCCCTGGGTAGAGCTATCTACCGGGCCGGGGTGGAACCTGAGACCTATTCGCTGGGAGACTTCTACGAAGTCTCAGTCACAGGCCTCACCGGGCGCTGCGCGCCCGGCGGCCCCTCCACCGGACCCGGTGGCTTCTCGAGGCAACCAACCGCTGACTGTCCGTCTCCTCAGGGTACACGGAATTGCCCAAGTGAGCACTGGCAGCCGCCCGGCGGATGCTCGACGATAGCAGCTCGGCGATGGCAGCGGTTAGGCGCCCGTTCACAGCCTCTGCTCCGCGTAGCGGTTGAGGATCAGGGAGACGATGCCGCAGAGGGCGAAGACCACGGCGAACACCCCGAAGGTGGCTGTGACACTCTCCGCGCGAACCTCCAGTATCTTCCCCGCGACCATGGCGATGACCGCCCCCAGGTCCCGCCAGGTGAACATCGCGCCGTAGGTCAGCGGGCGGCGCTTCTGCTCCGCGGAGGTGCCGATGAGCGCGGTGCTGACGACCGGCACGGCGCCGTTGAGCAGCCCCATGGTCAGGGCCGTGGCCGCCAGGGCCAGGGGGTGATCCACGAGCAGAGGAATGCCCAGCCCCGCTGCACCGCCGAAGAAGCCGGCCGCCAGGATGCTGCCATGGCTGAAGCGCTCGCTCAGCAATCCGGAGGTGAAGCTGAGCACGAAGCGGGCAAAGGGGTAGAAGAATATTGCGATCCATGCCCAGTTGCCACCCGAGACATTCTCCACGTGCTCGGTGAAGCTGCCCAGGAAGAAGCCGAAGGCCAGCGCGGAGGCGAACAGCAGGAAGGCCGCGATGCGAGCCTTGGCGCGGGACATGATCTCGACGAGCGAGCCCCAGGTGGGCATCTCCGGCAGCGGCTCGGGCGGTCGGGGCAGGCGGAGCATGATCCCGTGTCCGATGGCCGCGAAGGCGAAGGCCGCCACGTAGAGCAGCCAGGGGCGGCCGATGGCCCGAGCGGCGCCGAAGATGTTGCCCAGCACGATCACGCCCACCGCCCAGCCGGCGAGTGTCGCACCGTAGAGCACGCCCATCCCCGTGCCATGCCTCTGCGCCCGGTCGGCCAGGGCCAGGATCTGCATGGTGGTGCCCATCCACATGGCCGCTCCGCCCCAGCCCCAGAGGGCGGCGGCCCCGATGGCCAGGGGGTAGCTGGGGAAGAATGATACCAGCAGCACCGCCAGGGGGAAGAGGACGTAGGTGGCGCCGCCCACCAGGCTGAACATCCACTGGGGCCAGTTGCGCAGCAGGTAGACGTTGCCGAGGCGGAAGACGGCCATGCTGAAGTAGACGGTGGCGAGAACGAGGACCCGCTGCAGCTTGCTCCAGTCCGTCAGGTCCTGCAGGTATGGCAGCAGGAAGGCCTGCTGGGCGCCGGTGCCCAGGAAGATGAAGAAGAAGGTGCTCGAGAGCAGGAGCACGTGGGTGCGCGTGGAGAGGCCGGATTCATTCTCGGTCGGTTGCCGGGCCACGCAAGATGCTCCTCGGCACAGTCGTTTGCCTTTTCGCGCAATCAAACGACATGGGCCGGGGCGGAACCTGCGCGGTATCAGTCGCTACCGCTCCTGACCGCGCCCCGCGCGCTTCGCTCGCGGCGGCCCCTCCACACAGAAACAGCAGCCGAGACAGTCCGGGCTCGTTATCGCTTCCAGGATGTGACAGAGCATAGGTCCGACCGCGGACCCTCGCCGTACTGCTCGCAGCCTGTGGCTTGCAGCTTGGGGCTACTGCAGGACGACCCACCCCCGGCTCATGGGGTCGGCGTGGGCCTTGATGGACGGGAACCACGACGATATCCCGCCGCCCGTGCCCTGCACGTTGCGCACGAAGTTCATCGGCAGCAGCGTTCGCTCGTCAGGATCGATGTGCATCTCCGCCAGCGGCAGGCGCATCTCCGCCACCCACATCCCCTCGCGGACGGCGGCCTGCCACTGGGCGTCGAAGTCGTAGTCCAGCGCCTCGGCGTAGCTCTGGTCCTCGTGGCGCCACTGGTCGAAGAACGCTCCGGCGGCGTTGATGATGAACTGGACGTACTCCGGCTCGCCGGCCTCGGGGCTGATGAAGATCTCCACGGAGTCATCCTTCCACGTGGAGCCGTCGCGCGGCGAGGCGTTGGTGACCAGGTCGGAGGTGTCCTGCTCGCACTCCAGGGCCACGTAGAGGTTGGCGTCATCGTGAAGCAGCCGCACGCGGGTGGTGTACTCGGCCTGCGCCGCCTGCCCCCACTTGATGAAGTCGGTGAGCACGTCGGCGCGCTCCCAGGCGGCGTCGTCCAGGTCGCCATCCACCGCCGGCGGCTCCTCGACGCGCGCGGCGGTGCCCACCTTGGTGGCCATGCGGCGGATGTCGGCCACGACCTGCTGGTAGCGCTCCGGGCCGCCGGTGCCGAAGATGTCGGTGATGGCCTCGCTGATGGCCTGGCGCATGGCCTGAGCATCGACGCGGCCGGCCCCCCGGACCTCTTCGATGACATCCCCGGCGATCTGCGAGGCCACCCACCGCTTGGCGATGGTGGCCGACCCGGACTTGAGTGGCGCGATCCAGCTCGGCTTGGGGGGATGGAAGGCGACGGGATCATCGCCCACCCTCTCCTCCATGTAGGCGTCGATGTCCACGGCGCTCATGCGCTCGGCCATGCGGCGCATGGCGGCCGCCACGTCCTCCAGCGGCGCCCCCTCCTCTATGAGCTCCTCCACCTCGCGGGAGGCCCAGTAGTTGCCGGCCAGCAGCACCGTCACGTCCCAGGTCTTGCGGAAGAACGCGATGCGGTCCCTGACGATCTGGCTTTCGGCCATGTCGGCGGCCTGGTCGAGGTAGGCGGTGCACTGCTCGATGACCTCCGGCGGGAAGATCTCGAACTGGCGGGGGTCGGCGGCCAGCCTGAAGGCCCAGTGGCCGTGACCCACGTTGTTCTCCCGCCAGGTGCGCTCGCACAGCGCGAAGTACTCGCTCATCGGCTCCGCGGCCTCGCGGAACATCCGCGCGTTCCAGTCCTCCACGATGGGCTGGATCTCCACGTCCGGGTTCCACAGGATGCGCGACATCACGTAGAGCTTGTGCCCGTCAAGGCCCCAGTTGGGATAGACCTCCGCGTAGAAGCCCTTCACGCCGTGGTCCACGGCGAACTGGATGGCGTCCTGGAAGAGGTGGTTGAAGATGCGCGGGATGGCGAAGCCCATGCCATAGGCGTAGTCGTAGATGCCCATCTGGTTGGTTGTGCGCGACCAGCGAGCCAGCATGGTCTGGTCCTGCCGGCGGAAGGCGGGGTCCCAGTAGTCGGCGCGGTTGGATGTGAGATAGGGGATGATGTTGCGGTGCAGCTTCATGCCGGTGGGCGGGAGGATCACCGCTGAGTAGGCCAGGCAGCCGAGCATCTTGTCGGGGTGATCGCGCTCCAGGTTCTCGGCCACGCGGTTGAGCCACGTGTAGTAGAGGATGGACTTGTCGCCCGAGAAGCCGTGCCACTGTGGCAGCGGGCGATCCACCTTCCGGCACTGCTCGCACTCGCAGTAGCCGTGGCCGTCGTTGATGCCGTAGGAGAAGCTCTCGGCCATGGGGTGCTGGGCGAAGTACTCCCGGGCCGCATCCGCCGCGTGCGCCACGCCCCCGGGGTCGGTCATGCACGGCTGCCAGGAGTGATCGTCAGGACCCGGTCGGTAGCGGCGGTCGCCGTGCACCGGGAAGTACTCGGGATGCTCGTCGAACAGCTCGGGCGGGAAGACGCGCAGCAGGTTGTGATGAAAGTGGTAGCGGCCGTGGATGCGCTGGCGCAGGCTCCAGTCGCCGCCGTAATGAGCGCCGCTCCACAGCCGCGAAAGTATCGCCGGCGAGTAGGTCTCCCGGCCCACAGGCACCGTGATGCTGTCATGCTCGGGCACGTCCTCGCCCAGCGGCCCGGGAATGAGCCACCGCACGCCCACGTGGTCCTCCAGGAACTGGCAGACCGCCCAGAAGGTTGACCACGGCGCGGCGCCGGCCAGCATCACGGCGTCCTCCCCCACGATGACCGCGTAAGCGTCGCGGTCCATGCCGTAGCGCTGCATACCCAGCGCCCGCTTCACCGGGCCGCACATCCCCACGTAGATCGGCGGGCCCTGGCCGGGGTCATACTCCCCCTCCTCCACGACCGTGAACTCCCGGCCGGTGGAGAGCTCCAGGTACTTCGCCAGGTCCTGGTAGGCCTTCACCGTCTCGCCCTGCGGCTGCCGCTCGTGGACGATGACGGCCTGGGTGTCAGCATCGAGGACCGTGAACTGGGCCGCACAGACGCCGGCGCTCAGGACGATCGTCAGCAAGACCGCGGTGATGCGCATGTGTTCCACCTCCGAGGCAGACGTGGCTGCGAGAGGACATTCGCCGCCCGCGGATGCGACGCCTCCCACGAGGTGGCGGCGGCTGCGTCGGGGAACTGCCCTCCCGGACGCCCCAGAGGGAGTGATGCGCATGGCGACGATCGCGGTCGGACAGATGCAGGTGAGGCCGGGCGACGCGGACGCGAACCTGGCGACCATGCTGGAGCTGATCGAGGAGGGCGCGCGGCAGGATGCCGACCTGGTGCTGCTGCCTGAGATGGCGCTGACCGGGCTGGCGGACGACATCGCGGCGGTGGCCCAGCCCATTCCCGGGCCCGCCGCCGAGCGCCTCGGCGGCGCCGCCCGCAGAGCCGGCGCCTGGGTCGCGGCCGGGATGCCGGAGCACAACCCCGAGGGGAGGCCCTTCAACGCGGCGGTGGTCCTCTCCCCTGAGGGCGAGGTCGCGGCGGTCTACCGCAAGGTCTTCCTGTATCTGCAGGAGGCGGAGGGCTTCGCCCCCGGCCGCGAGGCCTGCCTGCTGGACCTGGGCCTCTGCCGGGCCGGGGTGATGGTCTGCTACGACTATATCTTCCCGGAGTACGTCCGGCGGCTGGTGCTGGGGGGAGCGCAGTTGATTCTGCACCCCACCGCGTGGGTGGACACCGAGGTCTGTCGGCAGTGGCACTACCCGGCGACGGAGGCCTATCGCGCGCAGTGCATGGTGCGAGCCCTGGAGAACGGGGTCTTCCTGGCGTCCGCGAACGTGTCCGGCCCCTACGATGCCGGCGGCCACCTGGAGGGCGTGGGCCGGTCAGCGATCATCGCCCCGTGGGGCGAAGTGCTTGCAGAGGTCGAGGGTGGCGAGGGCGTGGCGGTCGCGGAGGTCCAGTTCGAGCGCGCCCAGGGGTGGGCGGAGGAGGCGGCCCCCTACATGCGCGACTTCCGGCAGGTGGACATCCCGGAGCTCTGAACTCGCCTCGGCACTCGGGAATCCGGCACGCGCGCCACGGAGGGGCGCGCCGGCTCCGGGTTACCTGCTGAACCGCACCTGGAGGATGTCGCCCTCCTGGACCTCGTAGTCGCGGCCCTCCACACGGACGGCGCCCACCTCCTTGCAGGCGGCAACGGAGCCGAGCTCGTCCAGGTCCTCGAATGCCACGACCTCCGCGCGAATGAAGCCCTCGTACATGTCGCTGTGGACCTTGCCGGCGGCCTCGCGGGCGGTGGCGCCGGCCGAGATGGTCCACCCGTGGGCCTCGTTCTCGTTGGCGGTGAAGAACGTGATGACATCCAGCAGGTCGTAGCAGGCCCGGATGAAGCGCTCCCGGGCCGGGGCCTCCAGATCGTACTCAGCCAGGAACTGTTTCTGCGTCTCCGCGTCGAGCTCCGCCAGCTCCTGCTCCAGCCCGGCGCAGACCGGGATCCACTCCAGACCCGCCTCCTCCGCTCTCTTGCACGCGCCGGTGCATGTCTCCGCTCGCAGGTCCTCCTCGCTGACATTGAAGACCACCAGCAGCGGCTTGCTGGTCAGGAGGTTGAAGCCGCGCAGCACCCGCTCCTCCTCCTCGTGCAGGTCCATGTCGCGCACCAGCTCGCCCTCGCCGAGATGCTCGGAGACGCGCTGGAGCAGATCGTGCTCCGTGTGGGTCTTGTCGCGGGCGGCCTTGAGCTCATCCTCGATACGCTTGATGCGCCGCTCGACGACTCCCAGGTCGGTGATGGTCATCTCCAGCAGCAGGCCCTCCAGGTCGGCGCTGGGATGGAGGGGGTTGCCCTGGTAGTCGAGCTCTCCGAAGCACTGGATGACGAGCGCGAAGGCGTCGGCGTCGCCGGCGACCCTGGTGAGGCTGTCGTCGCGGGCGGTGTGCTCCTCGCCGCGGTGCAGGGCCATGAGGTCAACGAAGGTGACCTCGGGCGGGACGCTGCGGTCCGAGCCGTAGATTTCGGCAATGCGGGGCAGACGCGCGTCGGGGACTCTAACCGTGCCTATCCGGGCCTCGGCACGACCGATCTCCGCCGGATCGAGGTCCCGGCCGGTGACGAGGTTGAAGAGTGAGGTCTTGCCGCTGGCCGGGAGGCCCAGGAATCCGACCTTCATGGTGACCCACCTCCGCGACGCTGATGGCGGGGCACCGACTACTTCTCGGCCAGGTGGGGCAGCACCTGTCGCAGATCGCTGGCCGAGACAGGTCCCTGCCGGATGATGCGGGGGGGAGTGCTGGTCAGGTCCACGACAGTCGAGGCCACGCCGCCCGGACAGCGACCCCCATCGACCACGATGGACACATGCTCCACCAGGGCCGGCGCCAGCTCTGCGACCTCACAGGCGGGAGCCTCGGTGGTGTAGTTGGCGCTGGTGGTGGCCAGCAGGCCGCCACAGGCGGAGATGATGCCACGGGCGAGATCGCTGGCCGGCACGCGCAGGCCGACGGAGCTCCGGCCGGCGGTGAGGGCGTCGGGGAGGTCCTCGACACACGGGACGACGACCGTCAGCACCCCCGGCCAGAAGCGCTCGAACAGCTCCCTGGCCTCCGCGGACGGCTCCCCCCTGATCAGCCGCATGGCGTCGTGGCCGACGGCCAGCACCGGGATGGCCATGTCACGCGGCCTCCCTTTGGCCTCATACAGGCGCAAGACCGCGTCCTCGTCGAAGGGGTCCGCGGCGATGCCGTAGACGGTGTCGGTGGGAATGACGATGATCTCGCCCCGCCTGATGGCTTCCGCACAGGCGGCCCCGGCCTCCTCGCTGGAGGCCGGCGGCGCAGCGATGACACGGGGCCGGTCGCTCATCGTTCGCCGATTCCCAGCACGGCGGCCACCACGCGGTCGATCCGCCCGAGGTCCTTGCGGATGATGATCTCGCTGGCGCCAAGCGCCTCGCTCATCAGCTCCGCCACCTCCGCAGCCTGGCCCTCGCCGACCTCGAAGGCCACGGCTTGCAGCGCCGGAAGCTCCCCGCACTGCTCCACGATGGCCCGGTAGGCGCCCAGGCCGTCGGCCTCGGAGTCCACCAGCGCCTCCCGCGGCTCGTGGTCGGTGATCTCCGGCATGAGGTCCTCCCAGTCGTCCTCGCGGACGTAGGGCGGATTGCTCACCACCATCTCCACATTGCTCGCCCAGCCGCTCTCGTGCAGCGGATCCAGCCACGACCCCTGCGCCAGCTCCACGCGGTCCTCGAGCCCGTGTGCCGCCACGTTCTCGGCGGCCAGGTCCAGCGCGTCCCGGGAGGTGTCGGTGGCCAGCACGTGCGTGTCCTTGAGCTCCAGCGCCAGGGACACGGCAATGATGCCGCAGCCGGTGCCGATGTCGGCGATGCGAGTGATGCCGTGCTCCTGAGCGATCTCCAGGGCCACATCAACGAGCGTCTCGGTGTCGGCGCGGGGGATGACAGCGCGGGGGTCGCAGAGGAACTCGTAGCCGTAGAACTCCGTGCTCTCCAGCAGGTACTGCAGGGGCTCGCGCCTGCAGCGGCAGCCGATGAGCGTCTCGAAGGACGCCAGCTCCTCGCCTGTGAGCAGGCGGGCCTGGTGCATGGGAATGTGAGCCAGGGGGATGTCCAGCACGTGTGAGGCCAGGGCTCGGGCGTCGAACTCCGCCTCCGGGACCTCAGCCTCCGCCAGCCGCTGCTGGGCGTCCTCGAGGGCCTCGCTGAGCTTCATGGCAGTGCGCCTCCCTCAGAGGCTCTCGGCCAGCTCCTCCAGCTTCTGCTGCCGCTCGTGCTCGCCCAGCGCCCCGATGAGGTCGTCGATCTCGCCGGCCATGATCTCGGGGAGGTTGTGCAGGGTGAGGCCGATGCGGTGGTCGGTGACGCGGTCCTGAGGGAAGTTGTAGGTGCGGACCTTCTCCGAGCGGTCGCCGCTCTTCACGGCCGCCCGGCGCTGGGCGTCGATGGCCTCGTCCAGCTTGGCCTGCTCGTGCTCGTAGAGCCTGGCGCGCAGCACGGTGAGGGCCTTCTGGCGATTCTGCTTCTGGGAGCGCTCGTCGCGGGAGGCGGCGGTGATGCCGGTGGGCGTGTGCGTAACGCGCACGGCGGTCTCGTTCTTCTGCATGCTCTGCCCGCCAGGCCCGCCGGCCCGGAAGGTCTCGAACTCCAGCTCGCCCGGGGCCAGCTCGATGTCAACCTCCTGGGCCTCGGGCAGCACCGCGACGGTCGCCGCGGAGGTGTGGATGCGGCCCTGGGACTCGGTCGCCGGCACGCGCTGCACGCGGTGGACGCCGGCCTCGTGCTTGAGGGTCCCGTAGGCCCCGGAGCCCCGGACGTTGGCGATGATCTCCTTGTACCCGCCCATGGGGCCGGCGTTTGCGGACATGATCTCCATGTCCCAGCCCCGGCCGGTGACGTAGCTGTTGTACATCTCGAACAGGTCCCCGGCGAACAGCGCCGCCTCGTCGCCACCCGTCCCGGCGCGGATCTCCATGATGGCGTTGCGGTCGCGCATGGGGTCGGGGGGGATGAGGAGCAGAAGCAGATCGTCCTCCATGTCGTCGATCGCCTGCTGCGCCTCCGCCAGCTCCGCCTGCAGGAACTGTCGCATCTCCTCGTCCTCGGCCGTCTCCAGCATGGAGGCGGCCTCATCGCGGGTGCGCAGGTGCTCCCGGTACTCCGCCAGCTTCTCCATGGCCGGCTCCAGCTCGGAGTGCCGCACCGAGAGCTCGCGCAGGCGTACAGGGTCGCTCAGCACCTCCCGAGTGGTGAGCTGCTGCTGCACGTCCTCGAATTCGTCCTCCAGGCGCTCAAGCGCCGATAGCAGGTCCATTGTGTTGGCTCCAAGCGGCACGGTGCGAGCAAGCGACGGATGATAAGAGGCCTGGACGCAGCCGCCGCAATCGCGCTACCCTGCCCCCGCAGACCGCGCCTCCCGCTCTTCGTGCTCCCGCTGCAGCTCTCCGGGCTCAGGCGGCTCCTGGTCGCGGACGATCTGGCCGCCGCGGCCGATCGTGACCCGCTCCGGCTCCTCGAAGCCGGGAGGCAGGTCCACCTCCGGCGCCACCGTGGCCAGCGCGTAGATGGCGACCTCAACCTGATCCGGCTCCGGGCGGCGGGTGGTCAGCTTCTGCATGAGCAGCCCGGGCCCGGCCAGTATCAGCTCCAGGGCGCCTCCCCGATGCCGGCCGGCCCAGTGGATCACCTCATAGGCGATGCCCGCGATAGGCGGCAGCACCGCCAGACGCAACAGCAGCCGCAGCCACAGCGTGGGCCACCCCAGGAAGCAGTTGACCACGATCTTAACAGCGACCACCACCAGCAGGAAGGCCGTGCCACAGCGAGGATGCAGGGGGGAGTGTTCGACCGCCTCCTGCACGCTCACTCGCCCGGTGTCCTCAAAGGCGTTGATGGTGGCGTGCTCGGCGCCGTGGAACTCAAAGACCCGGCGCACGTAGGGGATCAGGGAGATGCCCTCGATGTAGGCCACGATCACCAGCAGGCGGATGCCGCCCTCCACCAGGTTGCGGACGAAGACCTCGCCGAAGGCCGCGGTGACGGTGACCTCACGCCCGCCCATGAACCAGTCCACCGCCCACGCCGGCAGGAGCACGAACAGGCCGATGCCGATGGCCATGGCCGGCAACACCGTCAGCCACAGGGCCTTCTCGCCGAGGCTCTGGGCCTGGTTGCCCTGCGCCTGTGCCTCTGCCGCCGCCACCTGGCGCGCCTGCCGCTCGCCCGCGGTCAGGTCATGGTCAGCCGCGCGCTGCTGGGCCTCATCCTCAAGCGCCACGTTCCCCGAGAAGTTCAGGGACTCCAGGCCCATGGTCAGCGAGTCCACCAGGGCCACATTGCCCCGCACCAGCGGCCACCTCGCCCACCGGTAGCGCTGGGTGAGGGTGTTGAGGGCGCGAGTGCCGACGACGATGGAGCCGTCCACGCGCCGCACGGCGGTGGCGTAGGCGGCCTTGGAGCGCATCATGACGCCCTCCAGCACCGCCTGACCGCCGTAGAAATGCTCGCGATCTTCACTCATGGCGCAAGAAGTACGGGGGCCTCAGCCGCGCAGGCTGAGGCCGGGATGAGAGGCCGGGAAGAGATGCTACTGCTCGGCGGGGCTCTCCTCTTCCTCGTCCTTGTACTGATCCTCCAGGCCGTAGCGGCGGATGAACTTCTCCACGCGGCCCTCTGTGTCCACTATCTTCTGCTTGCCGGTGAAGAACGGGTGGCACTTGCTGCACACCTCGACCCGGATCTCGGGCTTAGTGGAGCGCGTGGTGAAGGTCTCACCGCAGGCGCACGTGACTGTGGCCTCAACGTATTCAGGATGGATGTCGGCCTTCATGGTATATCCCTCCGACCGCATGGCGGCCGTCTGTGCAGACAACAGCCACGACCCGCATGTGGGGCCGTGGCATCATCAGTATAGCACATTCGAAGTCCATGGCGCAACCGCTTCGAGGGCTGCGGCTGCGCATCCGTAGCCTCGGCAGGAGGCGCGCACGCCCGAAGGCGCTTGGGTGCCTCTCCCCGTGGCCACAGCCCCGCCCGGAGGCTCTCGGGCGGCTCTCCCCGCGGCCATAGCCCTGCCCGGAGGCGCTGGCGCGCCTTTCCTCGCGGCCACAGCCGCGCCCGGGCCGCAGCAAGGGCAATATCTCATTCTGGGAAGCCGGCGCCCTCGCCGGCTTGTGGCGCGAAGCGCCACTCGACCGTTGGGCCGGCTCACTCTAACATCGCGCGGGCGCGGGCGCCCGCGCCTCAGAGAGATACGTGGACCCGGCTTTCAGCCAGCCATCCTGCGGCGCTGGGGGAGACCGTGAGAGACGGCCGCCGTCCCGTGGCACGCACGCTCCTGTGCGTGTGCGGTTCTCGGCGTGCTCAGCGCGGAGCGGTAACGGCTGGGCGCGAACGGAGGCGCGCCCCTCCAAACTGCACGACAAACGCCAACGCCGGGCGGGTCCAAGCACGCCGCTGCTGCGGACGAGGACGGCAGCGGGCACCCCTACCCGCAACCGAGAGTCTGAGGAGACAGGCCGACCGGCCACATCAGGCGGCCTTTCGCCGCCTGGCGGTTTGTGCTATAATCACGACATCACAGGGTCTCCGGTGCGTCGTGACCGCACTGGACGAAGTATGTTTGCAGCCTGAACGCAGAATACCGATCGGAGGAACGCCCTGTGGCCAGAGGAGCCGACGACGTCCAGAAGCTGCGGCGGGAGATCGCCGCCATCGGCCTCGTGACAGCGGCGGCGCTCACCTTTGCGGGCCTTCTCTACGGCACCCAGGAGGGCGTCTCCCAGGCCGGCTATCTGACCGGGATCATCGCGCGCAGCCTCACCCTCGCCCTTGGCGTGGGTGCCTACGCGGTCCCCATCGTGCTCCTGGTCGTCGGCGTCCTCTTCGCCCTCGAACGCCCTCAGGTGGCATCCCCGCGAGCGCTGGCCGGCGCCGGGCTGATGCTGGCCGTCCTCCTCACCCTCACCGCCATGCCGGTGCCCGAGCAGTCCCGATTCGATCCCGAGTGGGTGGCGGTCAACGGCGGCTATCTCGGTGCGGGCCTCGCCGAGGCATCGCTGAGCGTGCTGGGTCGCCCCGGCTCCTACATCGTGCTGGTGGGGCTGGCGTTCATCGCCCTGGTGCTGCTGACGCAGACCTCCGTGAAGCGGCTTGTGCAGGGAAGCGGACGGCTGATCGGGAGCCTGTTCGCGTCTGCATTGCGGGTGGTAACGGACGGCGTGGCCGAGCTGAGGTCGGGTCTGCGGCGAACGCCAAGGCCGGCCGCAGGGCGCAAGCGCCCTCAGCGGCCCGTCAGACCCGACCGCGGACCCGTCGTGGAGCTGGACCTGGACTCCGACGAACGGCCGGAGGATCCGCCATCGGGGGAGCCGGACTGCGCCGAGTGCCCATCAACGCCCACGATCGAGCGCAGCGGGTCGGCGCCGGAGGCTGACGGGGAGCAGACCGTCCTGCTGGACAGCGATGATCTCTACCAGCCGCCACCGCTGTCGCTCCTCAGCGAGCTCGAGGACGAGGACATGGGGCAGGCCGCCGCTGAGGAGGCCACCGAGAACATCATCAAGCTGGAGGACACCCTGGAGAGCTTCGGGGTGGAGGCCAAGGTGGTGGACTACGAGCAGGGGCCGGTGATCACGCGCTACGAGGTGGAGCCGGCGCCGGGGATCCGGGTGGGGAAGATCGTGAACCTCTCCGATGACCTGGCCATGGCGCTGGCGGCGGTGGACGTGCGAGTGGAGGCGCCGATTCCGGGCAAGTCCGCGGTGGGCATCGAGGTGCCGCATCAGAACCGGGCTGTGGTGAGCCTCCGGCGGATGCTGGAGGAGGAGGAGTTCCAGCGCAACGGCTCGCCGGTGGCGGTGGCGCTGGGGCGGGACATCGCCGGCCACCCGGTGATCGGGGATCTGTCGCACATGCCCCATCTGCTGGTGGCCGGGGCCACCAACGCCGGCAAGAGCGTGTGCCTGCACAGCATTATCAGCTCCATCTGCATGCGGGTGCGGCCCAGCGAGGTGAAGTTCATCCTCATCGACCCCAAGCGCGTGGAGCTGCGGCTGTACGAGGGCCTCCCGCACCTGATGTCTCCGGTGATCTACAGCCCCAAGGAGGCCGCCGACGCGCTGCGCAAGGTCATCCGGGAGATGGACAAGCGCTACGACCAGTTCGCCATGAAGGGCGTCGTGGACATCGACGAGTATAACGCGCTGGCCGCCGAGCCAAAGGAGCACACCGATCAGGAGTTCGAGCCCATGCCGCGCGTGGTCATCATCATCGACGAGCTGGCGGACCTGATGATGCAATCGCGGGCGGAGTTCGAGTTCTCCATCTGCCGGCTGGCGCAGCTCGCCCGGGCCACCGGCATCCACCTGGTGCTGGCCACCCAGCGGCCGTCGGTGAACGTCATCACCGGCACCATCAAGGCCAACATCCCCTCCCGCATCGCCCTGGCGGTGACCTCCCAGCACGACTCGCGCACGATCCTCGACGGGCAGGGCGCGGAGCGGCTGATCGGCCGCGGCGACATGCTCTACTGTCCGATCGACGCCAACCAGCCCCGGCGGCTGCAGGGCGCATTCATCCCCCGGTCCGACCTGCAGCGGCTGGTGGACTACCTCTGCGAGCAGGGCGAGCCGGACTTCGGGATCATTCCCCAGGTGCCCGATGATGACGAGGAGGATTTCGCGGCCGACATCGAGGTCTCCGACAAGCTCTACGCGGCGGCGGTGGAGTTCGTGGTGGGCGAGGGGGAGGCATCGGTCTCCGGGCTGCAGCGGCGCTTCAAGATCGGCTACGCTCGCGCGGGCCGCCTCATCGACGCCATGGAGCAGCGGGGCGTGGTCGGGCCCCACGAGGGCCCCAAGGCGCGCCAGGTGCTGCTGCATCCATCGGCGATGCAACAGCACCTGTCGGGTGGCGAGTACCCCCATCCTGAGGAGATCGACGAGGACGCCGAGGAGGACGTGGCGGAGGTGCCCGAGCGTGAGGAGGACCTCTCCGACGATGACCAGCCGGCGGCCGAGAGCGCCTGAGCGGCGCGCGGGCAGGAATCGCGGGCCCTGCGCCGAAATACATACCCCATGAGCATGCAGACCTCTCTTCCCCTCGACGATGATGGCCCGGACCGTGAACCACAGGAGCGGAAGCAGCCGGGACGCCGGGCCCGCCGAAATACGCTGAACGACCTCACCGGCCGGGAATGGATCAAGGCCACCAAGTCCTGGCTGGTGTGTGATTCCCGGCGCTATCACCAGAACCGGGACACCGAGCTGCATCCGGCCCGCTACCCCGAGGAGCTGGTGGCACAGTTCCTGCGCTTCTTCACCAAGCGCGGGGGGTGGGTCCTCGACCCCCTCTGTGGCAGCGGCGCCACGCTGGTGGCCGCGCTGGAGGAGGGCCGGAACGCCGTGGGCGTGGAGATCAGCCCCCGCTACGTGGAGATGACGCGACAGCGGCTGGCGGGGACTCCCGGTGACGGGGTGGATGCGCGGGTCATTGAGGCCGACGCTCGAGGGCTGGCTCGCGACGAGACCTGGGCCGGCGAGGACGGCCTCCCATGGGGCGAGGAGGGCCTCCCGCAGTTTGACTTTATCATGACCTCGCCACCCTACTGGAAGATGCTGCGGACCAGCCGCGGGGGCGTGCACTCCACGCACAAGCAGCGCGCCGACGAGGGCCTGGACACCGACTACGGCGACGTTGAGGGCAATCTGGGGCTGATCGAGGACTACGAGCGCTTCGTTGATGAGGTGGGAGGCGTCTTCGACGCCTGTGCGAAGCTGCTCAGGCCCGGGAAGTACCTGGTGGTGGTGGCCCAGAACGTTCGGGTGCCCGACGGCTACGTCCGGCCGCTGGCGTGGGACCTGGCGCGGCGCATCAGCCGCTCGCTGAGCTTTCAGGGCGAGCGCATCTGGTGCCAGGACAGCAAGCAGCTCGGGATCTGGGGCTACCCCACCACCTTCGTGCCCAACTACCACCATCACTACTGCCTCATCTTCCGGCGCCAGGACTGAGCCGGTGATGGGACACGCGGTGGCGGTGGTGTCGCTGGGGTGCGCCAAGAACCTCGTGGACTCCGAGGTGATGCTGGGGCTCCTGGAGCAGGCGGGGCACGAGCTGGTGGAGGACGTCGAGGATGCCGAGATCATCATCGTCAATACCTGCGCCTTCATCGAGCCAGCGGTGGAGGAGGCGGTGGAGGCGCTGCTGGACCTGGCGGAGCTGAAGGCCGACGGGGCCCAGTGCCTCATCTGCGCCGGCTGCCTCACCTCCCGCTATGGCGAGGAGCTGCTGAGGGAGCTGCCGGAGGTGGACGCCCTCGTGGGGCCGGGCTCGGTGGACCGCATCGCCGAGGTCGTCCAGTGCTGCCTGGCCGGCGAGCGAGTGATGGAGGCCGGGTCGCCGCCCTGCCTCTGCTCGGCGGACACGCCGAGGGTGCGCACCGGCCCACAGTGGCTGGCGCATCTCAAGATCGCCGACGGCTGCAGCCATCACTGCACCTACTGCCTGATCCCGCAGCTCCGCGGGCCCTATCGCAGCCGGCCGCCCGGCGACATCCGGGCTGAGGTGGCGGGCCTCATCGGCGAGGGCGTCCGCGAGATATGCGTGATCGCCCAGGACACCTCTGCGTGGGGCCGCGACCTGACGGGAGAGCACTCCCTGGCGGGCCTGCTGGAGAGTCTGGAGCTGGGCGGCTGGGACGGATGGCTGCGGCTGCAGTATCTGCACCCCACGGGTATCAGCGACGAGCTGCTTGAGGTGGTGGCGGGCACCGAGCAGATCGTGCCCTACTTCGACATCCCGCTGCAGCACGCCGACGAGGCCGTGCTGCGGCGCATGGGACGGGGGGGCGATGCCCAGCGGCACCTGGCGCTGCTGGAGCGGGTGAGGGCCGCGGTCCCGGATGGGGCCCTGCGGACCACGTTCATCGTGGGGCATCCGGGCGAGACGCGCCAGCGCTTCGAGCGGCTGTTGGCGTTCGTCCGGGAGGCGCGCTTCGACCGCCTCTCGGCCTTCGTCTACTGGGACGAGCCCGGAACGCGCTCGGAGTGCGTGGGGGAGAAGGTGCCCCGCGAACAGGCCCGCGATCGCCTGGACGAGCTGATGCACCTGCAGCAGGAGATCTCGCGGGAGATCAACCAGGGCCTGGTGGGTGAGAGGCTGCGAGTGCTGGTGGAGGAGCCGGGCGATGATCCCGCGACGGTGGTGGGACGAACCTATCGCGATGCGCCCGGCATCGACGGCAACGCCATCATCCGGCGCGGCCCGCAGGTGCCGCCCGCCGGGCACTTCGTGGACGTGCTGGTGACCGAGGCGCTGGAGCACGACCTGCGGGGGCGTGCAACTCAACAGTGAGCAGTGCGCTACACGGGAGGACCTGACACGGTGGAGATCAGCGACGACCTTGCACTGAGATACCTTGGCGATCGGCTCTACGGGGCGATCCTGGGCCAGGCCGGGGCGGCGCGGCCGGCCAACCTGGTCCGCTCACTGCCGCAGGGCCTGCGCATCGGAGTCCCGCTCATTCGGCAGGTGCTGCAGGAGGACGGGCGGTTCGCGGAGGTGGCGGGACGCTTCGATCTCGCGGAGCGGGACTCGCTGGCCAGGCGGCCCTTCGGCGGCGTGGTGCTGGAGCTGCTGGCGCAGTATGGCCGGCCCATGCCCATTGCGCTGATGATCACCGGCCTGGCCAGCCTGCGCCGCGGCTCCCCGGAGTACTTCCAGGAGCTGCTGGACGAGTACGAGGAGAGCCGCGACGCCGTCGCCTACATCGAGGAGCAGGTGGTGGACACCGACTGGCTCCTGGTGATGGAGGGCGACGATGAGGAGGCCGTGCTCTTCTACAACGACCTCCGGGA
This sequence comes from Armatimonadota bacterium, assembly GCA_034722055.1. Taxonomy (GTDB): domain Bacteria; phylum Armatimonadota; class Zipacnadia; order Zipacnadales; family UBA5352; genus JAYENL01. The sequence goes on from JAYENL010000314.1 coordinate 28,694, forward strand.
TGACGACGAGCTGCGGGAGCTGTGGCAGGAGTGCGAGGAGCGGGATCTGCGCAAGCGAGACCCAGGGCTGACCGCCGCCAACATCCTGGAGGCCTTCGACCGGCCACTGGGACCGCGGCAGCTCGCCTTCCTGACGTGGCTGCACCATCCGCAGATCTTCGACCCAACGGAGTTCATTGCGCAGACGCTGCAGCGCGATGACGTCATCCCGGCCGCGGGCCTGTGGATGAGCCGCGAGCAGCTCGACGCGCTGCACGAGCGGCTGCGGGAGCTGTCTGACCAGCTCTCGGCTGAGGGCGAGGAGCCCGTTCACGTGGACATCGGGGAGGTGCTGGCCAAGGAGCCCCCTGCCACGCCCTACACACTCGATGATGAGGATCGGGCCAACATCCTGTCAGTGGTCGGCGAGGCCCAGGTGCCGATCGGTCTCGACGAGCTGATCGTCGATCTGCTCGAGATCAGCCCCGACCAGAGGAAGTTCGTGGCCGCGGCTCACCGCCTGCAGGAGATGCTGCAGGGAGAACCGGGGCTGCTACAGGTCTCCCTGGGCCGCTACCTGTCGCGGGAATCCATCCCCGACTGGGTTCGGGAGGTCCCCCAGCCGCTCGTTCCGGTGCGCACGGAGTTCGAGGAGGACGTCCTGGTGGAGCCGGAGATCCTCCCCGATGAGCTGCTGGAGGAGGTGCGGGACCCCGTCTACGAGGACGTGGCCTGCGGGGTGGAGATCGAGCCCGACGAGGACCTCATGGCGGAGGACAGCGCGGACTGCCCGCTGCTGCACCACCACTACGTCATGGGCACGGTGCCGGTGCGGGGCATCGACCGGCCGCTGTTCGACTTCGACGTCCCGATGACGTTGCTGATACTGCGCGACGCCGAACGGGGCCTCTATCCGGCCTGGCTCAACCTGGACCTGGGTCTGATGTTCGGGCTGTCGCGCTGGTACCAGCGGTACCTGCCGCCCAGCGGAGCGATCTTCACCATCGCCCGGACCGACGATCCGGTGGCCTACACGCTGGCGTACGATGGCGACACGGACGAGGAGCTGACGCCGGCCGAGGAGCGCATGGCCGTGCTGGAGCGGAAGCGCGAGCGGGTCAGCCATCGGCCCATCTCGGTCTTCGACCTCATGGTGGAGCTGCTGGGCGAGCACGAGGATGGCCTGAGCTTCAACGCGCTGTGGGCGGAGATGAATGTCGTGCGCCGCACCTCGCGATGGCAGATCGCGTCGCTGCTGGCCTACTACCCGTGCTTTGAGGCCGCCGACGGCAAGTGGTCGCTGGACCGGGAGCTGATCCGCGAGCCGGGGTCGGAGGAGCTTGAGGACTTCCTCATCCGAGACGAGGCCGAGGAGGCGGAGGAGACCGAAGAGGGCAACGAGGCGCCGGAGGAGTAGGGCGCGTTCTCAAGTGTCGGTTCGGCGGGGGGACCGCGCAGCTATCAGCTACCGGCTATCAGCTAACGGAAACGGCCGACGGCCAGGCTGGGGAGGCACCGCCAGGTGTCCGCGCTTGCGCTGCGTTCGACCAAGTGGTCGAAGCATTGAGTGGCGCTTCGGGCCACAAGCCGGCGGGGGCGCCGGCTTCCCAGGATGGGGAGGCAGCGGGGGTGCCGGCTTCCGAGGATGGGGAGGCAGCGTGGGCGCGGCTTCTCAGGATGGCATATCTACCCTTTCTGGGGCGCGGGCGCCCTCGCCCGCGGGCCGTGTCGTGCGGAGGTCGGGCGTGCCTACGCCCGACGCGGGCCGAAGCCCCGCAGCCGTTGCCGTTGGAGGGGCCGCACGACGACGGGTGCGACGCACCCGGAGGAGGTCGGCCCAACATCGCGTGCCGTTTGAGGGCCCGCTCGAATGACAGTCGCGCTTCGCGCGACGGCTGGCCTGGGCAGGCCAGGCCTCCGTACGACACTGAGCCGCAGCGCCGCAACTCCCCGAGCCCATCCGTGTGGAACTCGGGGGCGCCGGCTTCCCAGCATCGCATACCCATTGGTGCTGGGTTGCAGGCGCCCTCGCCCGCAACGGACAATCTGGGGCCGCATCCTGGGGCCGGTTGCGCGCGCGGCGGAGGACGGGTATGATGAGGACACTGCCCGCGGGCGTCCGCCCCGGGCAGTTCGCTCGCCGGGCAGCGCCGGCGGGCAGCGTCTCGAGCATGCTGGAAAGGTGACCACAGGATGTCAGAGGTACGCACGCGCTTCGCGCCCGCACCCACAGGGAACCTGCACGTGGGCGGCGCGCATACCGCGCTCTTCGCCTGGCTCTTCGCCCGCTACGAGGGCGGGGAGTTCGTCCTGCGCATCGAGGACACCGACGAGCTGCGCTCCACCGAGCAGTCCCTGCGCGCCATCTACGACGGCCTGCGCTGGCTGGGTATCGACTGGGATGAGGGCCCCGATGTCGGGGGGCCCTACGCGCCCTACATCCAGTCGGAGCGGCTGGAGGTCTATGAGGAGCACATCGACCGGCTGCTCGACGCCGGCAGGGCCTACAGGTGCTTCTGCACGCCCGAGGAGCTGGAGGAGCGGCGCGAGATCATGCGCGCGCGAGGGGAGCCCCCTCGCTACGACGGGAAATGCCTGGAGCTGGGAGAGGAGCAGCGGCAGACGCTCCTGGCCGAGGGGAAGCCCTACTGCGTGCGCTTCCACGTCAAGGAGTCCGGGACCACGGTGGTGGAGGACCTGGTGCGCGGGGAGGTGTCCTTCGACAACTCGCTGATGGGCGACTTCGTCATCCGCAAGACCTCCGGCTACCCGACATATCACCTGGCGGTGGTGGTGGACGACCACCTTATGGAGGTCAGTCACGTCATCCGCGCCGAGGAGCACCTCTCCAACACCCCCTCGCACGTGCAGCTCATGGAGGCGCTGGGCTTTGAGCGCCCGCAGTTCGCGCACCTGCCCCTGATCATGGGCACCGATCGCACGAAGCTGAGCAAGCGCCATGGAGCGGTGAACCTGCTGGACTACAGGGAGCAGGGCTTCCTGCCGGAGGCGATGCGCAACTTCCTGGCGCTCATCGGCTGGTCGCCGGGGACCGATGAGGAGATCCTCGACCTCCAGGAGCTGATCGACACCTTCACCCTCGAGGGCGTCAGCAAGTCGCCGGGGGTCTTTGACCTCGAGAAGGCCACCTGGCTGAACGGTGAGTATCTCAAGCAGGCCGATCCGGAGTACTTGGCCGACCTCCTGGAGCCGATCCTGCGGGAGGAGGGCCTGATCGAGGAGGACCTCAGCGCCGAGCGGCGGGAGTGGCTGGTGGCGGTGGTGGACCTGATGAAGGAGCGCACCCGCCTGCTCCGGGACTTCGTGACCTGGGGCCGCTACTACTTCACCAACGACTTCCCCTACGACAACCGGGCCCGCAAGAAGTGGCTGCGGCGGGAGGAGGTCCCCGAGCGCCTGGACATGCTGGCTGACAGGCTGGAGACGCTGGAGAGCTGGGACGTGGACGGCATCGAGCGGGTCATCAGGGGCCTGGCCGACGACCTCGGCGTGAGCGCCGCGAAGGTCATCCACCCCTGCCGGGCGGCCGTGACGGGACAGACCATCGGGCCCAGCCTGTTCCACCTCATGGAGCTCGTCCCGCAGCGGGATGTGGTGGCGCGGCTGCGCCGGGCCGCGGAGCTGGGACGGGCGGGGAAGATGGAGCCGATCCCCGAGCAGGACGAGCAGTAGCCCGCCGGCAGCATGGGCACGGCCTGCGGGCCGATGCAGACGCCGGGAAGTCGGCCTCGCCACCCCTTCCGGGCCCCAGAGCAGGAGCCGCGGCAGCATCCCACTAACCTCGCTGGCATGGTGAACATTGGGCTCATCGGCTGCGTCTATTCTGACTGAAGACACAAGAGATGTGCCGGCCACCGAAGGTTTGGTGGGGGATGCGGGTGCTGTCCCCGCCAGCACCCAAATCCCCCGCCGTTGATTCCCCCCCGATGCGGTGTGAATTCCAAGTATCGGGAGAACGCGCGGGCGAGGGCGCCCGCGCCCCAATACTTACCTGGGTTGCGGGCGAGCTACCTCCACCCGACAATCTGACGCCGTACCCCCCTCGACGCCTCCATTTGACAGGCCCCGCGTGCTGTGCTAAGGTCTCTGGCGGTCAGTTGACAGAGTTGAGCTGATAGCCGCGCGGCCTTGCCCAGGCGGACACGCAGATGGCAGCGATCACCCGGCGCTCAGCACGGATCGAGGTGACGGGACCGAGGGTCGGCCGCGTGCGACCGCTGGGTATGATGTCGTAGCTTCACAGGGCCCCCGCCCGGCCGGGATGTGCGGCCGCTCCGGGCATCGGGGCCTGTTTGCATGTACGGGCGGACGGGCAGGGACGCGGGGAGGCGATGGGCGTGAGGATCTTCGAGGACATCACCCAGACCATCGGCAACACGCCCCTGGTCCGGCTGGCGAGGCTGGACTCGGGTCTGCCCGGGCGGGTGGTGGGGAAGCTGGAGGCGTTCAATCCCGCCGGGTGCGTGAAGGAGCGCATCGGCTGGGAGATGATCGTCACCGCGGAGCGGGAGGGGCGGATCGAGCCCGACCGCACCACGATCATCGAGCCCACCAGCGGCAACACCGGGGTGGGGCTGGCGATGGTGGGGGCGGCGCGCGGCTACCGGGTGGTGCTGTGCATGCCCGAGAGCATGAGCCTGGAGCGGCGCAAGCTCCTGGCCGCCTTCGGCGCGGAGCTGGAGCTGACTCCGGCCTCCGGCGGGATGGCCTCGGCCATTGAGCGGGCGAGGGAGCTGGCGGGGGAGCTTGAGGACGCCTGGATCCCGATGCAGTTCGAGAATCCTGCCAACCCGGCGGCCCACCAGCGGACTACGGCTGAGGAGATCTGGGCGGACACGGAGGGAGCCGTGGACGCCGTGGTGGCGGGCATCGGCACCGGTGGGACGGTCACCGGGATCGCGCGCGCCCTCAAGCCCCGCAAGCAGGAGCTGCGCATCATTGGGGTGGAGCCCGCCGAGTCCGCGGTCATCTCAGGCGAGGAGCCGGGGCCGCACGGCATTCAGGGCATCGGGGCGGGCTTCATCCCGGACGTGCTGGAGGTGGCCCTGCTGGATGAGGTGGTGCAGGTGACCACCGAGGACGCAAAGGTCATGGGTCGGCGGCTGGCGGCGGAGGAGGGCATCCTGGCGGGGATCTCCTCGGGCGCCGCCGTCCACGCGGCGCTGGCGGTGGCCGCGCGGGACGAGATGCGGGAGCGGCTGATCGTGGTTATCCTGCCGGACACCGGCGAGCGCTACCTCTCGACGGACCTGTTCGAGCGGTAAGAGCTGACGCGGCTGGGTCCGGGCGGAAGGAGGTTCGGCGATGCTGGGACGGATACAGCCGGAGGCCGAGGTGATGATCCGTATGGCGATGCCCCGGCGCCCCTGGCCGGGGCGCATGCTGAGCCGTGGCGGGCGACGCATCGTGCAGATGACCCGCGTCCGGCATGGCCGATCCGAGCGGGCGCGGCTGTGAGAGAGTGATACCGGTGGCGAAGACGTACGACGAGATCAACGAGAGGATCCGGCGGGGAGAGGTCGTGGTGGTCACGGCCGAGCAGATGGTTGACGTCGTCGATGAGCTGGGGGCGAGTGGGGCTGCGGAGAAGGTGGACGTGGTGACGACAGGCACCTTCGGCCCCATGTGCTCCTCGGGCGCCTTCCTCAACTTCGGCCACTCCACCCCGCGGATCAAGGTCTCGAAGGCGTGGCTGAACGAGGTGCCGGCCTACGCCGGCCTGGCTGCGGTGGACCTCTACATCGGCGCGGCGGAGGTGGCGGAGGGCGACCCCCTCAACCGGACGCATCCAGGGAGCTTCAACTACGGCGGCGGGCACGTTATCGAGGACCTTGTGGCGGGCCGGGACGTGCGCCTGCGGGCGCGGGCCTACGGCACCGACTGCTATCCGCGGCGAGAGCTGGACACGTGGCTGAACATCGAGGACCTCAACGAGGCCTTCATGTGCAACCCGCGCAACGCCTACCAGAACTACAACGTGGCGGTCAATACCTCTGCCGACCGCGACATCTACACCTACATGGGCGTGGTCAAGAGGGACCTGGGGAGCGCCAACTACTGCTCCGCCGGCCAGCTCAGCCCCCTCCTGAACGACCCGCACTACAGAACCATCGGGGTCGGGACGCCGGTCTTCATTGGCGGCGCCCGGGGGCGCGTGTTCTGGCAGGGCACCCAGCACGACCCCACCACCCCCCGCAACGAGAGGGGCGTGCCCACCGGCGGCGGGGGCACGCTGGCCACGGTGGGGGACCTCAAGCAGATGGACCCCCGCTTCGTGGTGGGGGTGAGCATGCTCGGCTACGGCGTGTCGCTGGCGCTGGGCATCGGGACGGCGATCCCGATTCTGGATGAGGAGATGGCGGCCTTCACCGGCGTCAGCGACGCCGACATAGTGGCCCCGATCGTGGACTACTCCCGCGATTACGGGCACAATGAGGGGGAGCCGCTGGGCCATGTGTCCTACGTGGAGCTCAAGCGCGGCCAAGTCCGGATTGAGGGCAAGGCGGTCCCTACGGCGTCGCTGTCCAGCTACGTGCGGGCGCGGGAGATCGCGGAGACGCTCAAGTCCTGGGTCGAGGCCGGCGAGTTCCTGCTCAACGAGCCCGTGCAGGCGCTGCCCTCCGCCGAGGAGAGCGAGGGCTTTAGGATGCTCAACTACCGGCCCGCGGCGCCGGAAGGGGATGAGTGAGGATGGCGGAGAGCAGAGTCGTGCTGCACTTCCCGAAGCACCTCCTCGACCAGCCGGTGACCTCCACGACCGTGGAGCGCTTCAACCTGCACTTCAACATCCTGCGCGCCGACATCACCCAGGACCAGGAGGGCCTGATGGTCCTGGGCCTGGTTGGCGAGCCCGAGAACATCGAGGGCGCCATCGAGTTCATGCGCGAGCAGGGCGTGCGCGTCCAGCCGCTGGAGCAGGATGTGGTTCGCGACGATGACCGATGCACCCACTGCGGCGCCTGCGTCGTGGTATGCCCCACCGATGCTCTGGCCATGGACCCCGACAGCCGCCAGGTCAGCTTCGATGCCGACAAGTGCGTGGCGTGCGGGATATGCGTGCCGGTCTGCCCGCCGCGGGCGATGTCGATACACTTCTGAGGGCACCTGCGAGAGATGCCTCGGCGAACGGCGGCGGGCTGGAAGCCTGCCTCACGAGGCGAGGGCAGAGAAGCAGATAAGCGGAGGACCACGAGAAACGGGGGACGAGTCTGAAGCCGCGTCCCTCCGAACGGCATCGCGGCTCCGCAGAGAGTAGGTCGGCGAGCAGTGGTCGTTCAGACCTCCCAGACCGTCTCGCCGGTGTCCTCCAGACCGCCCTCCTCCTCGCTCTGGAAGATACGCTCCACGAATGTGAGCAGCTCCCGGGGGTTGAAGGGCTTGGTCAGGTAGGAGCTGACACCGGAGGACCAGCCGCGGAAGATGTCAGCATCCTGGGCCTTGGCAGTGAGCATGATCACCGGGATGTCCTGGGTGTCGGGGTCGGCCTGCAGGTGCTTGAGCACCTCGAAGCCGTCCATGCGCGGCATCATGACGTCGAGCACGATCATGTCCGGCTCGTCTTCCTGGACCTTCTCGAGCGCCTCGACACCGTCATAGGCGGTCACGACATCGTAGCCGGCGCGCGTGAGGTTGACCTCCACGAGCCGCACGATGTGGCGCTCATCATCGACAACGAGGATCTTCTTCGCCATGTACAGCCGCTCCCTCCTGCGCCCGTGACACACTGCGGGTGCCCCGGGCTTAGGGGACATCCGGTGTGCGCCGATTATATCAGAGCCCCCCTGTCGTGTCAAACTGCTCGGATTGGCGCTCGGCCCCGCTCAGGGCCTCCAGGACCGCCGCGAGGCAGTCCTAGGTGTCCCCCTCCGCGCCCTCCACGAGTCTGGCCGCCTCGTCGTAGCTGGACTCCACCTGCCGGTAGAGCTGCTGGTACAGCCGATGGTATCCGCGGTAGAGCTGGTGGCTGCGCTCATCCACGCGCGGGGCGTCAACGGTGCGGATGGTGGCCTCGCAGGCCTCCTCCACAGATGCGTAGAGCCCGGCGCCCACCGCAGCCAGCAGAGCCACGCCGTAGGCCGGGCCCTCATCGACGTTGATGAGGCAGTGCGGGTAGCCGGTGACGTCGGTCTGAATCTGCCGCCACAGCCGACTGCGCGCGCCGCCGCCGGAGGCCCGAACCTCGCTGATCTGCACGCCCATCTCCTCGATGATCTCAAAGGAGTCCCTCAGCCCGTAAGCCACGCCCTCCAGCACCGCGCGGATGAGGTGGGGCTTGCCGTGGCGGAGGCTGAGGCCGAAGAACATCCCGCGGGCGTTGGGGTTGGGATAGGGCGTCCGCTCGCCGGTGAGGTAAGGGAGGAAGACCAGCCCCTCGCTGCCCACCGGTGCCTGCGCGGCCTGCTCGGTCATCAGCTCGTAGGCGTCGATGCCCATGTTGCGGGCGATCTCCACCTCCGCGTCACAGAGGGTATCACGGACCCAGCGCAGGGAGCCGCCGGCGGAGAGCATCACGCCCATGACGTGCCATCTGCCGGGCACCGCGTGGCAGAAGGTGTGAGTCCGGAGCTTCTCATCCACCCTCGGCTCGTCGAGGTGTGCGAAGACCACGCCGGAGGTGCCGGTGCTCACCGACACGACCCCCGAGCGGACGATGCCGTTGCCCACGGCGCCGGCGGCCTGGTCGCCGCCACCGCCCACCACCGGCGTGCCCTCGGCCAGCCCCGTCAGACCGGCGGCCTCGGCGGTGACGTGCCCGCTTACCTCGGGGGACTCGTAGACCTCCGGCAGCCAGTCGCGGGGCAGCTCCAGGCGGTCGAGGATCAGCTCCGACCAGCGCCGCCGGGGGACGTTGAGCAGTGAGGTCCCGGACGCATCCGAGACCTCCGTGGCGTACTGGCCGGTGAGCTTCAGCCGCACGTAGTCCTTGGGCAGCAGCACCTTGCGGACGCGGGCGTAGGCCTCCGGCTCCTCGTCCCGCAGCCAGATGATCTTGGGGGCCGTGAAGCCCGTGAGCACGGGGTTGAGGGTCTCGGAGACGACCTCCTCGGCGCCCACGGCCTCGGTGATCTCGTCGCACTGGCGGGCGGTGCGCTGATCGCACCACAGTATCGCCGGCCGGATGACCTGGTCGCTCTCGTCGAGGAATACGGACCCGTGCATCTGGCCCGAGAGGCCCACGCCGGCGATGTGCCCGGCGCGCACGCCGGACTGCTCGATGAGCGCCGTAACGCTGGCGATGGTGGCGGTCCACCAGTCGGACGGGTCCTGCTCGGCCCAGTTCGGCCTGGGGGTGGAGAGGGGGTACTCGGTGGCATCACTGGCCACCGTGGCACCATCCTCGTCGATCAGCAGCGCCCGGGTGCTGGTGGTGCCCACATCGATGCCCAGCAAGTAACTCATGGCCGGCCTCCTTTGCGCGAACGGTCGGGTCCAGCGAGGTCAGGCCCTCTCGATGACCACCGTGGCCCCGGACGGGACCTGCTTGAGCGGCTCCAGGTCCCCGGTCATCTTGCCGATGACCGTCACCCCGCTGGCGGGCCGGATCTCCTCCTCCGTGCTCTCCGGCGTCATGCCGAAGAACATGCAGAACGCTGAACCCGGTGGCCAGTAGGCCAGGTCGCCGAGATCCACGACCTGCTGCAGGTCCTCGCCGGGGCAGTCAACGTCGATGCTGAAGTAGATCTCCTCGCCCCAGGTCCCGGCCGTGCCCTCGATGGGCAGCGCCTCGGCGATCATCTGCGCGCAGTCGGTGTCATTCAGCTCCGCCTCGATCTCGACGTCCCCAGCCGTGATCGTGATGGGTGTGGGCATGCGGTCGTCCTCCTCCTGTCCAACTGCGGATGGCAGGATGCTTTCGCTGCAATCGAGCGCCTCAGGCGAAGATGCGGAGGTAGTTGAGCCCCTTCACGAAGCCCTCCTCGCGCCCCAGCGCCCTGTCCTCATGCTCGATGCTCAGCACGCCGTTGTAGCCGTTGTCGCGCAGCCGCGCGATGTACACGCCCCAGTCGATGTCCCCGTAGCCGGGGATGCAGTAGCGCCACCAGCCGCGCCCCGCCTGGTTGCCCAGCCACGCCAGCTTGTGCTGCACGACCTCTGTGTCCTTGGCGTGGCTGTGGAAGATGCGGTCGGCGAAGGCCTCCATGGCGTGCAGGTAGTCGATCCCCTGCCAGTAGAGGTGTGAGGGGTCGAAGTTCAGGCCGAAGTTCTCGGCCGGCACGGTCTCGAATACCTGCTCCCAGTGACCCAGGTGCATGATGTTGGTGGCGAACCAGTTCTCCATCGCCAGCCGTACACCGCGGTCGGCCGCGATAGGGCAGAACTCGTTGTAGAAGGGCCCCGCGATCTGCTCGATAGTCTCCTCCCTGGACATGCCCTCCGGCGGGCGGCCCGCCAGGCAGCCCACCACCTCGATCTCGTTGGCGGAGGCCATCTCGACCGCGCGGGAGAGCGCGTCCTGGTACTGCTGGCGCTGGCCCTCGTCGGCGTCGCTTATGTCGAGGTAGCAGGCCAGCATGCTGACCTCCAGGCCGGCGTCGCGAACGCGGCTGATGACGTCGGCGGCCTGGCCCTCATCGAAGTCCACGTTGAGGTGCTTGCAGCCGGGCCTGACGTCGATCTCGAGGGCGTCGAAGCCGGCCTCGGTGGCGAACTTCACGATGGTGTCGATGGACTCGTTGCGGAACGGCGCGGTGAGCAGTCCTACCTGCATCTCAGTCATCTCCTGTGGAGTGCGGCTGGGCGGCCCCGCGTGCGGCCAGGAAGCACCGGACCATCTGCTGGGCCGTGAATGCGATCATCTCTGTGGCGACTTCGGGCCGCATGGCCTCGCTCAGCGCCATGGGCCTGTTGAGGATACACGCCAGGGCCTCGAAGCCCCGCTCATGGAGGCTGACGGCGTCCAGGGCGACCCCGCCGCCGATGGCGATGACCGGCGCCCCCTCGCGCTCGGCCACGGAGGTGACGCCCGCGGGAGTCTTGCCGAAGGCCGTCTGGCTGTCGATGGCCCCCTCCCCGGTGATGCACAGGTCGGCGCCGCGCATCCGTCCCGGCAGGTCCACGGCGTCGATGACGATCTCCACGCCCGGCTCCAGCGTGGCTCCGCAGAACGCCACCAGCCCCGCGCCGAGGCCGCCGGCCGCACCGGCACCCGGGATGTCCCGCACATCCAGGCCCAGGTCGCGCTGCACCACGTCCGCGAACAGTCGCAGATTCTCGTCGAGCAGCTCGACGTCCTCGAGCGAGGCGCCCTTCTGGGGGCTATAGACGTGAGCCGCGCCGCGCTCCCCGTAGAGAGGGTTGTCCACGTCGCAGGCCACGCGCACCTCGGTCTCATTCAGGCGGGGGTCGGCGCCGGCCATCTCGATGGCGGCCAGCCGGCCCAGCTCCGCGCCGCCGAAGCCGATCTCCTCGCCGTCCTCGTCCAGCAGCCGCACCCCCAGAGCCTGGGCCATGCCGGCGCCGGCGTCGGTGGTGGCGCTCCCGCCGATGCCCACGATGAGCTTGCGGCGGCCCCGGTCGAGGGCAGCGCGCATCAGCTCGCCGGTCCCGTAGGTGGTGGTCGTGAGGGGATCGCGCCGGTCCTGGGGCACCAGCGGGAGGCCGGAGGCGGCGGCCATCTCGATGACCGCCGTCTCCCCGTCGCCCAGCAGCCCGTAGGTGGCCTCCACCGGCTCGCCCAGCGGGCCGGTGACACGCTCGGTGATGAGCTGGCCGTCGGTGGCATCGACCAGCGACTGCACGGTTCCCTCACCGCCGTCGGCCATGGGCACCTGTACCAGCTCGAACTCATCGTCGATGGCCGAGATCCCCTCGGCGGCGGCCTGGCAGACCTCCAGGGCGGTGAGGCAGCCCTTGAAGGAGTCCGGCGCGATGACGATCCTCAAACTCTACGCACTCCCTACAGGGCGGCCGCAGCCGCACCCGCGGCTGGCGCGGAACCGGACACTCCCGCCGCCTACAGCATCGACCAGGCTGCATGGAAGGCGCGCTTGGTGCCAGCGACAACCAGATCCGGGTCCTCGTCGGCGATGGTGGAGACCTCGAAGGTCACCACCGGCTTGTCGGTGGGCAGATCGTCCCTGTCGAAGTAGCCCACATAGATCAGCGTCTCCAGGAAGCGTGCCAGCTCCGGAACGTCGTTCTCGCTGCCCGGATAGCCGAAGCCGGGGTGCTTGTCCCCGTAGCCCTCCATGGACTCGTCGGCCATGATGGCGTTGCCCACGTGCACGTGGATGAGGTGGTCGATGGTGGGACTGAGCATCTCCTGCGGCGTCTCGCCCAGCAGCGGCATGTGCGACAGGTCCTGAGTCAGGCCGAAGTTGTCCACCTGCTCCTTGACCCGCTCGGCCAGCTCCGCCGCTCGCTCGCTGGGACCGATGAGGCACTTCTTGTCGATGGTGTCGTCGAACTGCTCCAGTGACAGCCACACCGGCTGGCCGTCGCCGGCCTTGCTGGTGGAGTACTCGCACAGCTCGACGCACGAGTCCACGAGCGCGGACATGGCGTCCTCGCGCCTGCTGTCCTCAACGTCCGGACCGCTGAGGAAGGCGCAGATGCGGCAGTCGAGCTCGTAGGCGGCGTCGATGGACTTCTTCACGTCGTCCACGGCCCTCTGCCGCTCTGCGTCGTCCAGAGAGTTCACGTCCAGCCCGCCCAGCAGCAGCGGCGGCTGGGCGCCCAGTCCGAGGCTGAGGTGAGCGGTCGTCGCCATCTGCTTCAGCCCGTCCATGACTTCCTGGTGCTGGCTGCGGCGCACCTCCAACACATCGAAGAAGTCGTCCTCAGCGATCCTCTGCGCCGTCTCCAGGATCATCTGAGGATCGTCGTCTTGGATGATGGGGTAGGCCATGAAGTGCACTATGCCCAGATCCATCATGTCCCGCCAGTGCCTGTCCGCGTACATGTTGGCTCCTCCCGTCGAGCCGCCTCCAGGGCGGCCAGAACTCGTACTGTGGCAGTAGCACACGTCCCGGCGCGGAGGCCGACACGTGCTCTGCGCATGCTTTCCGTAGACTATACTTCCCGCCCCGAGAGAGGGATTCCTTCAGTGCGGCACATTTGGCTCGCAAACCGGCGGGGCTCGATGTCCGCGGGGCCGGCTTGGCGCGCCTGGCAGCCCTCCTCAGGAGAGCTACTCCGGCGGCGTGTGCCGGGCCGTTTGGAGGGGCGCGACTACGCCCGCGCCCGGTCGTCGTGCCGTATGGAGGGGCCGGACCACTGTCCGGCCCGGCCTTCTCTCTGGCTCTGGATTACCCACAACTTCCGGAGGAAGGCCTGCGATGGAGTTGAGCAAGAGCTCAACCGTGTCGTCGTTCGGAGAGGCCGCCCGAACGGAGCGAGGGTGCCGCCCGGCCTGCCCGTTAGGTAGTCGAGGCCCCCCGCCTTCACGCCGTTCAGGCCTCTCCAGAGAGAGGTGTCCTGGGCCGGGGTGGAACCTTCGGCCTGTTCGCTGCGCTCACTGGCCTCACCGGGCGCTACGCGCCCGGCGGCCCCTCCATCACGGCAACCGGCTTTGCCGCGCAGCGTGGGCACGGGCCCTCCACGAGCGCGGCAGATGTGGGTAATGCATAGCTCTCTCTGGAGGGCCCGCGCCCCAGCGAAGGTGTTCCATCCTGGCAGGCCGGCGGCCCCCTGGCCCACTGCATCTTCGGGAAGCCGGCGCCCCCGCCGGCCCACTCCATCCTTGGGAAGCCGGCGCCCCGGCCGGCCCACTCCATGTTTGGGAAGCCGGCGCCCCCGCCGGCTTGTGGCGCACAGCGCCACTGTGGTGATGGCGGGCAGGTGATGCCGAAGCGGCGGGGAATAGCGGTACGGCCTCCATCTGCGGTCCCGTCGCCGACCGAGGCGGGGCTGGCATGGGAGGGAGCGACCGTGAGGCGGACTGCAGTGGCCATCGCAGCGGCACTGATGCTCATCCCGGCGGCGCGTGCGCAGGAGGCGGGCGAACAGCCCGACCAGCCTGCCGAGCGGATTCTGGCTACCGTTGACGGCGAGGAGATCACCGACCGCGAGCTGTGGTGGTACATGGAGCAGACCGCGGGCGGGAAGCTTCTCGACGAGCTCATCCTGCGCCACCTGCTGGCCGCCGAGGCAGAGGGGCAGGGCGTGAAGGTGGGCACTCCGGAGGTGGATGAGGCTGTCGCCGCGCTGAGGGCCGAGCACGGCTCCGAGGATACCTTCGAGGCCTGGCTGCGCGAGACGGGGCAGACCATGAAGGGCCTGCGCATGCAACTGCAGCAGGAGCTGCTCATCGACAAGCTCCTGGAGCAGCGCATGGGGCTGACTGAGGAGGGCATCCGGGAGTATTACGAGGCCCATCGGGAGGAGTTCACCGAGCCATCGCGGGTGCATCTGATGGACATCGTGACCCTGTCGCTGGTGGAGGCCTTTGAGGCCCGGGAGCGACTGGCCGCGGGCGAGCAGTTCGCCGCGGTGGCGCGGGAGATGTCACACGATCCCACCGCCGAGCAGGGCGGGGACCGCGGCTGGATCACGCCCGACGACGTCCTCAATGAGCACGTGGCGGACGTGGTCTTCGCCATGGCTGAGGGGGAGATCTCCGACCCAGTGGACTGCGAGGACCACTGGCACGTGTTCTGGGTGAAGGAGGTCGAACGAGGCCGGGCTCTGTCCCTGGAGGAGGCTCGGCCACAGGTGGAGGAGCGCATCATTAAGCTGCGAGGCATCTCCCGGGAGCTGTTTCTGACGCTGCTGCGCCGGCGGGCGGAGATCGACGTGCGGTGGGAGGCGCACGACTACCTGAAGCAGGTCTACGCCGACCTGCGTATGATCAAGGTCGTTGTTGACGGCCAGCGCCTGGAGCTGCCGACGGCGCCGGTGATGGTGGCGGGGTCACGCCTGCTCGTCCCGGCCAAGGACCTGCTGGAGGCTCTGGGCGCCGAGGTGAGCTGGAACGCGGAGGCCGGGGTCCTGGAGGCAACCAGAGACGGCACGAGGGTCACGCTGGTGAGGGGCCTGCCGGTGATGGGCGTCGGCGACGAGGAGATCGAGATGAAGGAGCCGCCGCAGATCCGCGAGGGGGTGCTGATGATCGCGCCGCGGGCGCCGGTGCAGGCGCTGGGGGGCAGCCTCCTGTGGAACCGGACGGAGAACACGTTGTATGTAGAGTCCCACCCCGAGGCGGAACAGGCCCCGGAGGGCGCCGAGACTGCCGGGTAGGTGTGCGCGAAGAGCTCACCACGCTGTGAATGACGGGGTGGCCGCCCTTGCGGCGGCTGCCCCCTCTGTTTCGACGTGCGGGCCGACAGGCGAGGAGAGCAGTGCCCCAGAGGAGCCAGCCCGAGAGCGAGGTCCCGGTTCTGCGCATCCTCCACGAGCGCCCGGAGGAGTGCGCTTTCCAGACCCTCACCAGGGGGCAGAGAGTGGCCGGTCTGGGCCTGCTGGCCGCGCTGGTGGGGGCCCTCATCCTCCGGCCGCTGCCCACGCTGATCGCGGTCAACGGGGCGCTGATCGTCTTCTACGTGGTGCACTCGGCCTACAAGTTCTACCTGGTGTGGGCGTCGCTGGAGCGGCCGGTGCTGCTGTCGGCGACCGAGGACGAGATGCGCCAGGTCGATGACGCGTCTCTGCCCACCTACACCGTGCTCATCCCCCTGTATCGGGAGGCGGCGGTGCTGGGGCGGCTGGTGGAGGGCCTGCAGCGGCTGGACTACCCGCCCGAGAAGCTGGACGTGATGCTGCTGCTGGAGGAGGACGACGCGCAGACCATCGCGGCGGCCCAGCGGATGGACCTGCCGGCGCACATCCGCCCGGTCATCGTCCCCGACAGCCGGCCTAAGACCAAGCCCAAGGCCTGCAACTGGGGCCTGTTCACCTGTGATTCGGACCTCCTGGTCATCTTCGACGCCGAGGATAGACCTGAGCCCGATCAGCTCAGGAAGGCCGCTATCGCCTTCCGGAAGATCCCGGACAACGTGGTCTGCCTGCAGGCGCGGCTGAACTACTACAACCAGCGCCAGAACCTGCTCACGCGGTGGTTCACAGCGGAGTACTCCGTATGGTTCGATCTCTTCCTGCCGGGGCTGACGGCCACCGGCGCGCCGATTCCGCTGGGCGGCACCAGCAATCACTTCCGGGTGGAGCCGCTCAAGGAGCTGGGCGGCTGGGACCCCTTCAACGTGACGGAGGACTGCGACCTGGGCGTGCGGCTGCACAAGCACGGCTGGAGCACGGCCATGCTGGCCTCCACCACGTGGGAGGAGGCCAACGGGGCATTCTTCTCGTGGTTCCGCCAGCGCTCCCGGTGGGTGAAGGGCTACCTGCAGACCTGGCTGGTGCATATGCGCCGGCCGGTGAGGCTGGTCGGGGAGCTGGGCCCGGGGGGCTGGTTCTCGTTCCAGATGACCATCGGCGGCACGCTGCTGTGCTTTTTGATCAACCCCATCTACTGGCTGATGACGCTGGTCTGGCTGCTCACGCAGGCCACCGCCATAGCGGCGCTGTTCCCGGCCGGCATCTACCTGCTGGGCAGCTTCTGTCTCTTCGGCGCCAACTTCGTCTTCGTCTACATGGCGGTGGCCGGCTGCATGCACCGCGGCTACTGGGACCTGGTGAAGTACGCCGTGCTGACGCCCATCTACTGGCTGATGATGAGCATCGGGGCCTACAAGGCCATCGCCCAGATCGCGGTGCGCCCGCACTACTGGGAGAAGACCGATCACGGCATCTTCGACCTGGAGGGCGCGGTCAGCGACGCCGGTGAAACGCCGTGAGCCCGCGTGCGGGTCGCGCTGAGGTCTGGGTGGTCTTCGGCCTGGTGACGCTGCTGACGCTGGGCATCGGCCTGCGAGGGCGGCTTGCCGAGCAGCGGGTCAACTGGGATGGGCTGGCGGCGGTGGCGCACGCCAATGACGTCTTCCGAGCTGAGCGGGGGGCGAACCTGGCGATGATCGGCTTCGTGCAGCCGCCGCTGCCGGCGCTGCTGCAGCTTCCCGTGGTGCTCCTCGTGCCGTCCCTGGCGACCGGCGGGATGGCGGCGAACCTGCTGGGGGCGGTGGTGGCCGGGGTGGCGGCGGCGCTGCTGCTGGGCATGTGCGTGGAGGTGGGGCTGCCGGCGGCCTGGCGCTGGCCGCTGGTGGCGCTGTTCGCCCTGCACCCGATGATCCTGGGACCGGCCGCCTGCGGAGCGCCCATGGCGCTGCTGACGGCGCTGTTGCTGGGCGCGGCCTGGGCCCTGCTGCGGTGGTCGCAGGCGGAGGGCCTGCGGGAGCTGATCACCGCCAGCGTGCTGCTGGCCGCGGCCCTGATCACCCGCTACGAGGCGGTCTTCATCGTAGCGGGCGCGCTGATCTACCTGGCGTGGCGCACGCTGCGCGGCGACGGCTCGTGGAGCAAGCTGGAGGGCACGCTGATCACCTTCGGCCTGCCCATCGCCTACGTCGCCGGCGTGTGGGTCATCGCCAACTGGGCCATCATGGGCGATCCCTGGCACTTTTTGCGGGAGACATTCGCCTCCCGGGGCCGCGCGGACGCCGCGGAGATGCTCTCGTTGTCCCTGCGCCTGACCATGGTGTGGTTTTTCCCCGCCCTGGCCCTCGTGTATAATCAGATGCGAGGTGTGGGCAGGCGGCCGGCGGCGGCCCGACCGGTGGCATGGCTGGTGCTGGCCGCGGTCGTGGCCCCCGCGCTCTTCCCGGGTGTCTTCGCCTCGTTAGGGCCGGCCGGGGACTGGAGCCGCCTGGCGACGGTCCTGTCTATGGTCCTGGCCGGGGGCTACGCCATGGTAGCGGTGCTGGCGGGTGAGCGCGTCCGTGGCGAGGCGAACGGCGGCCCCATGCACGGCACGGTGGTCATCGCCGCCGCGAGTCTGGGCGTGGCGCTGTGGCTGGTTGGCTCGGAGGGCCTCCTGGCGAGCGCCGGGGCGCCCTATCTGGGCGGCGGCCTGCTGACGGACTCCGCCCGCGCGGAGCTCTCCGCGGCCGAGCTGCTCCGCGACACGGAGCTGCCCGCAGGCCGGAGGCACATGATCGTGGGCTGGCCGGGATTCGCGGTGGTGCTCTTCTCGGGTCGAACCGGGGAGATGGCCGTGCTCCGGACGGAGGACCTGCCTGACCACTGGGAGGACCTGTGGATCGGCAGCCGGATCGTGCTGCTGGTGGGCGAGGAGCATGGCGGGGTGCCGGCCACAGTGGTGCAGGACGACCTGGGGCTGGGGCCGCGCCTGCACCTGGACCCGAAGTGGGGGGCCGGGCCCTGGGAGTGCTACGCGGTCG
This sequence comes from Armatimonadota bacterium, assembly GCA_034722055.1. Lineage (GTDB taxonomy): Bacteria > Armatimonadota > Zipacnadia > Zipacnadales > UBA5352 > JAYENL01. The sequence goes on from JAYENL010000314.1 coordinate 46,924, forward strand.
GCAGCGGCTCGGACTGATGTCGTGACAGCAATATCGACGGGCTTGCGGGGCGCCTCACATCAGGAGGACGCCATGGTGCGCCGGATCGTCATCGCTGTGATGGCTCTGAGCATGGTCGCGTTGTGCGTGGCGCGGGACGAGGAGTACCGCGCCGTGCGCGCCGAGCTGGAGGGGGCCACCTCGCTGTGGACCGTGGACACGCCCGTTCTGGAGACCACCGAGGATGCCAAGTACCAGACCGAGCGCTACGGTGAGGACTTCACCTACGTCCTGCACGGCCTGCCGCCCGGCCCGGCGCGGCTGAAGCTGGGCCTGTGCGAGAATCGCTGGACTGAGCCGGGGGAGCGCGTCTTCGACGTCCAGGTGAACGGGCGCACGGTGATTGACGACTATGACATCCTCGAGCACACCGCGATGAACGAGGCGGTGACCGTAAGCGCGGACATCACCATTCCCGAGGGCGAGCCGCTGCGCGTCCGGTTCGTGGCCGAGACGGATAACGCCAAGGTCAACGTCATCCGCATCTACACCGCCGAGTGGGTGCTGGAGACCACGCCCCGGGACGAGAAGAGCGCCGCGCTGCAGCCCGAGCAGCGCGACCTGCCAGCCTCCGAGGACGTCTGGGAGACGCAGCTTGGGAGGCTGGGCAGCCGCGTGGCCATCAATCCTCGGCCCCAGCGGGGCGTCTGGTGGCAGAGCCCTTTGGGCCATGCCGAGTATCGCAGCGCGTACTTCGACCCCGAGACCGTGGACTTCGCGCAGCAGCCCGCCCGGTACATCTTCGGGGTGAAGGTAGGGGACCTGGCGATCTCGATGCCCTTCGATGACCGCCTGCCCCACTTCTCGAAGATCGACCAGAGCGAGACCATGACGCGCCTGAGCTACGAGTGCAGCTCCCCGGAGCTGCCTGTTGACGTGCGCTTCACCTGGGGGGCACCATTCTATCCGCAGGACGTGAAGCTCTCGGTGGCTCCCTATCTGACGCTGGAGGTGGCGGTGACCGGCAACGACCCGCAGGAGCAGTCCGGACAGGTGCTCATCGGCCGCTCCCTGCCCATCGGCGATCCCATGATGGCCTTCTCCCACGAGGGAATCACCGGGCTGCGCCGCACTCCGGAGGTCTTCGAGATCCCCACAGAGGAGCGGTGGGTGGTTGACGAGACGGAGGGCGTGCACCTGCACACCACCGGCCTGCCCCTGGGCGAGGGGCTGCCCGAGGACTCCGGCGCCACGGAGAAGGACAGTGACGGGCGGGTCATCCTGCCGCTGATGTGGGACCAGCCCTACGGCGGCCTGGCATGGGACTTCACGGTGCAGCCGGGGGAGACGAGGCGCTGCCGCATCGTCTACATCGGCTGGGTCGATGGCACCGTGCAGACGATCAATGACGTGGAGCACCGCTTCAAGTACCACGAGCTGTTTGACAGCCCCGATGTCCTCGCACGCTACGCCTTCGACAACTGGGATGAGATCCAGCGGCGCTGCGCGGTGTTCGAGCGCACGGTCTCGGAGGCCACCATCCCCGAGGCATTGCGCCAGTTCCTGGCGTTCGCAACGCACAGCTACCTGGTCAACACCTGGTGGACCATCTCCCCCGAGGGGCGGGACTGGTTCACCGTCTGGGAGGGCTGCTGCCAGCTCCAGTCCACCGTCGATGTGGAGTACAACGTCGCGCCGCTGTACTTCCACATGTGGCCGGAGCTGCTGCGCATGGAGCTTGACGAGTGGGTGGGGCATATCTGGGACGGCGTGCTGGCCCACGACATGGGGGTCGGCCTGCAGGTGGATCAGATGGCCTACTGGCACCCCATGGAGATCGAGGAGAACACCAACTTCGTGCTGCTGTTGCACCAGTACTGGGCCTGGACCGGCGACGAGGAGGCGGTGCGGCGGCACTTCGAGTCCGTCCGGGAGCTGCTGAAGTGGGTGACCGACGCGGACACGGACGGCGACGGCTTCCCGGAGCAGGGCCTCTACAACACCATCGACCAGGGCTCGGCGGCCATCCAGTACGCCTCGGATCAGGTCTACCTGGCGGTCAGATCGATGGCCGCCTACGCCGCCGGGGCGCGCATGGCCGAGCTGGTGGGCCGGCCGGAGGACGCCACCCGCTGGACGCAGCGGGTGCGGCTTACGGCCCGCACGCTGGCCCAGGAGGGGTGGCTGGACGACCACTACGTAGTGGCGCTGAACCAGACGCGCGATGTCGAGCCGGCGGCGGCCCCGGCCGGGCCGCCGGTCGAGGACTATGGCATGGGCGGGGACTTCGGCATGATGGATGGCGGGGCCGGGGAGTACGCCGGCTACGACCCGGTGAGCATGACGGAGACGGCCCAGCCGATCAGCGGCTGGGACAGCTACTCCATCTACACCACCAACGGGCTGCTGTATCCGATGCGCTCGGGGATGGAGGTTGGCGGCCTGGACCTGGAGCGCCTCCGCCGCGACCTCCGGCGCGCCGCCGGGGAGACCATGCAGGGTTACGGCTCCCCGCACACCAGCCACGAGGAGAACATGTGGGTGTCGCAGAACATCTGGCGGGACATGGCGGCGGCCTACCTGGGCATCGACTACGTGGACAACATCGAGCGCTACTGGGACCTGCAGCGGTACATCAACACCCGCAAGTTCGGGGCCTTCACCGATGTCTACGTCTATGGCAGGGATTCCACCTCGCTGGACTACTACCCCCGTGGCGTGGCGGCGTACGGGCTCTATGCGGCGCTGGCGGGTCTGCAGTTTGATCGCACTCGCGGGGTGCTCTCGCTCTCGCCCCTGCGCACGCCGCTGCGCCTGCCCCTGACCATGTTCGCGGACTGGGAGGCGGAGCGCATCCCGTGGCTGATCGTGGAGGGCGACCCCTCGGAGCCGGCAGTTCGGATCGAGGGCGGCGAGCTGCCAGAGGGGATGCAGGTGCGACTGCGCCCGCGCGGGCAGCCCTTCGCTGATGGTGAGCGCATCCAGCTCGGTGGCGAGTAGCCGGAGGTGCCGACAGTGGCGGAGTGCATGCGCGAGCGAACCACCGACAGCTACGACATCTGCGTGGTGGGCGGGGGGTTGGCAGGCATCTGCGCCGCGCTGGCCGCGGCCCGCCACGGCGCGCGCACGGCGCTGGTGGATGACCGCCCGGTGCTGGGAGGCTGCTCCAGCACGGAGCTGCGCGTGCCGGCCTGCGGGGCGGGCTATCACAACCCCTGGGGCACCGAGACGGGGATCATCCACGAGCTGATTCTGGAGGACCGCGCCCGCAACCACGCCGAGGTCGGCTACGGGCAGGCGAACGCCATCTGGGAGATGGTGCTCTATGACGCCTGCCGCCGGGAGCCGAGCCTGGAGATGCATCTCAACACCTGCATCGACGAGGTGCAGATGGCCGACGCCCGCGCCATCGGGCTGGTCAGCGGCCCCCAGTCGCACAGCGGCACCAGGCTGCGCATCCCCGCGCGGCTGTTCATCGACTGCTCCGGCGACGGCTGCGTGGGTGTGGGCGCCGGAGTGCCCTTTCGCGTCGGCCCGGAGGCGCGCGGGGAGTACGGTGAGAGCTTCGCGCCCGAGGAGCCGGACGATTTCGTGATGGGCTCCAGCCTCATCTTCCGGGCGGTGGACACCGGCCGGGAGGTGCCCTTCGAGCCGCCGGAGTGGGCGGAGAGGTATGACTTCCCCGACGGCATCCCGTATCGCTCCACGCGCGACTTCACCGGCGGCTACTGGTGGATCGAGATCGGCTGGCCGCTGGATACCCTCCACGATGACCCGCAGATCCGCGACGAGCTGCTGAGCCACCTCTTCGGCGTCTGGGATCACATCAAGAACCGCGGCCGCGAGCGCGAGGAGGCGCGCACCTGGGCACTCGACTGGGTGGGCTTTCTGCCCGCACGGCGGGAGAGCCGGCGCTTCGTCGGCGCACACGTGCTGACCCAGCAGGAGATCCAGGGCGCGGAGCGCTTCCCCGACACCGTCGCGGTCGGTGGCTGGTCGATCGACGATCACACGCGGGGCGGGATCACCGCGCTGGACAAGCGCCCCTCCTTCGACCGCGTGCGGGTGGCGGACTACCTGGTGACGCCCTACCCGGTGCCGCTGCGCAGCCTCTACGCCGAGGAGGTCGAGAACCTGCTCTTCGCCGGGCGGGTGCTCAGCGCCAGCCGGGTGGCCTTCTGCTCTCTGCGCGTGCAGCAGACGCTGGCGACCACGGGCCAGGCGGCGGGCACGGCCGCCGCCTGGTGCATCGAGCGCGACTGCCGGCCGCACGAGATCGATGACCCCCGGCCCATCCAGCAGCGCCTTCTGCGGGATGACGCCTGGCTGCCGGGAGTGCAGGAGGACAATCTGGCGCGGGACGTGCGCGGCGCGCGGGCCTCGGCCTCGAGCGAGGCCGCCCTGCGCCCGGAGGCGGCGCAGGACGGCGCCGACCTGGCGGCCCAGCCTGCGGGGCTGATGCCGGTCTCCGAGGACCGCATTGAGCGCGTGGCCCTGTTCCTCGACAACCAGGAGGGCGAGGCGGAGATCACGCTGCGCATCTATCGGGCGTCGAACGTGTGGGACCTGGATGCGCTTGAACGCGAGCCGCTCGCGTCGGCGACCGCCGCGGTCCCCTACGGCAGCGGGTGGGTGGATGTGAGCATTGACATGGACGCCGAGCCCGGGGCCCTGTACTGGTTCCGCGCTGAGGGCCCCGACGAGATCATGTGGCGGTTCGCCGAGGAGATGGCGCCGGGGACGGCCGCGTGCCACCTGCGGCCGGATGGCACCCGCTGGTTCGCCGGTGGTGGTCGGGGAGGCTGGCGATCCATGGCGCTGCGCGTCGCCCCGGAGAGCCGGCCCTTCGGACCTGACCAGGCCATCAACGGCTGCGCCCGGCCCGACCGGGCCGCGAACCTGTGGATCTCCGATCCTCACCAGCCGCTGCCGCAGTGGCTGGAGGTTGAGCTGGCTGAGCCCACCGAGATCGACGCTGCTGCCATCATCTTCGATACGAACCTGTCGCGTACCAACGGCGCCATGCCGGGACTGATGCGCGCGCCCGAGTGCGTTCGCGACTACCGGCTGGAGGCTGAGGCGGACGGCGGCTGGGAGGAGCTGGCGCGAGTGACGGGCAACTACCACAGGCGCCGGGAGCACCGCTTCGAGCCGGTGATCGTCCGACGCGTGCGCCTGACCGTCGAGGCCACCAACGGCGATCCCTCGGCGCGCGTCTGCGCTTTGAGACTCTACCGTGACGGGCGATGACGCACCGGGAGGCGACCTTCATGTCTGACCTGCGGGCGGGAGTCGCGACCATCGACATCACGCCACCCATCGGGCTGACCATGGCGGGCTATGGCGCGCGCACGCGGCCCTCCGACGGCATCGAGGACCCGCTGCTGGCCTACGCCCTGGCGCTGGAGCAGGGCGACGAGGCCTCCGCGATGGTGGTGGGCGACCTCATCGGCGTCCCCGAAGAGCTGTGCGGCAGAATCCGCGAGCGGGTGGAGGAGCTGTGCGACCTCGACGGCGATCGGGTCCTTGTATGTGGCACTCACACGCACTGGGGGCCGGTGCTGCAGGCGACCGGGTACCTTCCAGAGGACCTGCGCGAGGCGGTCTCCGAGGACTACACGGCGACGGTCGTCCGGCAGATGGCCGGCGCGGTGGCGGAGGCGTGGCGTCTGCGGGAGCCGGCCACGGCGCTGGCGGGGACCGGCCATGCCGACCTGGTGAAGTTCAACCGGCGGCCCGTGAACGCCGGGGGAAAGACGGAGATGAACCTGCGGCTGCCTCTGGAGCAGGCGCTGACGGCATCCCGTGTGGGGGCGGAGCTGGCGGAGACCTGGGAGCCAGGCGGCGGGCCGGGCGAGCGCCTCAGCGAGCCCCTGGATGAACTGGACGGGCTCCGCGTGGGGCCGGCCAACACCGACCTGCCGGTGCTGAAGCTGATGCGACCGGACGGCTCGCCGCTGGCGGCCGTCATGGTCTTCGGCTGCCATCCCGTCTGCGGCGCTGACCCGGACACCACGTTCTACCGCTACTCGGCAGACTGGCCGCGCTACGCCCGGCGCGTGGTGGAGCTGACGCTGGGCTGCCCGGCGATGCTGCTGCTGGGCTGCGCCGGGGATCAGGTGCCCGTGCGCCGGGGCGGCGAGTCCCGGCAGCGCACCGGGCACTCCGTGGGCGCGGAGGCCGTTCGCGTCTGGGAGCTCATCGAGGGGGAGTCAATCGGGCCGCTGCGGATCGCCAGCCGGACGGTGGAGCTGCCTCTGCGGGACCTGCCCAGCGTCGAGGAGGCGCGGGCGGCGCTGGAGGCCACCGACGATCCCGAGGGCAAAGGCGCCATGCGCGAGCGCCACACCCTCTCGCAGGCCGAGCGCTTCGAGGGGATGGAGGCCGTGCCTGTGCAGGCCTGGGGCATGTCGCTGGGCGAGCAGTGGGGACTCGTGGGGCTGCCGGGCGAGGTGCTGTGCGAGTTCGAGCTGCAGATTCGCCAGCGGACGCCCTTCGCGAACACGGCGGTGGTGGAGCTGGCGCTGGGGAGCCCCGGGTACCTGCCGACCGACCCGTCCATCGACGAGGGCGGCTACGAGCCGGGCTGGTCGCCCTTCGGCAAGGGCACGGAGGCGGCGGCCGTGGAGGGGGCTGTCGCGACACTCGAGGAGTGCGCGGGCTGAGCGTGGAGGAGGCACGGCGTGAGCATGTCGGAGCGGATCGGCCGCCACGCTGAGATGGAGTGCGTCTCCCGCCTGGCGACCGAGGAGGACCTGCCGGTGCTGGCCATCTTCGAGCGGGAGCTGGCCCGGCTGTCGTTCCCCGAGGACCCCATCCTGGACCTGGAGTATCACACCGAGAAGCTGCAGCGGGCCATAGAGCGGGAGCCGGAGGGCATGATCGTGCAGACGGTGACCTCCGAGGAGTCGGTCGCCGGTGATGAGATCGCCGCCTGGATGTGGCTGATGACGAAGAGGACGCTGGCGACCGGCGAGCCCTACGGCGTGCTGCGCAGCCTCTACGTGCGGCGGCGGTACCGGCGGCACGGGCTGGCGCTGAGCCTGGCGGAGTATGCCCTGCGCTACTTCGCCCGGCGCGACGTGAAGAAGATCATGGCCAAGGTCCACACTGAGAACAAGCCGGCGGTGCAGGTGCTGCGGCGCGTGGGCTTCGAGCCCCTGCACACCACGCTGCAGTACCGCCTGCAGCCCGGCGAGCCCTACTTCTTCGACGAGGAGGACGAGGAGGAGCTCTGACGGCTCAGCCCTCCGCCGTCCGCAGCAGCGTGTCGGCGATATGGAAGCGGCAGGGTCTGGGGATGCCCCAGCCGGGGTAGTACATCATCTTGATGAGCTCCCCGCGTATCTCCATCCCCGGCTCGTCTCGGGAGTAGATCATCGAGCCGGTCTCCCTGGCCTCCACGCGGTCGATGATGAAGGCCTGCGTCAGCGTCCCGCCCAGGTCCACCACCAGGCACCGTCCCTCCAGCCCCTCCGGCAGCTCCGCGTCGGTCTCGAAGGCGTCGAACTCGTCGCCGGCCTCGACTCGATGCGTGGCGATGACCTCACCCTGGTGCCAGCCGGGCCCGGAGAGGTCGATGTCCCCTGCGGCCAGGCGCGTGGCGTCAACCCCGTAGGCGTGCACGGGCCGGTCGCCGTCGAAGCGCAGGTGGGCGAAGCGGCCCGCGAAGGTCACGCCGCCGGCGGTGGCGTGTTCGGCGAAGGGGCCGTCATCGGCGGAGCTGAGGATCAGGTCGGTGCGGCCGTCGGCCAGCGTCACCCGCAGGCCGACGTCCATCGGCCCGCCCCACTGGACGGGCTCGATGGACTGCACGTTCGGCCGCCCCTGGAAGGCATCGTGGACCGCCACGAAGACCGACTCCCCGCTGGTGCGGCGCACGTCGATGAAGTCCGCGTATCCCTCGTGGCGCATGGCCGGGCCGCGCGCGACGATCACTCGCGTCCCCGGCGCCCCCAGCACGTGCGTCCGGAGGCTGGAGCCGGCCTGGTAGTCGAACTGCGCGGTCCACCCCTCTCCCGTGTCCGCGGCCCGCAGCATGTCCAGGTACTGGTGCAGCACGCCCTCCATGGGCGTGAGGTCCAGCGAGGTCGTCAGCGTGTAGGGGTCCTGCAGGCAGCCGTGCAGCATCCAGTCATGCGTCTCCCCGCCGCGGACGCGGAAGATGTCCACCGCGTAGACCTGGCTGCCGTCTATGCGCACCAGGGCCACCGTGCGGCGGTAGATCTCCGGCTCCGGATACCACGCGCGCTCGCCCTCGGCCTCCGCCACCTGCACGGTATCCCAGTCGGGGCAGAAGCAGCGCAGCTTGGGGTCATTGAGTGCGTTCCCGTGGCCGCCGTCCCGGTAGCGCCAGTTGGGGATGTCGATGGTCATGCCGGCGTGCTGCGAGATGCCCTCCATGGCGTCGGCCTCGGTAATCGGCCGCCGGTGGCTCTCGTGCGGGAAGCGCCCCTGCTGGTTCTGCTCGTCGATGACCACCGTGTTGTGCCCCGCGGTCATGGTCTGCCACTCGCGGGTGGAGGGCCAGTCGTCTGGGGCGCGGTACTTGGTCTCCGAGAGGTGCTCGCGGCCCCCGGCGAAGAGGATGATGCTCAGGGCGTCGTAGTGCTCGTGGCCGTGGGTGCCGGAGTAGTGGAGGTGAAGCTGCGCCTGGTCGTCGCCCTCGCCAGTCCCCAGGATGGCGTGCCCCATGCAGCCAAGGATGCGCGGGTAGGAGCGCTGGGGCTTGCTGTCCCACCAGGCGCCGTGGGGGAATGAGGCGTCGTGGAGCTTGGCGTAGTCCTTGTTCGGGAAGGTCAGCTTCTTGAGGGCGTCCCACATGCGCTGGTGCTGGCGGGCGTACTCCGCCGCCAGGTCCAGGTGGTCGTATCGCGGCAGGTCGATCTCGCAGGTGTAGCCGGGCGGGTCGGAGTAGCCCTCTACCGCCGCCGGCGCCCTCCGGGTCAGGCCCACAGTAATGTCTTTATGGTAGCTCGGCGAGCCCTCATGCCAGAATCCGTCGGCGTAGTACATGGCGTTGATGATATAGCGATAGCGCTGCACGGCGATGTGCACGTAGTGGGGCTCGGGGATGGCCATGCCATACAGCGGCAGCGAGCGGAGCATGTAGTGCGTGAGGTTCCCCAGGCCCAGCGGCCGCTCCAGGTAATGCTCGGGGATGTGGCGGATCAGGTCTCGCTCGATCTGCTCCACCGCGCCCAACTGCTGCATGGCGCCCGAGGCGTGGATCATGTCAAAGGCCCGGACCACGGGCAGTCCGAACTCGATGTCGGAGACGAACCACACGCCCCACAGGCCGTTGGCGTCCCACGCCCGGCGGTAGGCCTCATCGTCCTGGTCGCGCAGCTGCCCCTCGCGCGTGACCAGCGGCCACTGCGGCATGACCTGTGCGTAGCGCTGCAGGATCAGCGCGCAGCGGCGGGCGGCGTTGGCGTCGCCGGTCAGCCGCCACAGGCGGGCCAGGTCCCAGGCCACCAGCCGCATGGCGATGTTGCTGTCATCCAGCGCACCGCGCTCGGTGATCTGCGCCCGCAGCTCATCCTCGGAGACCTCCAGCCAGGGAGCCGTCAGCGCCGCCAGGATTCGCGCCGCCCGCTCCCCGGGGTCCGCCTCTCCAGTGGTCTGGTGTAGCCGGAAGAGCAGGTCGGCCGCCGCGCGGGGCGGCGCGTTCTCCTCCGCGAGCGGCTGGCGCGGCTTCACGCTCGCCAGCAGCTCATCGTCGCTCTGCGGGAAGCGATCCTCGAGCCGCTCCCGCGTCGCTTCAGGATCGCACTCGTAGCTGAGGAACGGCCGCTGCGCCACGGCCTGTATCGTCGAGCTGACCAGGAGCACGACTGCCACCAGCAGCATTGCACGCATTGTCGCACGCTCCCGTCCCGTTTCCGCGGTCACTCCACCACCAGCGAGGGTGCCGGGAAGAAGTAGTGCACCACGATCCAGAACGTCAGGATGACGCTCACGCCCAGGATGAGGCCGAATGCCAGCGGTCGAAGGCGATTGAAGGCCCGGAAGCCGCCGAACTTGACCACGGTGACCTTCCACAGCCAGCCGATGAAGATCGACATCCAGTAGCGGCTGATAGGCCAGCCCAGCCAGGCCACGTATCCCAGCGGATGCAGCGGCCACCACACGAACCGCCGGCGCAGGGCCACCAGGCTCCAGGTGAGGCCCGCACCCAGCGCCAGGCCGATCCAGTCCGCCAGGCCCATCGCCGAGGGCGTCTGCAGATACCGGGCCAGGCGGGTGGTGGTGTTCAGACCCGAGCCGCTGGGCCACCAGCCCAGCTTGGGCACACTCCAGTTGTAGATAACATACAGCGACGTCACATGGCTGCAGAGAATGGCCACAATGACCGCCAGCATGGCCACCAGGACGATCTGGGCGCGATGGGCCTTCATCTCCGCGCCGACCTTCAGCCCCTGCGCCACCGCCGCCATGTTCATGGTGGCAGTGGAGCGGATCTGCGTCCAGCTCGTGGCGGTCATCAGCGCGATGTTGTGTGCTCCCACGCGCTCGGTGCCGGCGATCTCGAAGATGGCCTCGTTGAGCCGGAAGGGGCTGGAGTAGATGAACATGCCGGCCTCGCAGACCACGCGCGCCACGACCATCCCCACCAGCGGGAAGGCGGCATACTGCACGATGGCCCACAGCGTGTCCATGCCGACGTATGAGCACCACCACACGATGAAGGCGAAGGCGCCCAAGAACCCCAGCACGGAGAGCCGGTAGGGCTCATCCGCGTCAGCCGCCTCCGGCCTGCGGCGGACCGTGCCGAAGGCGACGCCCACGGCCTTGCGGAGGTGGTCGCGGGCCGACCACAGCAGGGCCCCGGCCAGAACCGCATAGCCCCCGATGGTCTGGAACTCGAAGAACTGGTAGTGGCCCACATCCACGCCCACAGCGATGCGCACGAACTGCTGGATTCGCTGGAACCACCAGAAGAACCACAGCGAGAAGCCCACCTCGGCGGTGAGAAGGTAGGCGATGCCGACCATCTCGGGGTAGAGGTGCCTGGGGATGTTGTTGAAGGCCGACCACGGGCCGCCGAGGGTGGTGCGGATGGTTTCCTGCAACTGGATGTCGGGGATGGCCGGCCAGTAGGCGTGCAGGCCCTTGATGGAGTAGAGGATGCACGCGGAGGCGAAGGCGATCCACATCAGGGGGCTGTGCATCAGCTCCGCGGCGCCGCTCGGCTCCCCCTCCACCACCTCCACCGGCACCTGCACCAGCGGGTACAGCAGACGCTCCTCCCGCTCCCACCGATGCGCCAGGGCGGTCATGAAGCACAGGACCATCCAGTAGATGGCGAAGAAGAACGGCGTCCACACCAGCAGCGGGGTCACCCAGGCCCGCCAGGGGACGCTCCGGCCCGGCGGAAGGCCCTCGTAGGCCCAGCGGACGGCCGCGGCCTCCGGGGCGGTGTCAGGCACGAGCATGGGGTTGAGGTCCTCGAGATACAGCTCCGGCGGCGCGATGTCGGGCGTGGCGTAGTACACGATGCCCAGCAGGTTCAGGTAGACGTGCTGGGCGAACTCCTGGCCGGCGATGGCTCCCACCACCAGGAGCATCAGGAAGACCAGCAGCAACTCCCGAGCATTGAGCCGCAGTCGCCTCGTGACGCGGCCGATCAGCCGCATGGCGGCGTTGGCGCCGATCAGGGCGAGGAGGATGCACACGGCGCCGCGCGGGAGGTAGCCGGTGCCGATGATCTCGTAGCGGAGGAAGACCCCGAAGCAGCCCACCACGGTGAAGAAGACCACCATGATGAGGCCCACGATGACGGCGCGGGCGGTGACCCCGGAGAGCCCCGCCCGCTCCTCGGCCTCCGCAACCACCTGCTCATCGGTGCTGGAGGGGGTATCCAACGCCAGCGCGCTCACTCCCCATTCGGATCTCTCGGGTCCATGCCCAGGGGCGGGAGCCCTATCATTCCGTCCTCACCGGCCGCACACCTGCCGGCACCGAAGGGGGGAGCGGCGGCGGCGGCGAATACTTCACTGTCGGCATCACTGGGATTTCGCGGAGAAGCGACTCTCATGGGGCGTCTGCTCGACCGCAGTGTGCCGGAGCGCCTTGGCCTGGCCGTAGGGCTGAGCCTCTTCCTGCTCGTGCTGCTGTTGGATGGCCTGGGGCGACTTCAGGGCCTGGAGAACACGCTCCTGGGCGTGCGCTACGAGCTCCGTGGCCCCCGCGATCCCGCCGCGGAGGTCGTGCTGATCCCGTTTGAGGAGGGCAGCATTTTCGCCGGGGAGGGCGCTCTGCCATGGTCGCGGCAGGGCCTGGCGGGAGTGGTGGCGCGGCTGGATCAGGCCGGCGCTGCCGTCATCGGCCTGGACCTGCCGGCGCTGGCCGGGGGGGTCATCCCCCCGCTGAGACCGGGCGAGGATCGGATGCTGGCGGCGGCGATGAAGGCGCATGGGGGGGTGGTGCTGCCCATGGTCATCCGGGAGACGGCCTCCGCGGCGCCGCCATCAGACGCCGCGAACCGCTTCGCGCTGGGGCCGGGGAGGCTACCCAGGCCCGCGCACCTCCGGCCGGGCCATCTGGCGGTGCCCTCCAGGACTCTGTGCGAGGCGGCCGCGGGGCTGGGCACCACGAACATCTACCCCGACCTCGACGGCTCCACCATCGAGGCGCCTCTGGCGGCCTCCTGGGGGAGCACCATCTACCCGTCATTCTGGCTGGAGCTGGTGCGGGTGCTGGAGGGGCTCCCACCCGGCGCCGCCGAGATGGCCGAGGGCGAGGTTCGCGTGGGCCCCCGGAGCTACGCCGTCGATCCCCAGGCGGAGATCCTGATCAACTACGTGGGCAAGTACCGTCAGTTCCCGCGCCTTCCCTACCACTCCGCGACCGAGATGCCTCTGGCGAACCTTCGCAGCGTTGTCGAGGGGAGGATCGTGCTGGTAGGCAACGACCTGGCGGGCGTGACATCCATGCTGCGCACGCCGACCTCGCCGCTGATGCCGGGCGTTGAGATCGCCGCCACCGTGACGGAGAATCTGGCGGCGGCCACCATGCTCCGGCGGGCGCCGGCCTGGCTGGTGTGGGTGGCCACGCTGGTGCTGGTGCTGTGCGCGGGATGGATGACGGCCCGGGCGTCGCCGCTGGGCGGGGTGTTCATGACCCTGATACTGCTGGGCGTTACGGCGGTCGCGGGTCTAGCGCTGTTCATGGTGGGCGTCTACGTGGCGGTCGTCCCGGCCTTGCTGGCCGTGGCCCTGACGGGCGGGACTCTCACGGTCACTTCTGCCGCGGAGGCCGAGCGCCACCGGACAGAGGCGGAGGGGCGGCTGCAGTCGCGGCTGCAGGCCATCGCCGGCATCGGCCGCCTGGTGAACTCCAGCCTGGACGACGAGCAGCTTCTCGTGGAGATCCTCCGCTGGGCGGAGAGCGAGATCAACGCCGAGGCCTGCTCGCTGCTTCTCATGGAGCCGGACGGTGAGACGCTGCGGTTTGAGGTGGCGCTGGGCGAGAAGGGGCACATGCTCAAGGACATCCGCCTCCGCGTTGGCGAGGGCCTGGCCGGGACGGCAGCAGCTACCCGCGAGCCCATCGTGGCCGACGACGTGACAGGCGATGAGCGCTGGAGCCGGGATGTGGCCTACGCCATCGACTACGAGACCGAGTCCATCGCCTGCGTGCCCATGGTGCTGCGGGACGAGGTCCTGGGCGTGATCGAGGTCATCAACAAGCGGGGCGGGAGGTTCGGCGACTACGACATCCAGCTTCTGCAGGTGATCGCCCACCAGTCGGCGCTGTTCCTGGAGAACGCGCGTCTGTATCGGGCGCTGTCGGAGAAGGTGGACCTGGCCAACGAGGAGCTGCGGCAGGCCAACGAGCGCCTGCAGTTCGAGATGGCGCGCATCGCCACTCTGGTGGACGAGATGGGTGATGCGGTGGTGGCCACCGACGAGGCCGACCAAGTGGTGATCTTCAACAACGCTGCGGAGCGCATCTTCGGCATCAAGGAGAGCGAGGCTCGCGGTCGGCAGGCGGTCACCGTCTTCGATCATCCTGAGCTGGCCAGGCTCTTCGGCATGCCCCTGTCGCCGCACGGTGGCTCCTACGAGACGGAGATCACCCTCGACGGGGCTCAGCCGCTGGTGGTGCGGGCCCAGATCGCGCTTATCGAGCAGCCCGGTCAGGCGGAGGTGGGCAAGTGCGCGGTGTTCAGCGACATCACGCACCTCAAAGAGCTGGACCGCATGAAGACCGACCTCATCTCGTTCGTCTCCCACGAGCTGAAGAACCCCATCTCGTCGCTGCAGGGGGCTTGCCGCCTGCTGCACGACCGCCTGGACGTGGAGGACCCCCGCACCGGAAGGCTGCTGGAGATCGCCTCCCGACAGGGGCGCCGGATGCAGCACCTGGTGCAGGGCTTCCTGGACCTGTCCCGGATCGAGGCCGGGCACCCGCTGGAGCTCAACTGGGAAGAGGTGACTGACCTTCGGGGGCTGATCGGGGAGGTGATGTCCTTGATCCGCGGCATGGGCTCGGAGCACCACCTGCACGCTGAGGTGGATGAGGACCTGCCGGCCTTCTGGGCCGACCGTGAGAAGCTGGAGGCAGTCCTCATCAACCTCATTGACAACGCGGTCAAATACTCACCGGACGGCGGCGATGTCACGGTCCGGGCCCTGCTGCGCGATGAGCGGGTGATGATTGAGGTGGAGGACGAGGGAGTGGGGATCCGGGAGGAGGACCTTCCCAAGCTCTTCAAGAGCTTCCAGCGGATCCACGACTCCACCTACGGGCGGGTGAGCGGCACCGGCGTGGGACTCTACATCTGCAAGCACATCATTGAGGCGCATGGGGGAGACATCACGGTGGAGAGCACCTGGGGGGAGGGATCCATCTTCCGCCTGCACATCCCCCTGCGCGAGGCGCCGCCGGAGGGCGCGGCGGACCGATGAGAGATCACCGGCTGCGGGAGGGGGACGTGGTGCGCCTGAAGAAGCCCCATCCCTGTGGGGCCAATGCCTGGGAGGTCATGCGGCTGGGCATGGACATCAAGCTCCGGTGCACCGGCTGCGGACACATCATACGCATGGCGCGGTCGCGCCTGGAACGTCGCATTCGGGGGTACGTGGAAGACGACGGGGACGGTGGGGAGGCGTGAAGGAGGCGCAGTTCTTGCGCCAGACCTTCGCCAGGCTGCCCACGGCCGATTGTGAGGGCTGCCACGGCTGCGCCTCGCGCTGTGTGGGCAATCTTCGCATCACGCGGACCGAGTTCGAGGCCATTGGCGACTACCTCGGTGGCGGGATGTACTTCCCCGCCGCTCGGACCAACGCGCAGATGGTGGTGCCGTGCGAGTTCAGCGAGCCGGATGGGCCGCACTGTGTCATCTACCCGGTGCGACCGCTGATCTGTCGCCTCTTCGGGATAGTGCCGTGGCTGCCGTGCCCGCTCGGGCGGGCCCTGCCGACGGTCCCCGACGCGGCGGAGATCATGCAGCAGTATCAGCAGTTCGAGCGCCACAGCTTCCGGCAGTGGCTGCGCTGCGGCCCATCGCGCGGGACCGTCCTGGCGCCGGATGCAGCGACACGCACAGGAAGGATGCAGACATCGAGACATGGCAACAGTTGAGAGCATGGTGCAGATCGACGCTTCCGTTGACCGCGTGTATGAGATCGCCCGCGACATCGAGGCCTTCCCGGAGTTCATGGATGACGTGGTTGAGGTGGAGATCCTGGAGCAGACCCCGGAGCGGCAGGTGAGCCGCTGGGTGGGGCTGATCAAGGAGTTCAATCGCACCATCGAGTGGACCGAGGAGGACCTCTGGGACGCCGAGGAGCGGAGCTGTCGCTTCTGCATGCTGGAGGGCGACTTCACCGCCTACAGCGGCATCTGGCTCTTCGAGGAGGTTGACGGCGGGACGGTGGCGAACCTCACCGTGGAATACGAGTACGATGTCCCGCTGATCGGTCCGCTGATCAAGAAGCTCCTGCACCGCAAGGTTCAGGAGAACTGTGATAACATGCTCGAGGCCATCAAGGACAGGGCCGAGAGCGAGTGAGTCGTGGACTGCTCCCGGCCGGAGCATCGTGATCGCCGGCGCAGTGTTGTGTCGGCCGCAGCTTGAGCGCGGGGTGCGGTTGTGATATACTGCGCCGGAGGCTGCATCGGATCCGGCCGGGCGCATCGAAAGGTGAGGTGCGAGATGCAGATTCACCGCAACTATCGCACTGGGTTTGCAGTCATCGTCTCCGTGCTGTGCTGTCTTCTGGTGGTGGGCGTTGCGGACGCGCGCGAGGTGCAGCTTGCGGGCATCCGTCTCGGCCAGCACGCCGTGAACCTGCTGGACATCTACGGGCAGCCCATGGGCATCGCCACCGGCCAGGGCCAGGCCTTCGCCGGTGGGGGGGCCGGCGCCGGCATGGGCGCCGGAATGGGCATGGGCGCTGAGATGCCTGGAGCGGCCATGGGCGCTGAGATGCCAGGGATGGGCCCCGGGATGGGCCCCGGCATGGGTATGGAGCCGGGTATGGGCGCGATGCCGGCCGGACCTGAGGCCGGCATGGCCCCGGAGGCCGGGATGATGGGGCCCGGCGAGTTCCCGGGAGCCGAGATGGGCGCGCCCGGTGCCGGGCCGGCGGTCGGCGCTGCAGCCGCGGGCGCCGGGGTCCAGCGCGGCGCCTACCCCACGTGGGCCCTCCCGGTGTGGGTGGACCTGGGCTCGAACGAGATCCAGTGGCTGTATCGCGTGCGAGGCGTGGTGCTGGGCTTCGTGCTGGATCGCGACGGCTACATCAACTCCATTGCCATTGCCGGCGAGGAGTGTGACTTCGCCCGCACCAGCCTGTGGCAGCCACATCAGTACGTGAAGCTCGGCGACACCTACAAGCATGTGATCTACCGTTACGGCTGGCCGGACGAGACCCTGACCTACTTCTCGCAGGGGCAGGGCGAAGTGGGGACGGGCGGCGGGCCGGTCAGCGTTACGTTCGGCGGCACGGTGCGCGAGTTCTCCCGCGACTCCATCCTGCGCTACACCGAGCACAATAACGTGGAGTTCACCTTCCACGATATGAAGTGTGTCCGCATCCACATCTGGACCCACGAGTGAGCGGCGCAGCACGTAGACCGAACAGGCCCCCGGACTCCCGGGGGCCTTTGATTTGGCTATGCACTACGTACCTGCTGGACGGCAACGGCGCGGGCGGGCAAGCAAGTCCGCCTCCTCTTGACGCCATGCATTACCCACACCCGGCGCGCTCGCGCGAGTCCCTCGGCCGCACTGCGCGGCAAAGCGGTTCGCAATGTCGTTGCTGACGGCGAGCGGCAGACCGCCGGGATAGAAGCCGCCGCCTGCGCAAGACGGCTGCGCACGCGGCACCCTCGCTACGCTGGGGCGGCCTCTCAGTGCAACAACAGGCCTGAGCCCCGCCTCCGTCACAGGCCTCGGCCAGGATGTGGCTAATGCAGGGCCGTACGGCTGGGCGACGGTAAAACGACAATAGCCGGGCGGGTGAGATCGCTTGCGATCTCCGGAAGGGCGCGCTCACTGTTCCGTGGGCGGCGACGGCTCCTGCTGGCTATCACCTTCGGCGCCTCCGGCGGCCGGGACCCGCGACGCCCGTCCCTGCGAGAGATAGAGGACCAGCAGCAGCATTGCCAGCGCCATGTCGAGGCCGGTTATGTGTGTCAGCAGATGGTGCATTGGTCTCGCTCCTTCCGCCGAACATCGGTTCGTAGTATACGTGGGCCGCCGACGAGAGTCAAGCCCGAGCGAATGTTCGTTCGAAAGGAGTCCGCCATGTGGCGGGGCCGAGGCTACAGATGATGCCGAGGGACTCTGCCATTGCCCTTGACGACACTCCTATAATAGTGTAACCTGATGGGCACTCTCATAGGAGTGTCACGTCGCGGGGCTGACGGCCATTGATTGAGGGAGGAAGCACACGCACCATGATCGCACCGCACGGTGGAGAGCTCGTCAACAGCGTGCTGGAGGGGGAGGCCCTGGAGGAGGCGCGCGCCAGGGCGGCGGAGTTGCCGACGCTGGTGGTGCCGGAGGAGGCCATCAGTGATGTCCGCAACCTGGCGCGCGGAGTCTTCAGCCCCCTGCAGGGCTTCGTGACACGGGAGCAGTTCCTCGGGATCGTCAACGACGAGCGTCTGCCGGACGGCACCATCTTCCCCATCCCCATCTTCCTCACAGTCGATGATCCGGATCAGGTGCAGGGGGGCGGTGAGGTCGCCCTGGTGAGCGAGGCCGACCCGGACACGCCGGTGGCCCTCATGACGGTGCAGGAGGTCTTCGAGTGGGATAAGTCCGCCGCGGCGGCGGCGGTGTTCGGGACCGACGACATGGCACACCCCGGCGTGGCGGGCTACCACGCTCGCGGCGACTATATGGTGGGCGGCACGGTGGAGCTGCTGCACAACGGTCGCGGCCCCTTTGCCGAGGTGAACCTCTTCCCGGCGGAGACCCGGGAGCTGTTCGCCGATCGCCGGTGGCGGACCGTCTGTGCCTTCCAGACCCGGAACGTGCCGCACGTGGGCCACGAGGAGCTGCAGAAGACCGTGCTGGGGCTGGTTGACGGCCTCATGATCCAGCCGGTCATCGGGAAGAAGAAGACGGGTGACTACCAGGACGAGGTCATCATCGCGGCCTACCAGGCGCTGATCGCGAGCTACTTCCACCCCGACCACGTGCTGTTGAACATCCTCCCCACCGAGATGCGCTACGCCGGCCCCAGGGAGGCCATCCTGCACGGGATCATGCGCAAGAACTACGGCTGCACACACATCATCATCGGCCGCGACCACGCCGGCGTGGGGGACTACTACGGCGAAGAGGAGGCCATTGAGAAGTTCGAGGCCATGGCCGATGAGCTGGAGATCCAGCCCATCACCATCCGCGGGGACTTCTGGTACTGCCGCACCTGCGGCAGGGTCGCCTCCAGCCGTACCTGCCCCCATGAGGGCGAGGCGCGCCTGTCGTTCAGCGGGACCGAGATACGGGCGATGATCAGCGAGGGCACACCGCCGCGGCCGGAGGTCATGCGGGCGGAGGTCTTCGAGGTCATCGAGCAGTTTGACCAGCCGTTCGTGTCGTAGCCGAATCCGGGCGGACGAGGAGAGCATCATGCAGAGCGGAGTCGTCATCTGGTTCACGGGCATTCCGGCCTCTGGCAAGTCCACGCTGGCCACGGCGGTGCAGGAGCGGCTGGAGGCCATGGGCCTGCCGGTCGAGAACCTCGACGCCGACGAGGTGCGGGCCAACCTCAGCCCCAACCTGGGCTACACGGAGGAGGCCCGCGACGAGAACACCAAGCGCCTGGCGTGGTTCGCGCAGAAGCTGGCGGGGTACGGGGCGAACGTGATGATCGCGGCGGTGGCCCCCAAGCGCCGCTACCGGGCCCGCGGCCGCCAGTGGTGCGACAGGTTCGTGGAGGTCTACGTGGAGTGCCCGCTGGAGGTGTGCCAGCAGCGCGATCCCAAGGGCCTCTACGCCCGCGCCGCGCGCGGCGAGGTCAGCGACATCGCCGGCCTGCACCAGCCCTACGAGGCGCCGGAGGCCCCGGAGGTGCACGTGACGACCTCCGAGTCCACCATCGAGGAGTGCACCGACGCCGTGATGGCCGCGCTGGCGGAGCTGGGCCATCTGTCCCTGGAGCCGGCCATGAGGCAGGCGAGCGAGTGACATGCTTCGCTGGTTCAGGCGCGGACCGCAGCGGAAGCTGGTCATCATCGGCCTCGACGGCGTCCCCCACTCCCTGCT
Source organism: Armatimonadota bacterium (assembly GCA_034722055.1). Taxonomy (GTDB): domain Bacteria; phylum Armatimonadota; class Zipacnadia; order Zipacnadales; family UBA5352; genus JAYENL01. The sequence continues at coordinate 66,635 of JAYENL010000314.1, forward strand.
CACGGAGCTGATGGAGGCCGGTGAGATGCCCACGCTGGCCCAGATGGCGGGGTGCGGCGACCTCCGCCCCGCTCGCTCCACGCAGCCGACCGTCTCCTGCGCGGCGTGGACGTCCTTCGTCACCGGCGTGAACCCCGGCGTCCACGGCGTCTTCGGCTTCGTGGATCGCCGGCCCGGCTCCTACCAGCAGTACATCACCGGCGCGCCCCACGTGAAGTCGCCGCAACTGTGGCGGATGGTGGGTGAGCGCGACCACCGCGTCATCATCATGAACGTGCCGGTCACCTCTCCGCCACCGGAGGTCAACGGCCTCCTGGTGGGCGGCTTCCTGGCGCCGAAGCTGGAGGGCGCCACCCACCCGCCGGAGCTCGCCACTCGGCTGGAGCGCCTCGGCTACCGCATCGACATCGACCCCTGGCAGGCCCGGCAGTCCCTGGACCTGCTGCTGGAGGACCTCGACGCCACCCTCGCTGGGCGGGTCGCCGGGGCCACGGAGCTGCTCTCGCGTGAGCGGTGGTCCCTGGCGATGGTGCACATCATGGGGACCGATCGCATCAACCACTTCCTGTGGGCCAAGTGGGATGACAAAGACCCCCAGTACGCCCCGCGCTTCGTCGAGTACTACTCCAAGGTGGACGCCGCGGTGGCGCAGATCGCGGAGGCGGCGGGCGACGACGCGGAGTTGCTGCTGCTCAGCGACCACGGCTTCACGCGCACGGTTCACGAGATCAACCTCGACGTGTGGCTGCGGGAGCGCGGCTACCTGAGCGTCCCGGTGTCGGAGGAGGCCGGCATTGGCGACGTGGATGAGCGGACGCGCGTCTTCTCGATGACCCCGGGGCGCATCTACGTCAACCTTCGCGGCCGCGAGCCGCAGGGCAGCGTCGAGCCGGGTGAGGAGTATGACGCCTTGCGGGCGGAGGTGGCAGCGGAGCTGATGGAGCTGACCGACCCGGACTCAGGCCAGCCGGTGCTGCAGAGCGTGCAGCCGCGGGAGAAGCTGTTCTCGGGGGCGGCGCTGGAGCAGGCGCCGGACCTGCTGGCGATCCCCCGCGACGGCTACGATCTCAAGAGCGCGCTGGGCGGCGAGGAGCTGTTCACCTCCAGCCCCATCACCGGTATGCACACCTTCGACGACGCCTTCTGGCTGATCCGCGGCAGGCAGTTCGCGGACGGCACCCCGCGCGTGGAGGACGGCGCCCCAACCGCGCTGGCGCTGCTGGAGGAGGAGATCCCCGGGCACATCGAGGGCCGCCCCATGGCATGAGTCATGGCGAACCGAACGCGCGCGGCCGCGACAGCAACGGCCGTGGCGTGGCCAGAGACGCGCGCGGTGGCTGCGGTGAAACCTCGCGCGCCGCACGCAGCACCTCACGCCTCCCGCCAACGACTCGCGATGGCCGGGACGTCCCCGCGCAGGCCATCACCACGTCGGCCGCCCCGTCCTGATCGCTGCTGACCCAGCCCCAGCTCCCCACGCCGGCGGTGCAGTGCTTGACCGCCATGTCCATGTCCAGCCACTGCGGCTGCTCCTGCTTGCCGGCCACGATGACGTTGACGTACTCGCGGCTGCGCAGGCAGTGGTCGGCCACCGACAGCAGCGTGTTGGCGTCCGGCGGCAGGTAGATGCGGATGACGTCGGCCTTCTTGTTGACTACGTGGTCGATGAAGGCGTTCGTCAGCGGCCATGGCGGCTACCTCCTCGAACGGCCTGACACACGTGCGGCCCTCTTTGCGCAGAAGAGGACATGGCCTCGGCAGTGACGAACCTGCGGGCGTTGGGCACATCCAGCACGCAGTAACTCCTCGCGGGGAGGTCCTATGATGGGCTATCACATCCAGCTTCCGGACGGGGCGTATCACGTCGTGACTGCGCTCGAGCACTGCGCCTGGCCGAACCTGACGCCCATGCCGAACGGGGAGATCGGGGCGGTTATCTACAGCCACCCCAGCCATGGCTGGCACGAGGGCGATCCGGAGCTGTGGGTCAGCGCCGACGGCGGCTACACCTGGGCGCTGCGCAGCGAGGTCACCGAGCACGAGCCGCCGACGGTGCGCATGAACGTGGCGGCGGGCCTCAACGCCCAGGGCCACCTGGTGGCGCTGGTGAGCGGCTGGAGCCTGCAGGGGGAGGAGCGCGGCGGCCGCGGCCATGTCCTCAAGCCCTGGGTCTGCATCTCCACCGACGAGGGGCACACCTGGGAGCAGGTGGGCGAGGTGGCGCCGGCCGCCGGCGAGCTTCCCGGCTTCCAGGATGCGCCCACGCTGATCCCCTTCGGCGACGTCTGCCCTGCCGGCGACGAGGTCGTGGTGAGCTGCTACGGGTCCGCCGACTGGGAGACCGACAGCCGGCGCCACAGCGTCCTGCTGCGCAGCGCCGACGGCGGCCGCACCTGGGGCGACGGCTCCATCATCGGCGAGGGCAACTACAACGAGACCGACATCCTGGTGCACAGCTCCGGGCGCTGGCTGGCGCTGTGCCGCACCTGGGGCGTGCGCACCGACGAGCCCGGCGTGGTCCTGCCCGCGAACGTGCGCCTGTTCGTCTCCGAGGACAGGGGGCGCACCTGGCAGCCGAGCCACCACCTGGGGCTCCCCGGCCAGCACCCCGGGCACCTGCTGGAGCTGGGCGACGGGCGCGTCCTGGCCAGCTACGGGAGCCGCATCCCGCGCTTCCGCGGCGTCTGCGGTCGCATCAGTGACGATGCGGGTGAGACCTGGTCCGCGCCCTTCGTGATCGTGGGCGGGCTGCTGGAGGGCGACCTGGGCTACCCCTCCAGCGTGCAGGTCGATGACGACGAGATCGTCACCTGCTACTACTCCAACTGCTCGCCGTGGCACCAGCGCTATCACATGGGCGTGGTGCGGTGGAGCCTGGATGCCGTGCCGCTGGACTGAATGGCGGGGGAGAGGACACAACGGCGTCGCGCGTGAACCCGCCACGAATGGGGTCAGGCCGCGATCCGTTCCGTGGCATGGGCACTCCTGCCCGTGCGCCGTTTCGTACGTGCGGGGCTTTCAACGGCCGACGGACAGGAGTGTCCGTCGCACGGAACGGCTAACGATCGCGAGTGACGCTGCTCAGGATCGCTGGATGTGCGCGAACTCCCAGGTCTCCGTTGATTCGAGGGCGGCAAGGGCGGTTGTGGTAGAGCGGCAGGCGGCCCGGGTGCCCTCCTCCGAATTCCTCCCGCGCTGGGGCGTCGTGGGGCGGGACGCTACCCCGCGCCCTGCCACAGCCGCTGGAGGTGCCGGAGGCTGTGGTGCAGGGCGGCCTGTGTGCGCTCCATCGGGGCGTGCTCCACGTTGATGACGTGCACGCGATCTACCTGCTGTCCCCTGGCGGCCTCCACGTACCGTTGCAGCGGGGCGTCGCCGGTGCCGAGCTGCACCGACAGGAAGGGGCGCTGACCGTCGGGGTCCGGCCGGTGGTCCTTCCAGCCGATGACCGGCACGCGGCCGGGATGGCGCTCCAGCAGCTCCCAGCCCGGCTGCTCGCAGGTGGTCATGTGGCCCGTGTTGAGCAGGATGCCGGCACGCTCGGAGGACAGCTCCTCCAGGTAGCGCTCGCAGTCGGCCACGCTCTCGATGACGCCGTGGTAGTGCGCATCGACGGCAAAGAGCATGTCGCCGAACTCCCCTGCCACGGCGTCCACGATCCGCGCCAGCCGGCGGATCTGCTCCAGCTTCTCCTCGGGGGTCAGCCCGGCCGCCTCGGCGCGGCCGCCCGAATGCCCCACATGCCGGCAGCCGAGGCCCTCGGCCGCCCGGCAGGCGTCGCGGAGGTGCGTCACGCTCTCGTCGAACGCGGCCTCGGAGGTCGGATCGACGCCTGAGCCGTAGAGGCCCACGATCTCCATGCCGGCCTCATCCGCGATGGACTTCACCAGGTCCAGATCCGACTGTGCGAGGTCCAGCAGGCAGGCCTCGGGCGTCTCTTGCGCCGTGAGCGCCGGGCGGCCGGGGATGGACATGAGCATGACGCCCTCGAAGCCGGCGTCGCGCAGCACCTGCAGCGCCGCCGGCAGCGACATGGTGTCGCGGCCCTCGTAGGTCATGGCGTGGATGATGGCCGAGAAGCTCACTGCGGAGCACCCTCTTCGCGGAGCCGATGGAGGATGGCCTCGCACAGCTCCATGGTGCGAACGGTGTCCTCGACAGGCGCGATGTCCTGCTCCTCACCGCGCACCGCCGCGAGGAAGTTGGCGACGTCGTCGTGGTAGCCCCACCAGTCGATCAGCCGCTGGGGATTCCACGTGCCCATCTGCATGCAGATGTCGTCGGCCTCCGGTCGATGGTAGCGCAGGTCGCCGTCGTGGGAGAAGACGGTGTGGCCGGCCCGGCCGGTGATCTCGAAGTAGATGAACTCATCGCCTGAGTCCATCTCCGACGTGACGTTCAGCGACGCCAGCGCGCCGCTGGCGAGGGTGATGGCCGCCACGTAGCCGCGAACGCCCTCCTGGGCCAGCGGCGTAGCCTGCACGCTTTTCCAGTCGCCCAGCAGATGCAGAATGGTGTCCACCGCATGCACGTTCTGGTCAGTGATTGCGCTGCTCCACGTCCTCCCGGCCATCAGCCCGTAGCGGAAGACCATGAGCGTCGGCGCCCCGAACTCGTCGGCCGTCAGGATCTCGCGGGTCCGCCGAACCGCAGGGGCGGACCGGAGGTTGAAGCCGACGTGGCAGACCACGCCGGCCTCATGCGCCGCCTCGGCCATCTCCCGCACCGGCGGGGATGACGAGGCCGCCGGCTTCTGCACGTAGAGTGGGAAGCCAGCGCGGAGCACGTCCAGGCCCACCTCGCACTGCATCTGCGGCGGCCCGACGCAGAAGACAGCGTCGGGCCCCTCGCGCTGCAGCATCTCGCGGAAGTCCACGTAGACGCTCTCGAAGCCGTGGCGGTCCGCCGCTCGCCGGGCCCTCTCCTCCACCAGGTCGCAGACGGCCGCGAGCTGAACGTCATGGCGGCCAAGCTGCGGGAAGATGAACCGGCTGCTGAAGCTGCCGGCGCCGATGTAGGCGATGCGCAGGCTCATCATCAGTCCCTCACGGTGCGCTGGACTCCTCGGGGCCCGGGAACAGCTCGCACAGGGCCTCGTAGACGTCATCGGGCACGTCGGCGTCGGCGGCCTGGATGTTGTCCTCGAGCTGGCTCACCTTGGTGACGCCGCTGATGACCGACGTCAGGGCCGGATGCCGCAGGCACCAGGCCATGGCGAGCTGCGCGGCGGTCAGACCCAGGTCGCCGGCCATCTCCTCCAGGCGCTTGGCCTTTCGCAGGATCTCGTCGGTCCAGTAGAGGTCCATCAGGATCTTATTCTGGGCCTCGTCGGCCGCGCGCGTGCCCTCCGGTGGCGGCTCGCCGGGCTCGTACTTGGCGGTCAGCACGCCGTGCGCCAGCGGCGAGAACACCACGTTGCCCAGGCCGTTGTGCAGGCAGGTGGGGAAGACCGCCTCCTCCGGCTCGCGCCACAGGAGGCTGTAGCGGGGCTGATTGGAGACCGGCGGGCGGCAGTTCATCATCTTCGCCAGGTCCACGGCCTCCTGGATCAGCTCCGCCGGCCACTCGCTGGTGCCCCAGTAGAGGATCTTGCCCTGCCGGGCGAGGTCCTCCATGATGCGGATGGTCTCCTCCAGCGGCGTCTCCGGGTCGGGCCGGTGGCACTGATACAGATCGATGTAGTCGGTCTGCAGGCGCCGCAGGGACGCGTCGCACTGCTCGAAGACGTGCTTGGCCGAGAGCCCGCTGTCGTTCGGCCCCTCGCCCATCGGCGCCCAGACCTTGGTGGCCAGCACGTAGTCGTCGCGATCATAGTCCTGCAGGATCTTGCCGAGCGCGATCTCGGCCTGGCCCCGGTTGTAGGCATTGGCGGTGTCGATCCAGTTGATGCCCCCGTCGAAGGCCACCTTCACGCACTCGGCGGCGGTCTCGTCATCGACGTGCATGCCGATGGTCAGGTAGCTGCCGAGGCCGATGGTGCTGAGCTTCACGCCCCACTTGCCCAGATTGCGGTACTCCATGCTCTACACCCTTTCTTGCCAACGGTGCGGTGGTGAGCAGCATTTCGTCGCACTGGTTGCCTCGTCCTCCGTTCAGCCGGGCGGGCCCACCTCCTGGAAGGGCGCGGGAGGCGCGCCGCAGTGCCTCCGGATGCGGTCCATGAACTTCCACAGCGCCCCGTAGTGGCAGATCGGGGGCAGACCGTGGTCCACGCTGGGGAAGTAGCCGCCGTGCTCCAGCATCTGCGGCACCTTGGCGTCCACCTCGGCGATGGCCGTCTCGCCCGTGGGATCGACCATGGCGTGCTTGTCCAGCCCGCCGCAGATGACGAAGCGCGGCAGCTCGCGGCGGATCTGCAGGATGTCGGAGCCGCCGTGGGTCGGCTCGAAGGCGTGGCACATGTTCACGCCCGCCTCCCACAGGCAATGCACCAGCTCGCTGACATCACCGTCGCAGTCAATGTCCACCACCGCGGCACCGACCTCGCGCGCGAAGTTGGCCACCTCGCGGTAGTAGGGACCGCAGAACTCGGCGAAGGCCTCCGGTGAGATGAGCATCCCGCCGCGGTAGCACATGTCCTCCCAGCCGCAGATGGCGTCGATCTGGATGCGATCGGCCACCCACCGGGCCTGGTCGAGGAACAGGTCGGTCTGAGCGCGGTTGATCTCGTGGATCAGGTCGGGGTCGTCGTGCATCAGGTAGCTGATACGGTCGATCCCGAACCAGCTCCGCAGCCTCCCCCAGTAGCTGGGGCAGCTCACCGCCAGCGGCTCATCGGGCTGCTCGTCAGGAAGCTGCGGCCGGCCGCGGTCGGGGTGTGCCGGGTCCCAGCGCGGCCGCATCTGTAGCTCCCAGTCGCGGCGGTCCTCGAACATGTAGCTCTGGAACTGGGGCATCATATAGTGGTCGGGGTTGTCGGCCAGCTCCCGCGTCTCGGCCTTGTAGCAGCGCACCAGCACGTATCCGTCGCCGAGGTCGATGCGCTCCACCTCGAAGGCCGGCACGAAGCCGGTGTGCAGCCCGATCTGGTGGTAGCCCTCCACCCCCCAGAACTCTTCGACGGACTCGAAGTCGCTGGGATAGCCCTCCTCGTGCTGCCACCGGGCGATGGTCTCGCGATGGGCGATGCCGATGCCGGGCGCCCACCAGTAGGGGACGTAGTCAGGCTCCTCGAACCTCGCCACCGCCAGGAAGCGCTCGCGGGTCGTCACCTGCGCCCCTCCAGGACTATCGTCTCGCCGGGCTGAGGCATGTGCGTGTCGGGGAAGATCTCTGTGGTCGCGGCGAGCACCTCCTCGCGATCCCCAGCGCCGATGTGCACGAGCGCCAGCATGGCGGCCCCCGCGTCGGCGGCGATGCGCGCGGACTGGAGGGCGCTGGAGTGACCGGCGCTGCTATCCGGGTCCGGATCGGTGAGGCCGGTCGAGCCCTCCATGACCAGCAGGTCCACGCTCCGGAAGAAGTCTGCCAGTTCGGGGAGGTAGGCGGTATCGCCTGAGATGCCGATCGTGGCCCCTGTCTGCGTGTCGCAAAGCCGGTACGCGAGGCCCTGCACCGGATGGCGGGTGGGAGCCGTCTGCACCTCCAGTTCGCCCACGCGGAGACTCTCGCCGGGCTGCAGTGGCAGGACCTGCGGCCGGGCGCTGACGGACGCGAAGCGGTCGGCCTGCAGGTAGTCCAGGGCCAGGTCCACCACGCGCTCGATGTCCTCGGCCGGGCCGGCGACGGCCAGTTCGGCGGCGTCCTCGAGTCGCGACGCCTGCATAGCCCGGTAGAACAGCACGCCGGCCAGGCCCATGTAGTGGTCGTGGTGGCAGTGGGTGATCAGCACATGCGAGAGGTCGGTGGCGTCTCGCTCGGACCGCCGCAGCATCGACAGGGCCGCGCACCAGCCGCAGTCGATCAGCACATGCTCGTTGAGCAGGAAGCAGGCGGTGTCATCGTCCGCCGGCGGCGTGCAGCTTGCGGTTCCGATGAAGGTCAGCGTCGTCGGCACGGCGCGTCACCTCTCGTGTTCAGTGCCGGGAATTCGCTTACCTTGCCGCACCCGCCACGATGCCCGCGCCCACCATGGAGTGGCCGCCGCGAGCGAGCGGGGCGCGGTCAGGAGCGGGAGCGAGTGACCGCGCAGGTTCCACCCCGGCCCGCGTCCTCCGAGCAGTCACTGATCCTTGTCACGCCCGCCCCAGCCCGCCGAGATGCGCTCGATGCAGCCCTCGGGCCGGTAGTCGGCGGGATCGACGCCCAGCCCCAGCTCATCGCGGATGGCCTGCAGCTCCCGGAGGCGCTCCGCCGAGAGAGCGTCCGCGCCGCCGAGCTGCTGGATAACCGCGGCCACCTGCGCCCCCTGCTCCACCCACTCCATGCGGTGGTGCGCCTCCCAGATATCCCGGCCCACCGCCACGACGCCATGGTTGCGCAGCAGGAAGGCGTCGGCCTGCTGCAGCATCGGCAGGGCGGTCTCAGGCACCTCCGGGCTGCCGGGCGGGGCGAACCGCGCGCAGGGCACCTCCCAGAGCGTGACCGCGACCTCCGTGATGTAGTGCGTGGGCAGCGGCCGGCCCAGCGCCGCGAAGGCCGTGGCGTAGGGCGGATGAGCGTGCACGACCGCCCCTACGTCGCGCCGGGCGCAGTAGCAGACCAGGTGCAGCATGGCCTCCGAGGACGCTTCCCCCGGACCGATCACTCGCCCATCGGGGGTCATCATGACGATCTGGTCGGGCGCCATGAAGCCCTTGGAGACGCCGGTGGGGGTGCAGAGGATGTTGCCATCGGCCATCCGGGCGCTGATGTTCCCGTCGGTGGCCGCCACCTGTGAGCGGGCCCACAGGCGCTGGCCAACCTCGCAGATGGCCTTGCGAAGCTCCTGCTCGCTCGCCATCTCGCTCTCCTCGTCCGCTACAGGTCGCTGAGCATCACTGGCTCGCCGGAGTCGGCCGACTGGTTGGCGGCGAGGCTCACGGCCAGGGACTCGATGCCGTCGGAGTAGTCCGACAGGATGAGCGACTGGTCACCGGTCTCGACGGCCTGCACGAATGCCTCACTCTCCCGGAAGTGTGCGGAGATGGGCTGGAAGGTCTTGGTCTCGCTGCCGGCCCGGGTGCGCAGCTCGAAGTTGGACTGATCGAAGACCACCGTCTTGCGGTCACCGATGATGCACAGCCCGTTGCGCCATCCCGGCGGCACGCAGGAGTTGGTGATGTTGCCCACCGCACCGCTCTCGAAGCGGAGGTTGACGGTGCCCACGTCCGGCACCGAGATGTTCTCCACGTCCGTCATCGCCCGCAGGGCCATCTCGGCGTACACCCGCTCCACGTCGCCCGCCAGATAGCGGGCCATGTCCACGATGTGCGTGGTCTGCTCCACGATCTGGCCCCCGGACTGCTCCTTCACGCGCCACCACGCCACCCCCGGCAGCCCGCCCATCCACCACCCCAGGACCATGGCGATGGTCTCGCCCTCCAGGGCCTCCTGCGCCCACCTGGCTGTGTCGTGATAGCGCCAGTGGTAGCCGACGCAGTTGATGACGCCGGCGCGCTCGATGGCGGCCTCGATCTCCCGAACCTTCGCCATGCTCAGCCCGATGGGCTTCTCAACGAAGATCGCCATGCCCGCCTCCGCGGCCATGATCTCCTGATCCTCGTGCGCGAAGGGCGGCAGGCAGATGTAGACGGCGTCCATCTCCACGCTGTCGTACATCGCCTCATGGGTAGCGAATGCCCGGCCGCCGTACTCCTCCGCGGCCGCCTCGGCCTTCTCCTCCACGATGTCGCTGAAGGCCACCATCTCCGCGTCCTCGATCTTGGCGAGGTTGCGCATGTGCGCGTTCGCGATCCCGCCGCATCCGACGAATCCGATCCTCACTGCCATGTGGTGCTCCTCCCTCTTCTTCTCGGGCCGTTCCACGGCCCGATGCGCTGGCTGTTCGCTGCGACAGCAGTACGCTTCTGCAGTAGTTCGCAGCCCCGGCGACGTCACCTGCCTGCGGGGCGCAGACGGTCGCGGCCCGCGGCCAGCGCCGCCTCGAGATCGGCCACCAGCCCTCGGACGGCCTCTGAGGCCTCATCGAAGAGCCGCGCCCGGTGCAGCAGCAGGACCTCCGCGAGGTGCCGGTCAGCGACCTGGCGCTCCAGCGCCGGACAGGGAGGTACCTGCAGCGAGCGGATCTCGTCGAAGCTGAGGTTCGCCGGCCCCACGCCGTTGAGCAGCCGGTGGATCTGCGCCCATCCAAAGCGGGTGCGCAGGAATGCGGCCACGTAGTCAGGATCGAGGCCGCCGAGGCGCACCAGGTCCACGAAGCAGTCCACGACCGCTGGCTCCTCGGCGTGATAGACCGCCAGGCGGTTGCGCTCCAGCGATCCCGCGCCGGAGCGCGCGATCAGGAGGTCACCGCGACGCACCATGGCCCTCTCGATGGCCCAGGGGGAGCCCCGGGCCACGTGCACCGCGCCGGCCATGTCAACGCCGCTGGTGCCGAGGGCTCCCTGGCCGATCATGGGGATGCCGCCGCGCGTCATCTGGGGCCTGCGGCCCGTGACGATGGCCCCGTAGGTGATGTGGTCGATGAACTCTCCCAGCGGCCGCAGAGGGAGCTGGCACCCGGCCAGCACCTCATCGTAGCCGGTGTGCCAGTATGACGGGTCCAGGCGGCGGATGAGCTTGTCGTCCTGAGCGCGATGGGTCAGAAACACCTGCGGACCTCCTGCCGGCGGCTGGCAGTCGATGGAGGACATTCGCCGGCGGAGCGAGAATCGCCTACGCTGCCAGGCAGATGGATTGCACGGCCGACGCGGCTGAGACCACAATCAAGGAGGGACACCAATGGCTTTCATGCCGGAGCAGGCTAGGTTCATCGATTTCAGGGACGCGGCAGAGTGTGCGCGCGTTCGGGCCATCACCAAGGAGGAGATCACCGACCACCCCAATCCGGACTTCCAGATCAGTGTCGTTGAGGATGCGGCAGAGTTCTACGGCCGGTTCGCAACGGACATCGTGCTGCGTATCGTCCAGGCCCGAGACGAGGGCCGGGAGTGTGTGCTGATTCTGCCCGTGGGCCCGGTACCACAGTACGCCATCGCGGCGGAGATGATCAACCGGATGGGCATCGACTGCAGCCACCTGGTGACCTTCAACATGGATGAGTACGCCGACGAGGACGGCACCACCGCCCCGGCCGAGTGGGAGGGGTCCTTCGCCACCGCCATGTGGGGGAACCTCTTCGGCCGCATCGACGAGAGCCTGCGGCCCCCGGACGAGAACATCCACTTCCCCGACAGCGACAACATCGACGACTACTCGCAGATGATCGCCGACTACGGCGGCGCGGACTGCTGCTACGGGGGGATCGGGTGGTGCGGGCATATCGCCTTCTGGGAGTCGCACATGGGGCACCGGTACGACACCATGGAGGAGTACAAGGCCGCCCAGGCCCAGATTGTGGAGCTTCACCCCATGACCATCATGCAGAACGCCCTGCACAGCTTCGGCGGCGACTGGTCGTGGGTGCCGCCCAAGGCCGCGACCATCGCCCCAGCCGACATCATGGGCGCGAAGCACCGCAGCTTCTGGCTGGACGGGATGTGCGGGCCGGCCACGCCCATGAGCTGGCAGCGCTTCATCGCCCGGCTGGTGGCGCACGGGCCGGTCAGCAAGTTCATCCCCGGCTCCATCCTGCAGGAGGCCCGGACGGACTACACCATCCTCGGCGGGGTGGCCGACAACGTCGAGATCGAGATGGCGTAGCGGCCTTGCGATCGGCAGGATGGACGATGCCTGGAAACCGTTGCATGGCTGTGCCTTCCGCGCATCTTGCGCGCCGCTTCCGAGCGACAACGGTCTCGATTGCTGTCGTTGCGTGGAGGGGCCGCCGCGAGCGAAGCGAGCGGTGGGAGGTCGGGAGCGTAGCGAGTGACCTCACAGGTTCCACCCCGGCCCATTTCGTTTGATTCCGCGAAGCGGCAGACGGCCGGGCCGGGGTGGAACCTTCGGCCCTTGCGGGCCTCACTCCTCGCGCCAACGCTTCGCATTGGACGCTCGCAGCGGCCCCTCCATGCGCCACAGGCAACGACCGTGCCTCTCGTAGACGCCCCAGCCTGAGGCAGCACTGGGGCGTACGTAGCGCAGGAGAGCTGTGGAGTTGTGCGTAGAGGCCAGGTCAGATGCGCGTACCGGAATGCTTGATGAGGGTGAACTGCAGCGTGCTCTCCTCGGCGGCAGGCACCTCCAGGCGCATCACCACACGCCCCGCTTCGGTCACATACAGAGCCTGGGTCTCGAAGTCCCAGGTGTCCAGGACGGTCTCGACGACCTCGAGCTGCGCCCTCCGGTCCGTGTGATTGCTCACCCGCAGCTCGTAGCGCTCCACGGTGTCGAAGCCGCAGACGCGGCCGAGGCGGTCGAACTCCAGGCGCACCTTCGACCGCTCCAGCAGCCTGCGCTCGACCAGGATGTCGCGCTCGGCGCCCAGCGGCACCTCCATGGACTCCCCCGCGGCGTAGCTTAGCTCCCCCCGAACCAGCTCCCAGGTGGCCTCCTCGTCCTCGATGGCCACGCTCAAAGGCCCCTTGGGCAGCGCCTCGCGCTCGAGGCCCCCCGACTGCGGCGGCTCCACCACGAGGATGCGCTCGACCCGCTCGGGGGCTTGCTCGGAGTCGATGCGGTGCAGGAGCCGCGCGCGCAGGGACACGGGCGGGAGGAAGCCGGCGCGCACCGCAGTGCCCTGCGGCAGCGCGTCCACGCCCATGATGGGGAACGTCGGCTGCGCGGGCTCGCCGACGGCCATCCCCGGCCGCCCCAGCACGACCTCGGCCGTGATGGGGTCGAGCTTGACGCCGCTGCCGTTGGTGACCGTCACATAGCCCCGCAGCAGCGCCTCCTCGGCCCCGGGCGCCCACGTCATCCGGTAGCTGGGGCTCCAGGAGATGCCCTTGAGCAGGTAGCTCACCGTCACGGGGTACTCCCCGGCGTCGCGGGCCGTGACCGTCCATCGGAGGCTCTTGCCGCCCCCGGAGGGGCGGACGGTCTCGCCGAGGCTGAGGCCCTCGGCGGCGCGCAGCCTCACCGAGCCGGCGTCCAGGTTGTCGCTGGACCACGAGAAGGTCAGCACGCTCTCGCCCTCGCGCATCTGGGCGGTAACGTGCTGGCGGATGAGCGCATCGGAGGTCTCCGTGCAGAGCGCGACCTCCGAGGGCATGGGCGCGGCGACCTGATGCACCTCCGGCGCCGCCTCCGCCGTCGCCCACCCGATCACCGCGATCGCGGCCGTCAGTGCGTGCAGCCTTCTGATCATGGCCCCGCTCCTGTCATCGTACTGCGAACGAATCCGTGGCTGTGGCGCCGGCAACGCCCTCGACGCTGACCCGCACGGTGTGCTCTCCCTTGCCGATGGTCTCCTCACCGGCCCACTGCACCGTGACGGCCTCCCCGGCCGGCACCTGGACACTCTTCGCCGCCGGGAACCCCCTGGCCTCCAGCAAGGCGCAGTGTACCGTGGCCTCGACCGGCTCCTCGCAGCCCCAACTGCGGAGCGTGGCGCTGACCTTCCAGGGCTTGCCCCACTCTATGTCCGCTGCCGACACTTCGGTTACGACCACCGGCAGGCGAGGCCCCGGGAGGACCGCCACCTCAATCGGCAGGGCGGCGTGCGCGGGGACAGTGCCGCGCGCCGTGGCCTCGGCCCGCAGCATGGCGGGCCCCGGCCGCCGGCCCTCCGGGCGCCAGGTGAACTCGGCGTCCGCGCGCCCATGGGGACCGACGCTCACCCGGCGCCAACGCGGGATGACCGTTCCGGAGGGCGCCGCCACCGTCACCTCCACCTCGCGGGCCGTCCCCGCGGCGTTGGAGACCGCCAGGCGCAGGTTCAGGGCATCCTCAGGGGCGACCGACGGCTCGTCAGTCACCAGCGTCAATTCGAGCTGTCGCGGCGAGCCCCAGCCGGCGGCCAGGCAGCGCCCCACGTCCGCGGTCCAGTCGTAGGTGCATCCCGTGGCCATGACATTGACGACCTGGAAGCCGGCGACGTCGGGCGCCACGCCCGGCGGACAGGCGAACTGGGCCCGCCCGTCCTCATCCGTGGATGCCGAGGCCACCGCCTCGCCGTCGGCCCACCATCTGCCCGTCACGCGGGCGGTGTGCACCGGCGCGCCGCCGGCGTCGGTCACCCGCACTCGAGCCGCGGGGCGGCCGCTCGCCTCGCTGAGCGTGAGCTCAGCCACGTGGATGAGGCGATGGTGCTCGGGCTCCTGGACGAGCACGCGGCGGAGCTGGTGGCCGCGGTCGATGCGCCAAGCGTCGTCGAAGAAGCCGGCCTCCACGAAGTACGCCGCCTCATAGCAGGTCACCGGTGGCTTGTTGTTCACGTTCAGCACAAACGGCAGCTCCGACTGATCGTTGTTGAACACGAGGTAGTCCGGATAGGCCCAGGGCAGCTTCTCCAGGTCGTAGCCCAGCAGTTGGGGCGAGCCCCCATCGGGCTTCATGTACATGCGGCGGTTCGCGATCACGAGGTAGGTCGAGAAGTCGGTGAGGGGGTTCGGGTAGCACATCAGCGCCCCGAACTTCTCGCCGAGGTATCGCCGGTCTCCGTGCTGGGGATCGTGCACGATGACGCCGTCATCGCGCACCTCCACCGGGAAGGGATGTGCGGCGTGGGCGCGGCGCAGCAGGCGGCTGCTGTCGATGCTGCCGAAAAGCACGATGGTGTGGGAGGCCAGGTCGGCGGGGTCGATGCCGTCCTCCGGGACCGCCTCGACCGCCTCCGCGTGGACCATGAAGCCGTTCCAGCTTTCGGCGAACTGCTCCGCCTCCAGCCGGTGGCGGGCGACCTCGTCGGCTCCTCCCGCGGTTGCCCAGGCCACCACGAAGGGCGACAGGAAGGCGTGCCCCACCGGCCCGCAGAGGTCCGGATGCTTGCGCAGCGCGTTCATCCGCGGGCGGCGGTGCCATCCGATGACCATCCCGGCAGCGTCCACGTCGGCCTCCAGGCTGATGGTTCCGGGAAAGCCCTCGTAGCAGGGGAAGCCGTCGGCGTAGACGCGCACCCACCCCTCGGCGGCTGACGGACTCGCCGCCAGGTGCAGCGTAAAGGCCCTCAGGTTCTCGGTACGCACGGCCACGGCGTCGCCCTCGGCGTAGGCCTCGAGCTGGCCGGAGAGGCCGTCGATCAGCAGGTCCTCGATGCGGCCCCAGTAGAGCTGCGCGTGGGGGAGGACGGTGCTCTGGACGGTGAAGCCTGCCGGCCACCGGATGCGGCGGCGGCCCACGAAGAAGCCGTAGATGGCGCGGTAGTCGGTGCCGCCGCCGTGGCCGAGGGTCGGGTTGAAGATCAGCCTGTAGTCGTAGGCGCCCGGCTGCTTCGCCGACAGCTCCCAGAGCCGCTGGCGCAGGCGCAGGCCGTTCTCGGGAAGCACCGTGGTGTCGCTGCCATCGACGATGTGCCCGACCGCGCCCCACCTCCCTCGCTCAGCCCAGTACAGCGGGGAGGCCGCCTCCAGCAGCGGCCTGCGGAACTCCTCGATGAGGTCGCGATAGTCCGTGCGGGCGTACCAGTGGTGGTGCCAGAGGCGGAAGTCGGTCCAGCCATCCACGCCCATGACGGCCGCGAAGACGTCCGGATGCCGGAGCCCGTGCCGCAGGGCGCCGGTGCCGCCCATCGAGCCGCCGGTCATGTAGACGCGGTCGCGGTCGATGCCGAAGCGGGCCGCAGCGTCGTCCACCACGCGCAGCGTCTCCAGGTCGCCCACGCCCTCGTAGAAGTTCGGCCCGCGGGCGTTGAGATGGATCATCACCCAGCCGTGCTCGTCCGCCCACTGCCGCTGGAAGCCGGAGAAGCTGGTGCTCACGCGCCACCCGTACCCGTGGCCATGCAGCACCGCGGGGTAGCCCTGCTCCGAGGGCGGAGGCGAGCCCGGCAGGTAGACGCCGTAGGCCTGGATGGAGTCATCGAGGGGCGACCGGTACTCGACCAGCCGCGAGACGCCCTCGGCCGGGGCGCCGGCACACGCCAGGCAGCCCAGAAGGGCGGCGAAGCCGGTGGCGCGCAGTGACAGCATCACGCCCCGGTGGCTCGCGCCTCGGGTTTCGCCGCGGCCTCTCGCGCTACCGACGGGGGTCAGTCCGAGGCCTCCTCGGCGTCCGCGAGGCTGAAGAGGATCTCCCGCAGCCTCCGCAGTGCCTGCTCCGCCGCGCCGGCATCAGTGTCCTCCGGCGCGCGCGCCGCGAATCGAGCGCCCACGTACTTCTCGGTGAGCACCGAGAGGTCCTGCGCCACCGCCGGGCGTGCCGCCGTCACGTCCCGCGCGAACTCCCAGGGCGCATCCGACGGCTCCCGGGCCAGGCCCTCCCCCTCCAGCCACCGCAATGCCTGGCGGTAGGCGTGGAGGATACGCCCCTCAGCGGAGACCCCCGGTCGCAACGGCCGGATTCTCCACCGGTACCAGCGTCCCCCGACGCCCAGCGCGATCACGACCACCACCAGGCCGATGCCCAGTGCCAGGAGGATGATCCTATGGGCGACCGCCCATGCGCCGGCGCTGCCCAGCACCTGGCGAATCTGCCAGGCGGCGCCCCCGGCCTCGCCCTCCTCCTCTTCCGGCTCCTCCGGCTCCGGCGTGGGGTCGAGGTCGATCCAGCCGGCGCGCGACAGGAAGACCTCCACCCAGGCATGGGCGTCCTGATCGCGGATCTCGTAGACCTGGCGCTGGGGACGGAACTCGCCGGACGTGAAGCCGGTTACCAGGCGAGTCGGCACGCTTAGGGTCCGGAGGAGGACCGCGGCTGCGGAGGCGAAGTGATTGCAGTAGCCCGTCCGGCTCTCGAAGAGGAAGTGGTCCACGTAGTCCCTGCCCTCGGGCAGGGGCGGCGCCTCCAGGTCGTACTCGTACTCGGCCTTCACGTAGTTGGTGATGGCGAGTGCTATGCCGGTCGGGTCCTCCGCCCCGTCCTCCGCCACGATCCGCCGGGCGAGCCGGCGCACACGGTCGGGGAGGCCGTCCGGGAGCTGCAGGGCGTATTGCATGTCCACGGGTTTCGGAGGCTCGGCGCCGGGAGGCGCCATGACCGCCGCGGGTGAGGCGATAACCCCCCTGTACTTCTCGCCGAGCATGAAGTGGCCGGTGAACATGACCATGCCGGAGCGGTCGATGCGCATCGAGGGCACGTCTACCTCCAGGTAGCGGGGGCACCACGCCACCGGCAGCGTCCCCAGGAAGCCGTAGGCGCTGGTGACCTCTACGTCCAGCTCATCGATGACGGCCGGTGACAATCCCATCTCCTCGACGGCCGGGAACTGGTAGCGACCGCCCGCCTCCGGCCGCAGACGCCGCCACTGGCGCTGGCTCTGCCGCCAGCGGTCGCCCTCGTAGATGTCGTAGGTGCCGGTGCGCATCCTCAGCGGGCCCTCGGCCTTCACGATCAGCATGAGGCGGTCGCGCGGCTCCGGAGCGGGGCCGCCCAGTTGCAGCGACCGCTCGGTCATGTGCGGCGGCGGCCCCTCGCGGATCATCAGCCGCGCCAGCCGCCAGGCGAGCTGCCGGCGCAGCCACCGACCAGCCAGGTTGGAGGGCTCCAGCCGGGCCGCGACCGAGGCCATGATGACCGCTGCGACCGCCGCGGCAAGCATCAGGGCCAGCCAGGAGTTGACCGTCGGCCGCCACCGTCCGCCTCGAATCCGATCCGACGCCACCCGAGCGTCAACCTCTTCGAGGCGCTCGGCGGCGTGCTCGCCGGCCAGCATCCCCAGGGTTCCGCCTATGACCACAACCGTCCCCGCTATGGCGGTCGTTGTGGGCACCGACAGGAGCACCAGCAGCAGCCCCGAGCAGGCCGGGAGCGCCGTCTGAGTGAGGTCCCGCGTGGAGCGCATGGCGAAGGCCCGGAAGGCCATCACCCAGTAGAAGGCCACCACCAGGAAGCGGTAGCTGAGCACCAGCCTGGAGACGCCGGACGCGCCGCTCAGCCAGCCCATCTTCAGGTGCACGATGCCCAGCGCAACCGCGGCGATGAAGGTAATCCAGTTGGGCCAGAAGCGGGGGAGACTCGAGAAGTGCAATCGCCACACGACCGGGAAGGCGGCCGTGATGATCACCGCCAGCTCCACAATGACGAGTACGTTGGCGACCAGGGCCGTGGCGGCCAGCAGCGCCCCGTACATGGTCAGCCACCCGGCGAGCATCAGAGCCAGCCAGCGCCGGCGCTCGGCCGGGGTCTCCGCCGGCGGCCTGTGCGGCACCGGAGTGAAGCGGTGGCGCTCCAGGAAGCCCCAGACGCGGCCCGAGAGGGAGGCGACCGAGGCCATCAGAAGGCCCCCACGGCCGAGCGGCGCGCGGTGGCGGCAGCGGCGAGGGCCTCGGTAATGTCGGCGGGGGACCGGAGCACGGCCACCTGGATGCCGGCGGCCCTGGCGGACTCGACGGTCCGGCGGGGGATCACCGCGAAGCGTTCGGGAGCGCCCTCAAGATCGCCACGCACCACCACCAGCGTCACGGAGCCGGCTGCGCCGGATCGGGCCGCGATGACCTCCACCAGCGGCTCCTCGACGGCGGTGGTGACGACGAAGACCGAGGCGCCGCGGGGCACGGAGCGGAGCTGTGACGCCAGCGACGCGGCGAACGCACCGTCCTCCACCAGCCGGGCCTCGGCCAGCGCCACCATGATGCGGTGAAGATGCGGCTGGCCGGACCCGGACCGGCTGACCGCCTGCGGCAGCCCCTCCCCGAAGACCGCCACCGACCGCTGCTCCGCGAGTCCGGCGCGGGCGATCGACGCCGCGGCGGAGATGGCTGTCTCCAGCGTGCTGACCGCGCCCTGGCCGTAGTGGTTGCCGGCCAGCAGGTCGAGGTGCACCGAGATGAGGTCGTGGCGGATGGGCTCGTACTCCTTCACTGCCAGCTCGCCCACGTGGGCGGTGACCTTCCAGTGCACATGGCGCAGGTCATCGCCGGGGGTGTGCTCCCGGATGCCGCGGAACTCGCCCTGGTCCCGGCGGGCGTCACGCCCGCGGAAGGCGTAGCGCCCGTAGCCGGCCTCCCAGGCCGCCACCGGCGGCAGGTCGTAGGTGCGGGGGAAGACCACCAGCTCGTGGGCCTCGCCCCGCTCGCGGCGCTGCTCGAACATGCCGATGGGATCGGTGTCGATCAGGGCTGGAGGCCGGAGGCGGTACCGTCCGCGCAGTGGGGGGGCCAGCTCAAGCTCCAAGTCCAGTTCCGAGAGCGGTGGCATGGGTGGGAGGAGGAACCGGCGGCGGAGCGTGACGCCCTCCACCGTCAGGTTCTCCAGCGTCGCCTCCACGGCCGCGGAGCCGACGGTGATGCCGCCGACGGACCGCACGTGCAGCTCGGGCCTGATGGGAGCGCCGGCCACGGCATTGCGGCCCGGCGGCGACATCTGCACGCGCAGACGGGTCAGGGCGAGCTGCGACAGCAGAAAGGCGACGAGCATGACCGCACCGCAGACGCCCGCCAGCACGTACATCACGCGGGCGTCATTCATGGCGCCGACGGCCCAGAGGACCACGGCGGCCAGGGCGAAGATGCGGAAGTTGCGGCTCATGATCGACCCTCGCCTGACGGCTTACGATGGGACGGGAACGCTGTGCAGCAGCTCGTCCACGACCTGGGCGCCCGTCACGCCGCTGACGCGGGCCTCGGGGCGCGGGATGAGTCGGTGCGCCAGTGCCGCCCGAGCGATGCCCTTGACATCGTCCGGGCCTACGAAGTCCCGGGCCCCGACGGTCGCCACCGCCTGCGCGCAGCGCACCAGCGCCAGACTCCCCCGCGGCCCGGCGCCGAGGTAGAGCTGATCGGACTGCCGCGTCCTCTCGATGAGCTCCAGGACGTAGTCGTAGATCTCCTCCGAGACGTGGCAGCGGGCCGCCGTCTGCTGCACCGCCGCGACGTCCTCGGAGGCCGCCACCGGCTCCAGCTCCTCCACGGGGTGGCCCAGGAGCTGCTCCTGGACGATCTGCTTCTCCTCGTCCCGCTGGGGGTAGCCGATGGAGAAGCGCAGCAGGAAGCGGTCGAGCTGGGACTCGGGAAGCGGGTAGACGCCCTCGTACTCGATGGGGTTCTCGGTGGCGATGACCATGAAGGGCCGCTGCAGGGGGTGAGTGACGCCGTCCACGGTGACCTGCCGCTCCTCCATGGCCTCCAGGAGGCTCGACTGCGTGCGCGGCGAGGCCCGGTTGATCTCATCCGCCAGCACGATGTTGGCGAAGACCGGCCCCGGCCGGAAGACGAACTCGGCCTCCTTCTGGTCGAAGATGGAGACGCCGGTGACGTCGGTGGGCAGAAGGTCCGGGGTGAACTGAATGCGCCGGAACTGGCCCCCGATGGAGGCGGCCAGCGAGCGGGCCAGCATGGTCTTGCCCACGCCGGGAACGTCCTCAAGCAGCACGTGGCCGCGGGCGATCATGGCCACCAGCACGCGCTCAACGGCCTCGCGCTTGCCGATGATCACCCGCTCCACGTTGTCCGCGATGCGATTGCAGACGGCCGCGGCCTCATCGACCGTCATCGCCGTCCTCGGCATTCATCCCCACGCTCCAGTGTGCTGCGCTACCCGGTGGCCTGTGCGATGTACTCCCGCATGACCCCGGCGTCGTGCGGCAGGACCTCCTCGGGCTCAAAGGCTCTGATCCACTCGCCTGAGAGGAGGCCGTCGTAGTCGATGCTCGCCAGCAGCCCGATGGCCTCGTCGTGCGGAATCTCGCCCTCGCCCATCAGGGCGATCTGCCAGCCGGCGGGGCCGCCGTCCTCGGGCGGCACGCCGTCGTGCACGTGGCAGTGCCGGACGAAGTCCCTCACGTTGCTGAAGGCCGTCTCCATGTCCTCTCCGTGGCGCCAGGGGTGCATGATGTCCCAGGTGATGGCCACGTTGGGGTGATCGGCCATGCGCACCGTCTCCGCGCAGTCGGCGGAGAGGCTGTAGGCGTCGTGGGTCTCCACGCACAGGTAGACGCCGCACTCGCCGGCGTGCTGGCCGCACTCGTGCAGGGCCTCGGCGACCACCTTCTTGGCGTCCGCGAAGTCCATGCCCTCCGGGGTCATGCCCCCGAAGACGCGGATGTTCTGCGCGCCCAGGTCTGCGGCCAGGTCGCAGTACTGCCTGGTGAGATCGATGCTCTCCTGCAGCTCGTGGTCGCTGTCGAGGGCGTAGCGGCGCGAGGTGGCGATGGTGTGCAGGTCCACGCCGCAGTCTGCGAACTGCTGCTTGATGGCGGCGCGCTGCTTCTTGGTCGTGTCCAGCTCCACGCCGTGGTTGTGATCCGCCTCACAGCGTGGCTCCACGGCGTCGTAGCCGTAGCGGATGGCGGCGGCCAGGTGCTCCTCCAGCGACCAGTCGGGAGCCACGAAGGTCATGAAGCTGATCCTCATGCAGATTCACCTTTTCTCGTGATCTACCGGCGCATCAGTCTTCGGCGGCCGCGACACCCAGGGGCAGTCGGGCAGCATGTAGCGCAACATCAGCTCCTCGCCGCTTCCCTCGGCCAGCCCGATGCGTGTGGTGACCAGGATCTCATCGGGCCGGTCAGGGCCCGGCGCTACGAACAGCTCGCCGCCGGTGACCCGCCCGCGATTGTGCTCGATCGACACGCCGAACGCCTCTACGAGTTTCGCCGGGCCGCTGCAGAGGTCCTTCACTCGGCGGCGCCCGCGCCGCCTGCGCATCTCCTCAATACCCGCGATCGGCTGGGCGGAGCGCAGCAGCACCGCCTCGGGCGTGCCCTCCGGCTGGGTCACAATGTTCAGGCACAAATGCATGCCGTATATCAGGTAGATGTAGATGGTGCCGGGCGGGCCGAACATGGGGTCATTGCGCTCGGTTCTTCCGCGCGCAGCGTGGCAGCCCGGATCGTTCTCGGCCAGGTAGGCCTCGGTCTCCACCAGCCGGCCCACCACGTGCGCCTGCTCGCTGCGGTGCACCAGGAGGCAGCCGAGGAGGTCCCTGGCGACCGCAGGGGTGTCCTGAAGGTAGAACTCCGGCGGAAGGGGCCGGAGCTGTTCGACGGGCGGCGAGCTGTCCTCAGGATTGGGGTTAGCCACGGGCCATCTCGGGTATACCAATCATGGTCGAGCGAGAGCGAGACCTCGGAGACAGAGTACGCGCGGCACCGGGCCGCGCAAGGCAGGTTCGCCGGCACCTACAGACGCCCTCCCAGGTTTGCACGCCGGCGCCTGCAGACAGCGCCCACCATCTCCGGTGGGCGCTGTCACTTCGTGGCGGCCCGCTCGCCGACGCGCCGTCAGGGCCCCAGGGGCTGCTGCAGTCCGGCGCCCATCTCATCGTGCTTGATACCGCCGCTGCCGCCCCCGGCGATCTCCGACTGCACCGCGCAGAGCACCCGCCGGCCGCTGTCCACCACGCCGAAGACCAGCAAGGCGCCCATCTTCAAGGGGTCCTCGTCGGCACCCACCGCCTGGATCAGCCGCTGCTGGATCTGCTCCATCTGCCGCATGGTCCGCTGGCGCCTGCGCAGGTACTCCTCGACCGCCGCGGCCCGTGCCTCACGGGGCTCGGCGTCGTCGAGCACCGCCACCGCCATCGCCTCCAGATCGGCCCGGAGGCGCTCCTGGAGGCGATGCAGGTGGAACTTGGTGCCGAAGACCATCCGCATCTGCTGCTCGGTGAAGCCCGCGCTCTTGCCGAAGTCGATGCGCGCCTGGCGAACGTTGTCCTCGCCCAGCTCCGCGCCCAGGTCGGTAACCGGGCCTGCCTCATCCGCCTGCGCCGCACTCCCGAGCACCAGGACCACGGCTGCGATCACCCACACACCCGCTGCTATCCTCACCGTGCCAGCACCTCCTGCATCGGATTCAGCCGGCTCTATTGGCGTCAGACGCTCCACGTGGCGCAGGGTTCAGTATTCTGCCGCATTATTGCGTTTCCCAGCAGGGCGAGGCGACGATATGTGACGAAAGCGTACCATGAGCGGGAGGCGTCGCGCAGGGCCGGCTTTCCCAAGCCGGCCATCGCCCGGAGGCGCTTACGCGCCTCTCCCCGCGGCGACAGCCCCGCCCGAAGGGCAATTGTCGTGCCAACAACGACGACGGCTGTGGCCTTCGGCTCCTCCCGCAGGGCGGACTTGCGCGTCCCTCGACTGAACCCCAACAAGCCGTTCCGGCGACCATGAACCGGCGGCACCAAACGCGCCGCAGGACTCGGGCCGCTGGCGGGGAATGCTGACTCGGCAGGCAAAAACAGGCACTCCCGGGAGGACAGTGTGATGCGGACCCCGCGCGATTCGGACATCTCGGTGCTGGACACTGACATCATCCTGGAGCCACAGCAGGCCCGCACGCCGCTGAAGTTCGGTGCAGTGGTGGTGGAGAGCGTGCCGTTCTGCAAGGTGCGGGTGACGGTGGAGAACGGGAACCACGACGTGGCGGAGGGATGGGGCGGGATCTTCCTGATGGACCAGTGGGGGTGGCCGGACCCCTCGGTCTCCCACGAGGACAAGCAGCGGGTGATGCAGCGCGTGGTGGAGGACTACGTGCACCTGGTGGCCACCCATCCGGGCAACTGCCACCCCATCGACATCTTCACGGACCTGGAGGACGACCTGGCGCGGGTCAGCCGGGAGGCCTGCGAGATGGAGGGCGTCGATGCCCAGCAGCCCTTCCTGAGCGCCCTGATCTGCGCGTCACCGACGGACGCGGCGCTGCACGACGCCTTCGGCAACGTCAACGCCATCGACACCTACGATGGCTACGGGCCGGAGCTGATGGATGACCTCAGCAAGTGGCTGGGGCCTGAGTTCGAGGCCGAGTACCCCCAGCAGTACATCCGCGACGAGTATCTCCCCAAGGTGCCCATCTTTCACCTGGTGGGCGGGCTGGACAAGCTCACCCGCGACGAGCTCGACGAGTCCGACCCCGACGACGGCCTGCCCAACTGCCTGGCGGACTGGATCGCGCACGAGGGGATGTACTGCCTGAAGGTCAAGCTGCGCGGTGACGACCTGGACTGGGACGTCGAGCGCATGATCGCCGTCCACGACGTGGGCCGGGAGGAGCTGGACCGGCTGGGGATCGAGCAGATGCACCTCACCGCCGACACCAACGAGATGTGCCAGAGCCCCGACTACATCGTGGAGATGCTGGAGCGCATCCGGGAGCGCTCGCCGGAGTGCTTCGAGCGGATTCTCTACATCGAGCAGCCCACCGGCCGGGACCTGGACGTGCACGACCACGACATGTCTGCGATCGCGGAGCTCAAGCCGGTGATCGTGGACGAGAGTCTGACCACGCTGGAGACCTTTGACCGGGCCATGGAGCTGGGGTGGTCGGGGGTGGCGCTCAAGACCTGCAAGGGGCACTCCTCGGAGATGCTGTTCGCGTCCAAGGCCGGGAAGCTGGGCATCCCCTACGCGGTGCAGGACCTGACGAACCCGTCCATCGCCCTGATACACTCCGTGGGGCTGGGCGCGCGGCTGTTCACCATCATGGGCGTGGAGGCCAACAGCCGGCAGTTCTTCCCGGACTCCACCTCGGAGGCCGAGAAGCGCGTGCATGAGGGCATCTTCAGCCTCACGCGCGGGGAGGCCGACACCTCCAGCCTCCGGGGCTGCGGCCTCGGCTACCAGATGAACCGCATTCTGGGCTGAGGCTCAGCGCCCCGACCGGGCGTTGAGCTCGGCCACCAGATGGCCGGGCGGCTCCCAGATGGCGTGCAGCAGCAGCTTGCGCACCTCCAGCCACATCAAGTGGCTGCGCGAGCGGCGATGGGGGTCGAAAGGGGAGTAGGGGCTGCCGGCGCCCTGCGCCGGGATGCCGAGCTCCCGCGCCATGAGCAGCGCGCGGTAGAGATGGAAGGGGCAGCTTGTGACGATCGCGCTTCGCCACCCGCGCCGGCGCATGATCCCTCGCGAGTGGGTCAGGTTCTCCCAGGTTGTGCGGCTGCGGTTCTCCAGTGCAATGTCTTCGCGACGGACACCTCGCTGGGTCAGCCAGCGCTTCGCGCCCTCGGCGACCGGCGACCTCTCCGTCACGATGATGGCCGGGGCGTAGCCGCGCCGGTAGAGGTCGAGGGCGTAGCGGAGCCGCCCGCGGTAGATGGGAGATGGCTCTGACGCGGTGCCGCCGGAGCCCAGGACGATGATGACGTCAGCCCGATGCGTCGGCTGCGCGTCCGCGCCCCGGCTGACGCGCACGTAGAGCCAACCGGGCACCAGCGCGACGGCAAGCAGCAGAAGCATCGCGATCCTGGCCCGGACACGGGCCCAGCTCACTTCGCCGGACATCACTGCTCATGCTCCCCTGACCGCCGCCGTCACGGCCCGAGAACTCGGTACTTGGGGTATGACAGGCACTCCCGCAGCGTGTACTTGACGTGTCGCCACGCGTCCTGTTCCGTGGGGCTGTCTGGCGCCGCCGCCATCTGCACGCTCATCCCCAGGTCCCGCGCCATCGCTCGGGAGCGGAAGACGTGGAAGGGGCAGGTCACCACGATGGCGCTCTGCCAGCCGCGCCCACGCATGATCTCCCGCGACAGCAGCAGGTTCTGCCAGGTGTCGCGGCTGCGGTTCTCAATGACGATGGCCTTGGCGGGGATGCCGTGCGTGATGAGATGCACGCAGGCCACCTCTGCCGCCGGGGTGAGCTCAGTAACGATGATGCGATCGGCGAATCCCCGCTGATAGAGGCTGATGGCATGGTTCAGCCGTGGTCGATAGCAGCGCCCCGGACCGCGGTTGCGGACGCCAGCGCCGAGCACGATGATGCAGTCGGCTCTGTGCGTGGGCTGCAGGCCGTCCACGCGGCGAATGTGCATGTAGAGCATCGCGGTCGCGCCGGTGAGCGCGGCGGCCGGCAGCCACCACCGTCGCGCCACCGGGCGCAGCAGCCTGGCGGCCACTCCCTACATCTCCCCGTACTTCAGACCGGACTGGATGTACTGCAGGCAGTTGTCGCGGAGCTGATCGCTCATCCAGGTGATGGGCGTGGCCGAGGGGTAGAGCATCACCCCGGACTTGCCGCCCTCGCAGATGGCGCGGCGCACCAGCTCGTCGATCTCGCCGGTGCTGCACTGCTCCATGTGCCTGAACTCGATGTTGCCCATCAGCACCATCCTGCGACGGCAGCGGCGCTTGGCATCGGCGAAGTGCACGTCGCCGTCAGGCGGTGGCTCGACCGGATCGGTCATGTCCGCGCCCATCGCCATCATCAGGTCCAGCACGTCATTGACCTTCCCGTGGCAGTGGATGTGCACCAGCGCGCCGTGGCTCTTCGCCAGCTCGATGAGCCGGCCGTCGTAGGGCACCACCAGGTCCTCGTAGAAGTCGTAGGACATCATGGGCGGCGTGGCCTGCTCGGAGCCGCCCATCCAGATGCACTCGATGGCGCCCGACTCCAGCAGATGCTCCAGCCGCACGTGGATGCGCTCGAAGATGGTGGCGATGAGGCGCTCCACGACCGGGCGCTTGGAGGCCGTCCACTCCAGGAACAGCTCGAAGGGCATCGTGTGCGAGGCGCACACCAGCGGGGTGGAGACCCCCAGCTCCACCAGCCCCCGCTCGCCCCACGCCCGGCGCTCGGCCGCGAAGGGCTCCGGGTCGGGGAGGTTCGGCTCGAAGGGCACTGACAGGAGGGCCTCCACGTCCGCCTCGGACTTGATAAGCGGCTCGACCATCCAGGCGGTGGTCACCTCCCGGTCGCGAGCGGTGACCGTACGGAGGTCGCCCTTCGGGGTGTGCACGAGGGTGGTGATGATGGTGCGCTCGCCAACCTGCTCGACGGACGCCCGCTCGATGTGCTCGGCCGGGATGAGTGCGTAAGCGCGGCTGAAGAGCCCACCGGCCGCCCGATGGCGCCCCTCAAGCTGGCAGTAGCGCTCCACGAGCTCGGCGACCACCCGGTAGTTCTCGTGCTCCTGCCACGGCTGCAGCTCACCGCGCTCCCAGCGGCCGGGATCGAAGGGGATGGGCGGGTAGATGGGGACGCGGTCGAATGGCTGCCACCGGAAGCAGCGCAACGCGCGCTGCCTGCGGGTCAGCTCCACGGGCATCCGGCCTCACCTCAAGCGAGTGGCGCGTGCTGCAGAGAGCTTCCCGCGCGTCCGGCGCCCCACCTCCCACCACACGCAAGCGGCCCCGGCGGTAGGCCGGGGCCGCTGTCTCCCCCATGCCAGCTCGTCAGAGCCGGTCCAGCTTCTCCTCGAACAGGGCGTGGTGCAGGGCGGCGCACACCTGATCCGCCACGGCTTGCACCTCCGTGCTCTGCGCCTCTGCGTCGGCGGGCTGGACGGTGAGGATGGTCACGCCGCGGCCGATCACCTGCACCGTCTCGCCGGCAGTGGTCACAGACACGTCATGCTTGCGCATCCCGGCCTTGAGAGCCTCGGTGAGCCGGGCTGCGATGGCCTCGGCGCGCGCCATGGGCGAGTCATGCTCCGGACCGGGGGTCAGCACCCGGAAGATCTCCTTGCCCCACAGCGCCACGCGGACGTACTTCTCGCCCTCGCTCTCCCCCTCGACCTCCTCCGCCACGGGCCGCTCCCATTCTGTGGTGGCCCTGCGGTTGATGTCGCGGCCGGCCTCGTAGATCTGGTCGGCGAGGGCCTGGACGCGCTCCGCCGCCAGGGGGTGGGTCTTATCGACGCCACGCTCCAACTGCGGCTGCCGTCCCTCCTTGGCCGCGAGGCGCTCCATGAAGGTCAGCAGCCCCACGGGATCATAGGCGGTCTTGAGGAGAAACT
This sequence comes from Armatimonadota bacterium, assembly GCA_034722055.1. Classification (GTDB taxonomy): domain Bacteria; phylum Armatimonadota; class Zipacnadia; order Zipacnadales; family UBA5352; genus JAYENL01. The sequence goes on from JAYENL010000314.1 coordinate 94,322, forward strand.
CAACGGCGTGGGCGTCGGCGGCCCTCTCCATGCCGATGGAGTAGTGATTCAACACCCCGCGCCCAATGAGCTCGGCGGTGACGAGCACCGTGGAGACCATCTCGCTGTCGCCGCCGGCCAGGATGGCGGCGATAGCCGCGGCCAATGAGCCGGTGAACAGCTCCTTGTTGCGATCAGCCTGGAGGAGCGCGTCGTAGGTGCAGTTGTGTGCTATCTCGTGGGCCAGCACCCCCGCCAGCTCATGGTCGGACTGCACGGCGCCCAGCAGCCCCTTGGTGACGTAGATGATGCCGCCGGGAAGGCTGAAGCCGTTGACCGCCTCAGTGTCCAGCAGCCGGATGTCGTACTCAACATCCGGCCGGCCGCTGACCTTGGCGATCTCAGTGACGATCTCGGTGAGGCGCGCCTGGGCCTCTTCGTCCTCGTAGCGTTCGTACTGCTTCTCGACCTCGGCGGCGGCCTCTGCGCCGATTCGCTGCTCATACTCCTTGGAGTAGGGTGGCTTGTTCTGCTTCGCTGCCACCGCTGTCGGAGCCGCGAGGCAGATGATGAGCAGCAGACTGATTGTGGCATGTAGTCTTCTCATTCCATCTCCAATGACGCGCAGACGCCCCCGCGTGTTCCCGGTTCGCGCGCTGTCACGTCTCTTACTGCTTCTGCAGGGTCACATCCAGCCACAGGCTCTCACCTGCGGAGATCTGCTGGTCCTCGTATCTCACCGGCTTATGGCCTGCAGCGGTCGCCAGCACCGTGTAGGTGCCCGGCGGGTACCACTGCAGCTCATAGATCCCGGTTGCGTTCTTGGGCTGACTGGCGCCCACCGCCACCAGTGTGTCCTTCTCCTCGTCCCTCTTCAGCAGCACCAGCGTGGCCTTGGCGAGGGCCTTGCCGTCAGCGTCTTTCACGAAGCCGACGATGCGCCCCAGCTTCTTGAAGTCCTCCGCCGTCTGCCTTCGCAGCTTGAAGGTGAGCTGGGCGGGCTGGTCCGCCTCGACGGTGATTGTCCTGGTCTGGGCGATGTGCAGCGTCTTGGCCGCCACGACGGTGACTTGGCCGGCGACCTGCCCGGTCCACGTGCCGTCGGGCTTGGTGTGGCCGGTCGCCACGACGCTCCGCTCCGCCATTACCACCACCAGCGCCTTCGCCAGCGGCGCCTCATCATCACGGTCCTTCACCGTGACCGATATTCTCCCTTCACCGGCCCACGCTGTCACGTAGGCCGCCAAGAGGCAGAGCGTGAGCAGTGCTCGCAGCTTCGTCCACATCCTGATCGCCCCCAGACGCCTCCTTGCGCCTGCGTCGGAGTTGCCTATAGCATGATCTCCTGCTCTGGATCCAACTGCAGCTCGGCGGTCTGGCCGGCGGATACCGTCTCCTGGCCCCCGTCGGCGGCGATGGTGACGTCCCCGTCGAGCACGTGGACTCGCGCCGAGCTGCTGTCGGCGTCCAGCCGGACGATGAACACAGCATGCTCTCCGGCGACATCTCCCCACGGTGTGCTGACCGTAAACGGCTCGTCGGCCAGGCGGAGGTCGGCTCGCAGCCGCCCTGTGAACAGGTCAACCGAGGCCCGGCCGATGCGCACCACGGCCTCCTCATTGAGGCTCACCTCGGCGCCGTCGGCGAAGGCGAGAGTGGTGGGGGTGTCGCTGAGGGCCCAGGCCACGGAGCGTTCCGGCAGCAGCTCCCCCGTCCTGCCCGACTGGGCCACGCGCGCGTCCGGCTCGAAGACGTGTATGGCGTCACCACCGCTGAGCACGATGGCCGGCGCAGTGGATACCGCGGGCTCGGGCTCGGGTGCGGGCCGGAGCAGAAGCAGCAGCCCCGCTGCGATGAGGAAGGCTGCCGCGGCAGGCACCCAGGTGCGCCACAGCCGCATTCCACCCGCTGCGCGGTGCACCCGCTCGGTCGCCTTCGCGGCGAGGTCCTGCGGCGCGCGTGGCGACTGCACCGCCGAGCGCAGAGCCCGGTCGATCCGGGTGAGCGCCTCACAGGCTTTGCGGCACCGGGCACAGTGGGCGAGGTGCTCCTCCAGCAGGTGTGCGTCCTCGTCCGTCAGCTCCCCGTCAAGGCGCAGATGGATGTATCGTCTCGCGGTCTCGCAATCAAGGGTATCCATCGTTCGTCTCCGCCATGAGCATCTCGCGCAGCTTCTCCCGGCCCCTGTGGAGCCTCACTCGCGCCGCCCCCGGGCTGATCTCCAGCGCCCCCGCCACCTCCGCGACCGAGGCGTCCCTGAGGTAGAACAATGCCAGCGGCAGCCGATAGGTGTCGCTGAGAGTGGCCAGAGCCTGCACGGCGCGGTCTGCCAGTGCGGACGGCTCAGGGTTCTCCGGCGCGGCCGGCTCCATCGGCCGGGCCTCCAGTGGCGTCTGCTTCTCATTCCGGCGTCCCCGTCGCCGGAGAGACTGCAGACACACCTTCGCAGCGATGCCTCGCAGCCACGGCCCGAAGGTCCGATCGGCGTCATAGCGTCCCAGACTCTGGTAGGCCCGCACAAACGTCTCCTGGGCCGCGTCCTCGGCATCGGAGCGGTCGGTCAGCAGCGCCCAGCAGAGTCGGTACACAGAGCCATGATGGCGCTGCACGAGCTCATCGAACGCACTCCCCCGGCCCGCCCGTGCGAGCCTGGTCAACTCCCCATCCGGTACCTGCTGTCCGCTGAGCGGGGCCCCCGGCTGCCGAGCCTCCGCGTCACCCATGCGCCACCCTCCAGGTCGTATTCGCCCCGCCGCACTGAGACGTTACAAGTCGCTTGCCATCCGGCTATACGTCGAACACCACCTCGGCCTGCAGCACGTCGTCGGCCTCGTCGATCTCCAGGCCATGATAGGTCACGGCCTTGATGTCCTCCTGGAGCACCTCCCGGGCCCGCTCCAGTGCGACCGCCCCCACCATCAGCGTTGCACGTCCCTCCTCGACCGCCGCCACCTCCGCCCGCATGGGGACCAGCCCCTCCAGCTCGATGAGCAGCAGCACCTCCCGCAGGCAGTCCACCAGCAGGTCCTCGGGCGTCTCCCCCTGGCCCTCGACCTGCACGGTCCGCTCCGCGTCCACGCGCCGGGCCACGATGAACTCGATCATGCCCTCCGCGGCCTGCTCGATCAGCCCGGCCAGGTCCGGGGCCCAGGCCCGGATCGCCAGGTCGGCGGTGTGCTCGATGCTCTCGTGGCCGGCCCCTTCCATCGACCTCCCGGCTCTCCTCCCCGGCGCGCCCCGATTACAGCATACCACTGTGGGCATTCGCCTGCCAGGCCTCGAGACCTGCCCCTCCGGGGCGCATTGACTTTATGCCGGTCGTACACTATTGTCTCACGTAGCGCCCTGAGACGCAATGGCAGCATCCATGTCGCCAGGAAGCAGGTCACCGGCCTTGACCGCACTTCGCCCCCGCGCCCCGCTGCTCATCCTGGCTGCACTATGTGTTCTGCCGTCGGGCTGTCGGAGAGCGGGCGAGGTGACTGGGGGAACAGCCGCGGTCGCTGACGTGGAGCAGACACTCCCGGCGGAGGCTCAGGAGCCTCCGCAGCCTCGCAGCTTCACGATCGCGGCGGTTGGTGACGTGATGCTGGACCGGAGCGTCTGGAAGCGTGTGCAGGCCAACGGTCCCAAGAGCATATTCGAGCCGGTGCGCGAGGACCTGCAGGCCGCGGACATCTGCTTCGCCAACCTGGAGTGCCCGCTCTCGACGGTCGGCCCGCACTCGCCGCGCGAGCACCTCCTGTTCCGGGCCGATCCCGCAGCGGTGGAGGTGCTGGTGGATGGGGGCGTGGACGTGGTGGCGCTGGCGAACAACCACACCCTCAACGCCGGCGAGGCGGGGCTGAAGCAGACCATCGAGCACCTGGAGGGTGCCGGCGTGGCCTACTGTGGGGCGGCCCAGGAGCCTGACAGGGCCTGGGAGCCGTGCATCTTCGACGTGGAGGGGCTGCTGCTGGGCTTCATTGCCTGCACCGACCTGAGCTTCGAGCATGGAAGCTGGTGCAAGGTTGACGATGAGCTGACGGAGCTGGCGGAGCACGTCCGGGCGGCCGCCGAGCAGTGCGATCTGCTGGTCGTGTCCGCGCACTGGGGCAACGAGTACCAGAGGGTCCCCACCCAGCGGCAGCGGGACGTGGCCCGGGCGGCGGCGGAGGCCGGCGCGGACCTGATCATCGGCCATCACCCGCACGTGCTGCAGGGCGTGGGCCGACACGGAGACACGCCCATCCTCTACAGTTGCGGGAACCTCGTCTTCGATCAGCGCGAGGGCGAGCGCATGGAGAGCGCCATCTTCCACCTGCGCTTCACCGAGGGCGAGGGCTGGCACATCAGGATGGTGCCGGTGTGGATCCCCCGCTCGCGATGCGGCCCCATCTACCCGGAGAGCGCCCGGGCCGCGACGATCATCAACCGCCTCGCCACGCTTTCGGGGAACCTGGGCGTGCCGGTGATGCTCAGAGACAACGAGGGCGAGGCAACAGTACCGCTCCGGGAGGCCGAAGGTGCCGCCCGGAGCCGCAAAGAGTCGAAGACGGATCAGCGCACCGCCACGTCGGCGGCAGGCTGACCGCCAGCGCCGGCCTGCACGCCGGCACAGGAGAGATACCATGCAGCGCATTCGCCGCACCTTGGCCGTAACGGTCGCACTCATGTCCATCCTGCTGGGCTCCGAGCTGGCCTCCGGTCAGGAGGGCACAGTCATGGCCACCGTCAACGGACAGCCCGTCACGGCCGGCCAGCTTCAGGGCGAGCTGCTGCGCCGGTGGGGCGACATCTGCCTGGGTGGGCTGATTCAGGAGCTGGCCGTGAAGCAGGCCGCTGATGAGGTCGGCATTACGGTAACCGATGAGGAGGTGGAGGAGCGCTACGAGAACTTTCAGCGCAACCTCGACCTGCAGGCCCCCACCACCGGCCGGAGCTTCTCACTGTGGCTGGCTGAGAAGAAGATGACGCCGTATGCCTTCCGGGAGTGGATCCGCAACGAGCTGAGGCTGGAGAAGATGGTGGAGGATGAGGTGACGGTCAGCGATGAGGAGGTCCAGCAGGTGTGGGAGGCCTCCCGCGAGCAGCTCCGCCAGCCGGAGCGGATGCGCATCAGCCACATCTGCGTGAAGACCCGGGAGGAGGCCGAGCAGATCCGGGCCGAGATCATTGACGGCAAGCCCTTCGAGGAGGCCGCTGAGGAGTACTCCATCGATCCCTATACCAAGGACCAGGGCGGCAAGTTCGGCACCATCACCCGGGGCGACAACCCCTTCCAGAAGGCCGCCTTCGAGCTCGGGAGCGACAACGAGCTGTCCGAGCCGGTGCAGACGCAGATGGGCTGGCACATCATCCGCCGCGACGAGCACCTGCCCGCCCAGACGCCCGAGTTCGAGGAGGTCAAGGACGATATCCGCGAGCGCCTGGAGCGCCACAAGCTGCTCACGCTCATGAACCGGAAGCGCTCCGAGATCATGAACAACGCCCGCATCCAGCACGAGATGGAGCCCGAGGAGCTGGCTGACTGAGCCGTTGAGGGGAGCCACCATGCAGCCGGAGATGCGACCGGCCACGCTCGACGACATGCCGCGCCTGCAGGAGATCGTGCGGGAGGTCTGGGCCATCGGCTCGGATTTCGCCCTGGAGGAGAAGTACGGCAGCGTGGGCGGTGAGCGCTGGGATCGCTGGCTGGTGCCCAAGGTCATGTCCCGGCTGTGGGAGGAGATCGGCTCCATCCTGGTGACCGAGATCGAGGGAGAGATCGCGGGCTTCATCAGCTACGCGCTCGACCGGGCGCGCCAGGTGGGCACGATCCACTACAATGCCGTGGATCCCCACTTCCAGGGACAGGGTATCGGGACCATGCAGGTGCAGCGTGTGCTGGAGCTATTCCGGGACGAGGGCATGCGAATCGCGTGCGTGGGCACGGGCCTGAACGAGGGCCACGCCCCCGCCCGGCGGATGTACGAGAAGGCGGGCTTCGAGCCCGTCATCGACTACCGCATGTACTCCCGGCGGCTGGACTGAGCCGGGGCTTCTGACACCCACGGATCGTGGTGGGCCGACCTCCTCCGGGTGCTTCGCACCCGTCGTCGTGCGGCCCCTCCCGACGACAACGACTTCTATCGCGTAGGTCGGGCTTCCAGCCCGACGCCGTTGCTTCCAGCCTGCCGCTGTTGCGAGGCGTGCGTGTTCCGTTACGTGCGTCGTCGGTGTCAGGGTTCGGGTGTAACGGCGACAACGACCGGGCGGGAACGGAGGCCCGCCCCTCCAAACGGAACGGCCAACGGCCGGGGCGGCGAGGTGCCGCTGCGGACGGCAACCGCTTGCGACAAACCACCAGGGGGTGGTCTCGGGGTCATCGGATGAGGGCCGCGGCGCGAGGGTAGCGCTCCCGCAGCACCGAGAGCATCTGCTCGGCATGGCGGCGGAGCATGCGGCTGATCTCGCTGATGTCCATGCCCGCGGCCCTCAGGGCCAGGATGGCCGGCTGGGCCGCGATGATCTCGGCATCTGACTGCTCGGTGATGCCCTGGGCGTGGCGGAGCAGATCCACCAGATTCCCGTAGGCGTCAGTCCCCATGTACTGCTCCGGCTGCCCCAGCAGATCGATCATGTAGGCCTCCTCGGGCAGCTCCGCGTAAGCCATCCCTATGCGCCTGAGCAGACACGGAATGCAGCCCCCGCACTGCCGGTTGGTACGCCCCACGGCCCAGCAGGAGACGGTGCTCTGAATGTCCTGCGGCGACAGGTGCGGCCTGAGCACATCGCGTATCAGGTCGGCCTTCGTCTGGTAGATGAAGGGGTTGGCGACCTGTGCGGTGACGCCCGCTCGTTCGGCGAGCGTGTTGAACAGCTTCAGGGCCGCCGGGTGTGTGGAGTGTGTGGACATGCTGCCCGCGCGCGAGGGGGCCAGGGGCAGGCCGGCCGTCAGCAGGCCGTTCTCGCACATGTAGGCCTCGTCCACGCCCGCGCCGTGGGCCGTGACGGCCGCCGCAGCCATGAACAGAAGCGACCTGGCACGGCGCGACGGCTCCCGCTCCTCCGCCGGCGGGAAGGGGAGGGCGTCGGCGCCTCGCGGGTCCGGCGCCACGGTATACGGACACGCCACGCTCTGTCCGGGCCAATGGGCCTCCACGGCCTCCAGGGAGCGCTCCTGGGCGACGAGCACCGCGGGATTCCCGGACCGGTGCAGGCTGTAGATGGGGCGCCGGCCGCTTTGCTGAAGTGTCACGGCGCCGGCGAGGGAGTCGATGCCGCCCGAGAGCATGCAGACGCAGTCGGGCTGCAGGTCCTCATCCGACTCTGGGCCCGTCGATGGCTCAGCCAGCTCCGGCGCGGGGTAGAAGTCGAGTCTGAAGCTGTCGCGGGTCAGCGCGAAGATGAGGCGGCTGAGGTCCTCGACGCACGAGGCCCACAGCGTCGGCAGGCGCACCGGGATGCTCAGGGATATGTCGCGGGGCCACTGCTCCCGGTCGCCGCGTCGGACGGCGATGTCCGCCGCGTAGACAGCGACCGCCAGCTCGAGGAGGTCGCGCGCGGCCTCAGGGAGCTGATCCCAGGATGGAAGGTGGCCCAGATCAACGGCCACGTTGGCGCGCGCCGTCCGCCAGTCGAGGAGCACCTCCGCGTCCTCAACCGCCGGGCAGCGCTGCACCGCCCGTTCGGGCTGCTCGGCCACCACTGCGACCCGGGCCGGCATGTCACGTCCCCCCCGACCCCAGGACGTCGAGGCCCTGCGCGGTGGCATCCGCCACCACAGGCCGGAGCATCTCGGCCCGTTCGTCCGGCGCAGTACCCAGCGTCTGCGACAGCAGTCCCTCGTGCTCGGAGAGCTCCAGTTGCCGCCACGTGTCCCGGCAGTGCGCGGCCACGGCATCCTCCAGCCGGCTGGCGTGGCTGACGGTGGGCAGCCCCTCGCCGCCGACGAAGTCGCTGACGTCGCGCGAGACGAAGTACCGGAAGGTGCGGTCCAGGTCGTGGCCGACGAAGAGCGCCGCGACGTCGTGCAGCTCACCCTCGCGATCGAAGCGTGCGAAGTTGGCCTCCGCCGCGGCCAGCGGCAGCTCCATGACGCCCGCCCCGGTGGTGGTGAGCGTGGCGATGGCCAGGGCGCTTGTGCCCACCGCCTCCAATGCCAGGTCGCCGAAGCGCGAGGCCAGCCCCTGCCGGGCGATCAGCTCCTCGGCGCGAGTGCGCAGACCGGCGGCCATCTGGACGGCGGCCGGCTCGGCCCCGACCCCGAGTCTCCTCAGCGTCGCCTCCAGCCCATAGGCGGCCACTGACTGCGAGCCCTCCACCACCCTCCCCAGGCAGGTGACCACCGCGGAGTCGCACATGCCCGAGCGCGTCTGGGGCTCGAGGGCCTGCACGATCCTGCGCGCCACCTCAGGCGGGGACGGGTCAGGCTGCGCGTAGAGCTCGCGCACCCGCCGCCAGGCCTCGGTGTCGGGCGATCTATGCCAGGTGGAGGTCCCCATATGTTTCCGCTCTGGATGCGGCCTCGGGCGCACCGCCGGCGCCCCGTCGGTTCAGACAGTCAGCCCCTCGCGAGGTTGCGGGCAACAGCCGACGCCGGAGGTGCTGCAGGGCGGTCCGCGCCCCACAACATGGCATGGCACACCACAGCTCCGCGCCCCCCATGACGCTCCACGTGATGTTCGCCACCGCCGGCCCATATTCCTCGCCCGGGCCGCCAACTCAGCCTGCCGACGCCCACTGGGGCGCGGTTGACTTGCGTGCAGTGCGGTGGTATCATCGCACAGCCGAGGGCGGGCACCAGCTCGTCCACACGTGAGTGCCCACACGGGTGGCAAAGTTGGCAGAAGAGCAGGCCAGGCCTCGACACCTTGAGCTTCCGGACTACATCCGGATTCTCTCCAAGCGCAAGTGGTTCATCCTCGTTGTCACCGCCGTGATGATGCTGATGGGTGGCCTCTACGCGCTGTCCAGTAAGCGCAAGTTCGAGGCCAGCTCGCTGGTGCACGTGCAGCAACGCCCTGAGGGGTTCTTCTGGATCTCCGGCGAGACGGCTGACGTGGTTCCCAACATGGCGCTGGAGACCTACGGTCGCATGGCTCGGAGCATCGAGGTGGCGGAGGCGGCCGCGGAGAGGCTCGAGAGCCTCCCGAGGGAGAGCCGTGTCATCGCTGACGCGGGGGAGATCCGGGACTCGCTGGAAGTCTCAGTCATCAAGCCGGATCTGCTGCGCATCACCGCGACCTCCCCCGTGGAGCGGAGAGCCACTGCCTTCGCGAACGAGGTGGCCCGGGCCTTCGTGCGGGTCAACACCAGCCAGCGGCAGGAGGAGAGCACTGCCGCGCGGGAGTTCCTCGAAGAGCAGGTGGCCGCGCGGGAGAAGGAGCTGCAGAAGGTCATCGACGAGATGGCGGCCATGAGCGCCGCCTCCGGCTTCGTGGACCTGGAGGCGGAGATCGCCGGGCTGGTCTCGGACCTTCGCGAGTACGAGAACCGGCGCCGACAGGCCAAGGCCGAGGTGGCTGTGGCCGAGTCCACGGTCTCGGAGCTCTCCTCGTTGCAGGACAGCCAGGAGAAGTTCGCCGTCACCGTTCAGCCGGCGCCCAATCCGGCATGGCAGGCTCTGAGCGAGCAGTCGCTGGCTGCCAGAGTGGAGCTGCAGAGGCTGGAGTCGCAGTACACCGACGGTCATCCCCGCGTGTTGGATCAGAAGGCCCTGGTGCAGGCGCTGCAGGAGGAGCTGGACCGGACGCCGGCGATTGTCGAGAGCGACGTGGTTGAGCAGAATCCGGCCGCGGCGGGCATCGACGCCCAGCTCAATGAAGCCCAGATCACGCTCGAGGCGGCGCAGTCCCGGCTGGCGGCCACCAGGGAGGCGCTGGCCGACCTCAAGAGCCGCATCAGGGGCTTGCCCGAGGAGATGCAGCGGTGGCAGGCGCTCAACGACCGCCTGACCTCCCTCCGCGACGCCTACGTCAGCCTGCAGGGAGAGCTGAGGCAGGCGCAACTGGCGGAGGCCATCGAGCAGGGCAATGCCCGCGTGATTGACACCGCCCAGAAGGGCATGGAGATCAAGGTCTCCTTCGGGAAATCGCTGGCCTTCACTGTCGCGCTGGGACTCTTCGTGGGCCTGGCGCTGGCGATCCTGCTGGAGGCCCTGGACGATACGATCTACTCGGTGGAGGACCTGCAGCGGGCGACGGACCTCTACCTGCTGGGCATCGTCCCTCTGCGCACGGACGAGGCGGGCAGCCTGGTGGCCGCCACCGCCCCCAAGAGCCCCCCGGCCGAGGCCTACCGCACCCTGCGAAGCAACATCCGGTTCTCGCTGTTCGAGGAGCCGGCACGTACCTTCCTCGTGACCAGTGCGGGCACCGGTGAGGGCAAGTCCATCACCGCCGCCAACCTGGGCATCGTCTACGCCCAGAGCGGAGACTCGGTGATCGTCGTGGACACTGACCTCCGCCGGCCGGTCATGCACCGGTTCTTCGAGTTGGACGCCGAGCCGGGGCTGACCAATGTGCTGGTGGGAGACACCGAGGTTGCGGACGTGCTTCAGGACGGCTGCACTCCCGGTCTGCAGGTGATCACCAGCGGCCCGCTGCCCCCCAATCCCGCCGAGCTGCTGGAGTCCGACCGCATGGCCCGGCTCATCGAGCAGCTCTCTGAGATGGCGGACGTCATTCTGTTCGACTCCCCGCCGGCGATCATGCTCACCGACGCCGGCATCCTGGCCTCCAGAGTCGATACCACCATCCTTGTCGCGGAGTCCGGGCAGGTCACCGAGCGGGCCATCCGCGACGTGGAGCGGCTGTTCGAGCACGCTCGCGCCGACGTCCTGGGGGTCGTGCTCAACAAGCTGCGCGTCACCGGCGGCGATTACTACTATTACTACTACTATTATTATTACTACTATGACGCCGAGCGGTCGCGTCCGGAGACGAATGAACTGGAGCCCGAGGTGGCGCGGCCGGGAGCGGACGAGGACCTGGTGGACCTGAACGTGCCCGAGCCGGAGGAGGAGGAGCAGTCCGACAGCTCCTCCGACCAGCTTCCGTAGTCGGCCGACCGCGCTGCCTGCAGGGGCTCCTCACAGGTGCGTCGAATACCTGCACAGGGGGATTCAACGCCTGCACGGCCATCCGCTCGGCGTGCTCCAAACCGGAAGCGTGATGACGAGGAGGTGCTCTCGTGAGGTGGACCGTTCGCATCTTCCTTGTGATGCTCGCCGTGTGTGCTGGTGGTCTCGTGCTCGCCGGCTGCGGCGCCGAGGACGAGGACGAGGTGCCTGCAGCCGAGGCCGTCGAGGCCGACTACTCCACCGCCGAGGTGCCCGACCGCTTCCGCGTCGAGATCACTCCCTCGGCGGAGAGCTATGAGATCCCGCGCGACCTGGGCACGGTGCGCAACCTGGACTACTTCTCCGAGCTGACCGAGCCCCAGAAGCGGCAGCTTGCCGAGCTGGGCTTTGTCGTCGTCCCCGATGATGCCGAGCAGATGTTCCTGCTCTACGAGAACTACGCCGAAAGCGACGCCGCGGCCAACTTCATCACCGTGGATTCGATGCTGCAGGCGTGGCACGTCATCTTTGACTACGCCCTGCGAACGGTCGAGCAGCAGCACCTGGCCGGGCTGGCGCGGCGGATGACCGAGGCCCTGCTGGCTGCCACGGAGGCCCAGGCTGCCGAGGCGCCGGAGGCGCTGGAGGACAGCATCCGCCGCAACCTGGCGTACTTCGCGGTCGCCTCCAGGCTGCTCGACCCCGCGGCGGAGGTGCCCGACGACGTCAGAGAGCTGGTGGACGCGGAGCTGGAGCTGATTGACGCTCATCAGGGCCGCGCGCAGTCCCCGGTGATGGGCACCACCGTGCACTACTCGCAGTTCGTGCCCCGCGGCCACTACACCCGCTCGGAGGAGCTGGGGCGATACTTCCGCGCCCTGATGTGGTACGGGCTGGTGGGCTTTGAGCTCGAGCCTGACGATCCCGACGTGCAGCGACGCCACACGCGCCAGGCGCTGCTGCTCGTCAAGGCCCTCGCGGAGAGCCAGACCGCTCGCGACGCCTGGGAGCGCCTCGGTGAGCCGGTGGAGCTCTTCGTGGGCGCCGCCGACGACCTGAGCTACGCCGAGTACGCCCCTCTGGCGCGGGAGGTGTTCGGCGACGCCTTGCCGCTGGAGGAGCTGGCGGCTGAGGCCAAGCTGGAGGAGTTCATCGCCCGGGCGCGCGAGGAGTTTCCGGGGCCGAGGATCGCCCCGTTCTTCCTCGAGGCTAATGCGGCCGGCGAGCTTGTGGGCGGGCCGAAGGTCCAGGGCCGGCAGTTCCGTGTCCTGGGCCAGCGCTTCATCCCGGACTCCTGGGTCCTGCAGCAGCTCGTAATGCCGCTGGTGGACAGATACGTACCCATGGGCCTGGACGTGATGGCCGCGCTGGGGTCCCAGCGTGCACGCGAGATCCTCACAGGCCGGTATGACCAGGATCGCCATGCCCATTACACGCAGCAGCTCGACCAGGTGACGGCCGAGATGCAGGAGACCCCCGAGAGCGTTTGGCGCTCGAACCTCTACTGGGGGTGGCTGCACGCGCTGGTCCCGCTGCTGGAGCCGAGGGGCGAGGGCTATCCCACCTTCATGCACACTGACGAGTGGCTGGACAAGCAGTTGAGTTCATCGCTGGCAAGCTGGGCGGAGATGCGCCATGACACCATCCTCTACGCCAAGCAGTCCGGTGCTGAGGGCGAGGCGATGAAGGCCGCGGCGCCCAAGGGGTACGTGGAGCCATACCCGGAGGTCTTTGCGCGCCTGGCGTGGCTGGCGTGGCGCTCGCGGCAGGGGCTGGAGGAGCGCGGGATACTGCCCGAATCGCTGGAGCAGCCGCTCGGGAGGCTGGAGGAGACGCTGCTGTTCCTCAAGTCCGTGGCCGAGAAGGAGCTGACGGGCGAGCCGCGAACGGCCGAGGAGTACGAGCGCATCCAGTACTTCGGCGGGGAGCTGGAGCGACTGACGCTGCAGGTGACCGAGGGCGGAGAGCGTGCTGCGTACTGGTTCGAGATCGAGAACCAGACCGGCCGCAATCTCGCCTGCATCGCCGACGTGCACACCTTCTTCGACCGGGTGCTGGAGGTCGGCGTCGGCCCGGCCTATCGCATCTACGTCGTGGTCCCGCACCCCGACGGCGATCTGCAGATCGCGCGTGGCGGGTGCTTCAGCTACTGGGAGTTCCATTGGCCGGCCTCAGACCGTCTCACCGATGAGAAGTGGCAGGCGATGCTGGCATCCGGTGAGGCTCCGGCCCGGCCGGAGTGGACGGAGAGCTTCGTGGTGCCCGGGGGCCCGCCGCACCAGCCCTGAGCCGGCCTGCCGCATAGTCAGGAGGAGAGACGATGAGCGATCAGCCCGACCTCAACGAACTGTGGGAGCAGGCCCGCCAGCGGCTGCTCAACAAGATGGAGGACCTCGACCGCCCCCTGTGGGACGCCGCACAGATCGCCCAGCCCCTGGTGCTGGACGAGGACACCTTCGTGCTGGGCGTGCCGCCGGGGAAGATGGCCGACGGCTCACACCTGACAGCCACCACCAAGCTGCCCATTGTGCGGGAGGCCGTCTCCGAGGTGGTGGGTCGGCGGGTGGAGATCGAGCTCGTGGAGGGCACCGATCCGGGGGCCTGGGAGCGGGAGAAGCAGCGACGCGCCGAGCGCGAGGAGATGGCCGAGCGGCGCGGGCGCGCCGCCCGCGAGGCCGCCGGCGTCCGGGGCGTCTGGCAGGACCTCTACGAGGAGATCAGCGAGCTGTTCGGCAGCGCGCGCGAGCGTCGCTTCCCGGTGGCGCGGGCACAGAGGCTGGGCAAGGCCCTCCTGGCCGTCCGCGATGCCGAGGCTCGGGCCCGGCAGGCCGACCCGGAGGCGGAGGAGGTCCATCACCATCAGCTCAACCGCGCTATCGATCGCATCGCGACGCTCTCCGAGCTGCCTGGCACCATGGTGGCCGTGGAGTACATGCGCGTGAAGTCCAGGAAAGAGGGCTGAGGCAGCGCCCGCAGGCGGAGGGCGGCATACGCTGAGGGGCGGATGTGGCTGTGGGGGTCTCCGGGGAAGAACACTGCATTCCTGCTCTTGCACATCCCGCCCGTGCGGCGCGATTCCCCGAAGAGCGCCGTGTCTGCGGACCGCGCACGCGGAACAGAGCTTCTGACCGCCGGCTCTCACCGGAGCATTCGGAAGGACTTCCCCTCGACCGTCAGCACAAGCGCGTCGCCCTCGAGCTGGACCTGCTCGTCGCTGATGCAGTCCGTCAGCGGCCCACCGGGGCGGACGGTTTCGGCGAGCCGCACCTGTACCTCCTGTGGCTGCTCGGTGAGGTTGGAGACGATGAGCATGACCCGGCCGTCGCGCTCGTAGAGGCTGGCGACGATCCTCGGGTCTCGTGGCGAGAGCTGCACCAGGTCCTCGTTCTCCCAGTATCCGTGGAAGGTCGCCTGGCCGATGCCGAACTCCGCCTGCGCCGACCAGACCCGCAGCACGAGGTCCTTGCTGATGTGCTGGCGTCGCGCGAAGGGTGTGCCGTGTACCAGCAGCAGGGCCAGCGTGTCGTACATCTGCCGCACCTGCATCTGCTCGTCGGTGCGGGAGGTCGTCACCAGCCACATGGGGACTACGCCCCACTGAGTGGCCACCAGATGCGCCCGCCAGAAGTCCAGTGGAAGCATGTCGGAGAGGAAGGCGTCGCCGGTGCGCAGCGGGCCCTGCACCATCTCGCCCTCCCAGTTCGCGGTGGCGAAGGAGAAGCAGGGCGTGGCCATCTTGCCGTCCGCGTGGATCCAGATGACCGGATCCTCGTGCCTCTCGGTCAGCATCCTCCACAGCCGCTTGTAGAACTCTCGCATGCCGAAGATGGGATACTCCAGGGCCCGAGAGCCGGCCTGGGTGATCCATCCGTGATCGTGCAGACTGTTGCGGCAGGCGACAGGCGGCCCGGCGCCGTCGAAGTAGACGCCATCCACGTGGTGTTCAGTCACCCAGCGCTCGATGCCCGCCAGCAGGTAGTCGCCGAAGGTGCTGGCGGGGTCGGCCCCCATGATGACGCGGTCGCCGCCGCCGATCTGCCGGGGGGAGGTGATACGCCACGCCGGATAGTAGCGCTCGAAGTCCGTGGCGATGGTGCTCACGCCCATCAGGTACAGGTAGGGCACCATGCGCGTGCCCGTAGCGTGCACCTTGTCGGCGAACTCGCCGAGCGTGTCCATGACGTCCAGTGGCGTGGTATGCGCGGGGGCAAACAGCGGCCGGGGGCCGTCGGCGAACCACAGGTAGCGCCACTGCAGCGGGATGCCGCGCTCCTCCCAGTGCATCTCGGCCCTCTGCTGCAGCCGCCGCGGATAGACCCGGTCCGCGCGCCACGCCCGCCAGTCCTCGGGCACCGGCTTGACGGGCGTGGCCTGCAGCCCGAAGGTGATCCACCGATCACCGAGCTCACTCCGACCGTCGATGAGGGTGACGACCAGCTCGGTGGCTCCCTCGCGGCGGCGGACCTGGATGGGCTCACCCTCGACGCTCCAGCCGCGCTGGGACTGTGCGAACCACATCAGGCCCCGCTCGTCATCGCCCAGCCACACGAAGGGCCGGAAGGCCAGGGAGAGCCCGTCATCGGGCAGCTCTCCCGCGAAGCCTCGCGCGTAGTACGATGAGCAGTGGTGGTAATAGGTTGCGCGCTCGGGCCGCAGAGGCACGATCAGGCGCATGGCCTCCACGGCATCTGCAGCCCCGGGCATGAACCGCAGGTCGAAGCGGAGCATGCCATCGAACTCCGCCCGGGTAGTGACCAGGACGCGGGCCTCGCCGAGCTCCGCGGTCGCCAGGTACTCGGCCTCCGTGTCACGCGTTCGGGTCACCAGCCGGCGTGCCAGGCGCAACCGCTGTGTGCCGCCGCCGGCGCTGACCTCGAGGCGAACCGGCGCCGCCAGCAGCTCCTCACCCGCGGAGGTCACCTGAGCCAGCAGCGGCTCGGCGCCCAGCTCGTAGCGCCGGCCCCAGACCTGCACCCTGTCCGAGGAGCACTCCATCGGCGTCCAGGGCGGCGGCACGGAATCCCCCCGGCCCAGCCGGCTGCCCCGCTTGTACCACTCGGGCATCGCGCGTTGCTCCCACACCAGCCGCCCTGAGCGCAGCACCTCGCCGGTGCCGGGATGGACGATCCGCCAGGCGCAGTCATGCTCACCCATCGGCCAGCCGGCCACGCTCACCACCGCGTGTCGCACGCCTCCGGTGCGCAGGCCCTCACGGCGGAGAATGCGCAGGAAGTCGCCCTCGCGCTGGCTCACGCGGAGGTGTACGTCGGCCGTCGGCGGTGTGTCGATGGTGCTCAGGTCGGCCTCCAGGAACGCGATCCGCTCGGAGGGGTGCGCGTGCAGCTTGAGATAGCGGGGCTGTCTCGCCACCAGGGGCAGGACCTGGTGGTAGATAAGCGCCCCGCCCTCGTCCGCCGCGGCCACGTAGAGCAGCTTGCGGCCCTCCTCGCGGGTGGGGAGGCGAAGCTGAAACGGCTCCTGGCCCCCAGCGCTGAGCGTCCAGGTGAGGCGCTCCGGCCAGGCGGGGTTGTTGGGCGCCGGGGCCGACTTCTCGATGGCGGGTCCGAAGTCGGTGAGGTCGGCGCCGACCGAGACCCGCCCGGCGCCGCGTGGCCGCATTACGGAGCCGTCCACGATCACCTCGCCGGGCTGCGCCGTGTCGATCTCGTCCACCTGGGCCAGCGGCGTCTCCGCAGCGAACCGCAGGAAGCCCCAGCGCGGCGGATTGTAGTAGCCGCGCACGGTGTAGGCCCAGGAGGTGAACGCGCCCGCGCTGCGGGCGAAGTTCGCGCGCCACACCTGGCCGGTGGCGTCGCCCACGCCCAGCTCGGCCCAGGCGATCGACAGCTCGCAGCTCCAGTGCCCTCGCTCCACCCGGTTGGCGAACTGCCAGTCGCCGTCCCAGGACTTGTCCTGGCCGCGGCGGTCGAAGATAGTTCCCGCGCTGTTGCCGACGAGCTGGAAGAAGTCGTCGGCCTCCGAGCCGCCCTCGGGCAGCAGGTAGACCTCGATGGAGTCATCGGCCCAGACGCCCGTGTCGCGCTCCATGACCGACGTGCGCGGCAGCTCCTCGGGGCCCATGGACAGCTCGAACGCCACATACAGCCGCTGATCGTCGTAGGAGATGCGCACCACGGTCTGCTGGTCAGCGAGGTTGGCGTCGGCGAGGTTGACGAAGCCGGTAGTCGCGGCCGCGAAGCGCCACTCGTGCGGCTCGACCGTCCCGTCGATGGTCGGCGGATGCGGCGTCTTGGCCACCGCGATCGTAGGTGGCGAGATGTCCGCCAGCGGCTGGTCCTCACCGGCGGTGAGGGCGGCTGCGAGCATCATGCACAGAGCCATGAGGACGCGCATCACAGTGGAACCTCCCGTCTTCGCGTCGGTCCGCGTTGCGCCCCGCTTCCGTCCCTTCGCCGGTTATCCCTCCGGGGACATGCCCACCCCCGCCACCGGCGTGCCGCATGAGGGGCACCGTGCGCCCGCCGCCACGCGGTTCTCCACGAGCCCGAAGCGCGCCCGCCGCACCAGCAGCTCGCCGCAGGTCTGGCAGTGCGTGTTCTGCTCGCCGGGGACGTTCCCCACGTACACGTAGCGGAGTCCGGCGTCGCGGCCGATGTCGCGGGCCCGCTCCAGCGTCTGCAGGGGCGTCGGTGGCCGGTCGGCCAACTCATGCGCGGGATGGAAGCGATTCACGTGCCACGGGACCTCGGGCCCCAGCTCGCCGGCGATGAAGCCCGCCAGCTCTCTCAACTCGCCGGGCTGGTCGTTGACGCCGGGGATGACCAGCGTGGTGACCTCCACCCAGATGCCGCGCGCCACCATCGCGCTCAGCGTATCCAGCACCGGCTGCAGCCGGGCGCGGGGGTAACGCCGGTAGGTCTCGTCGCTGAAGGCCTTCAGGTCCACGTTGGCGGCGTCCAGCCACCCGGCCGCCATCTCCAGCGCCCCAGGCGTCATGTAGCCGTTGGTCACGAAGGTGTTGGCCAGGCCCTCGGCTCGCGCCAGCTCCGCGGTGTCCTTTGCGAACTCGAAGAAGATCGTGGGCTCGGTGAAGGTGTAGGAGATGGCCTGGCAGTGGCGCTCCAGCGCAGCTTTCACGATCTGGTCCGCCGTGCGGGCGGTGCCGGCCGGGCGTCGCCGGGCAGGCGCCCGCGAGATCTCCGCATTCTGGCACCAGGGGCAGCGGAAGTTGCAGCCCGGCGTGGCGATGGAGTGCTGCGAAGTCCCCGGGTGGAAGTGGTGCAGGGGCTTGAGCTCCACGGGGTTGGGGTGCTCGGCCACGATGCTGCCGTAGACGAGCGTGTAGAGGACGCCGCCGCGGTTCTCGCGCACCCGGCAGATACCGCGAGCGCCCTCCTCGATCACACAGCGGTGCCCGCAGAGGCCGCAGCGGACGCGCCCGGAGTCACGCGGCTCCCAGAGAATCGCGCGTCTGACAGTGTCATCGGGCATGGCGATGATCATCACATCCGGGTCGGGGCTCGCCTCCTCACGGACAGATTCGCTGCGGGTTTGCCGGCGCCCTGTCGCGGGTAAAATCACTATGCCACTATCGCCACGGGATACGGGTGTGATGCCTATGATTGTCCCGTAGCGCCGAGAGACACATCGCACCAGAGATCATCACTCGGAGGTGGCACCAACAACTGGTCGTACCAGAAACTCCCTGAAGTACGAGCCTGCCCGGCCGCCCGCGTCGGGCAGGCTCTTGTGCGTACGCCTGGTATTCCCAGTGCGCATGGAGGACACGACCGCTTCGGCGTTCAAGAGAGGTGTGTTGATGCACATTCAGGCTGTCACTGGAGGATGCCATGAGAGGCCGCGCGGCGATCCTCGGGATGCTCCTATGCCTGCCGGCCCGGAGCCCGGCGCAGCAGGGCGGCGAGCTGCCACCCCTGAACCCCGCGGAGCAGCAGACCATCGACCTGCTCGAGGACAGCAGCTTCGAGGAGCCTGAGGCCGGGGTGTGGCGCTTCAGCGACTGGCCGCCGCGCCCCGAGACCGGCGCGCGCCTCATCGCGGACTCCGTCCGCTTCACCACCGAGCAGTCGCACTACGGAGAGCGCTCGCTGATCTTCGACCTCACCACGGTGGGCGCAGACCGGACGCTGATTGCAGACCAGCGCCTGGCGGGCGAGGCCCTGGCGCCTCACGAGGGCCGGCGGATGCGCCTCTCCGCCTCAGTGCTGTTGGCCAGCGGCCCCACGCCCCAGCGGGTGATGCTCACCATGCGCCAGTGGGGCGAGGGCGGCCCGCCCATCGACCACGAAGCGGTGCGGATGACCGCGGACGTGAATGAGTGGTCCACCTGGAGCCGGGAGTTCACCTTCCGGATGGGCGAGACCCGGCGCGGGGATGTCAACGTCACCGTCGGCCAGAGCCCCGATCTCGAGAACCGCCCGGTCGTCTACGTGGACGACGTGCGGCTGGAGGTGCTGGCGGAGCCGCCGCTGGCGGGGACGCTGCTCACCGGACAGGTGCTCATGACCCCGGAGGGCACGGTGCCGGTGGAGGTGGTGGTGTCTGCGCAGGCGTGGGAGGCCGGTCTGCGCGGGCTGGGCTGGGACCTGTGTTCCCCTAACGGCCTCCGCACGCACGCCCACGGCGAGATGATGCTGCCCTCGCGCAGCTCGATCCTGAACGTACCAGTTGCCGATATCCCCGAGGGGCGGCACGCCCTGCGCCTCGCGCTCGGAGCAGAGCCGGGAGAGCGCCAGGTCGAGGTGCTGCTGCCCTTCCGACGAGCGGAGGGTCCCTTTGCGCGCTGAATGCCGATGCTGGAGACGCGCCCTGGCGGCGGTGGCTGTGCTGGTCCTGCTCGGGGCCGGCGGCGCTGCCGCCGAGCTGCTTGAGGACGTTCAGTTCTCCCGGCCGGAGCCTGACGAGCCGCCGGTGTCGGAGAGCGATCGGATGCATTTCACCCCGCCGAGGGCCGAGCACGCGCCGGAGCTGGATGGGCGGCTGGAGGAGGGCCTCTGGGAGGCGGAGGCCGCCTTCCTGGGCAGCTTCCGCCTGGGGCTGTCGGCCACGCCGGCTCGCCACGCCCGCGAGGCCTGGGCGGCGTGGGACCAGGAGGCGCTCTACGTGGCGGTGCGCCTGGAGCGAGAGCCGGGCACGGAGCTGCGCGTCCTCACCCACGAGCCGGACGACGGGGCCATCTGGGAGGATGACGAGATCGAGATGTTCCTGGACCCCCTCCTGACCGGCACGCATTACTGCCAGCTCATCCTCAACTCCGAGGGAGTCCTCTACGATGCCGAACACCGCCTGGTGGAGGTGCCGGACCCCGGCGCGGCGGAGCCCGGTGCCACCAGGCTCGAGCGCCGCACCGATCTCACCTGGTCGTCGGACCTGGAGCGGGCCGTCTCGATCGAGGACACTCACTGGACGGTGGAGATGGCCCTGCCCCTGGCGTCGATCGGGCTCACAGGCGCCCCGGCCGGCCATCAGCTTGGCTTCAACCTCACCAGCGCCGACTGGGACACCGAGGAGTACACCACGCTCTCGCCTGTCAGCGACTGGCACGATCCCCGCCAGTTCGGCCTTCTGGCCCTCGGTCCGCCGCGGGTGCGCGTGAAAGAGCTTGACCTCTCCGGCGTCGGCCAGGGGCGGAACCTGCTGCGCCTGGAGCTGGAGCACCTCCGGGGGCCGACGGGCGATTTCCTGCTGACCATGACCTTCGAGGCGGCCGGCCAGTGGCTGCAGCGCGAGCGGGCCTTCGCCATGGCTGAGGGGGACCTTGCGCGCGTGGGACTGGTCTTCGACGTGCAGGCCGACAGCGGCCCGTGGAACGCGCGCGTCCAGGTGCTTGGCCCGGAGCGCCGCCCCGTCTACGTCAGCCGCCGCACGGGCGTGCTGCCCGGCCCCATGCGGGTTCGGCTGGCGAGCCGGGCGTCCTTCGCCGACGGTCCGGCGGTGCCCATGGTGGTGCGGCTGGGCGTGGGTCGGCTGACCGCTCGGAGGCTCTCGCTGCGCGCCCGGCTGCTGGCGCCGGGTGGTGAGGTGGTGGCGGAGCAGGCCATCGGCGCGGTGGAGGGACCGGTGATGGCTGCCGTCATGCCCGTCACAGACCTGGCGCCGGGGATCTACGCGCTGCAGATGGACGCGCTCTCTGACGATCGGGTGGTGGCGTCGGGCAGCGACGCGCTGCGCGTGGCGGCATCGCCGTTCGAGGAGACCTGACTCCGGCCGGTTGCACACGGAGGCTTGGCCCATGTGTCATGACACGGATCGAGGCCGTCTGATACTCGCATTGATGCTGGCATGCCTGCTGGCGACCGCCGGCGGCGCCCAGCAGGCCGAGCGCGAGCCGCTGCCTGCGCCGCCCGCCGATGGGGTCTGGCGCTTCGACCTCTGCCACCCTGACGCCCCCGCGGGCGAGGGCTTCTATCGCGTCACACCGGACCTGGCGTACGACGCACAGCGGCGGTTCGGCTACGTGGAGCCGGGCGAGGGGCAGGCCTTCGATCAGAACCGGCGCGTCATCCGCGACGTGCTGGTGCTCGATGACGTCACGCGCGACGGCATCTACGGCGGCTCTGCCTTCCGCGTGGACCTGCCGGACGGTCGCTACCGCGTGGTGGTGCTGACCGGCCAGTACAGCCGCCCCGGCGCCAACCGCCCGGACTCGCACTTCCGGGAGTACGAGATCGCTGCCGGCGATCAGGTCCTCTATCAGCAGGGGGACTCGCCGGAGGAGTTCTTCGACGCCGAAGGGCGCTACTTCGCCAACTACTTCCGCGACTGGCATCCGGATGTGAGTCTCTACCGGGCGAACATCGCGCGGTGGATCCCCTACGGCGACGCCGAGGTGGAGGTGACGGGCGGGGCGCTGGAGGTCACGGCCTCGCGCTACGCTCCCATCAATGCTCTGTGGGTCTTCCCTGCCGGGAGCGATGCGGGGGAGGCGGCGCTGGCGGAGTTCCGCGCCCATCAGGAGCAGTTCTTCAACGCCCAGTACCCTTTGCTGGCCGAGGAGCCCGAGCGGGAGATGCCCGAGCTGCCCGCGGAGATGGCCGAGGCCGGGGTGGCGGTGTACGTTCGGCAGACGGCCGACGATCTGCGGCCCGCCACACGGCCCATCGGCGTGGATATGCAGCGCCCGCTGCGGCTCTTCGCCAGTCCCGGCGAGCGGGAGCCGGGCGTCGTCGCGGTCACCCCGCTGCGGGAGATCGCCGGCGAGATCGATCTCGTCGCCGGGGACCTGCAGGGCGACGAGGGGGCCACGATCCCGGCCGAGGCCTTCGACATCCGCTACGTGCGCTACGGGGAGTACCCGGTCACCGGCGGCTATCAGGTCCGGCCGCACTTCCTGGTGCCCTGGCGGCCGGATCGCCTGGAGGAGGGCCTCACGCGCGGCTTCTGGGTGGACCTGTTCACCCCCGAGGACGCCCGCCCGGGCTTCTACGAGGGTGATCTGACGCTCACCGGTCCGGACATCGAGCTGCAGGTTCCGGTGGAGGTCCGTGTCCTGCCCCTGGAGCTGCCCACGTCGCGGCTGTACGCGGGAGTCTACGCCGGCGACCTCAGCGGCACCACCTTCCGCCACTACCGCACCATGCGCGAGCTGCCCTACGACCTGGTCTGGACGGTCCTGCGCAGCCGCATGGAGTTCCTCGCAGACCAGGGCTTCACGGGGCTCTACGACAGCCTCGGGTGGTACCCCTTCGAGTTCGGCGCCGACGGGCAGATCGTGACCACCGAGACCTGGGACTACTGGCTGAAGGTCTTCAAGATGGCGGACTCCATCCCCAACTTCAGCGAGCGGATCTTCCCCTACTACATCGGCGGGCCGCAGATGTTCCCGAAGGTCCCGGAGTTCCTCTCCCGGAGCCAGATCCCGAGCATGGAGATCGCCGAGATCCGGTTCTCGGACGAGGCCGTGGAGGGCATGTGCCGGCTCACCAGCTTTCTCTACGAGCAGATCCGCGAGCGGGACCTTCCGGAGCTGGTCTTCTACGTGCAGGATGAGTTGGGCAACGACGGTGCCAGAGGCGCGCGCTACGGCCGCGAGCTGCTGAAGGCCATCAACCGCTGCCGCGAGCGGGTCCCCGGCGGCTTCCGGACCTGCATCTCCACGCTGCGGGCCTCCATCGCCCGGGAGTACCTCGACGAGGCCGACATTGTCATGCCCAACCAGGCCTACCCCGTCAACGAGCAGACCATCGCGGAGTTGCGCGAGCACGGCTGCACCCTGGGGCTCTACAACATGGGCGCCGACCGCTTCAGCTACGGCTTCTACCCCTGGCGGGTCGGGGCCTACAATCGCGCCCAGTGGTCCTTCAGCTACGATGGGGACTCCCGCGACCCCTTCGTGTCGCTGCCCTCCGGCGCCCGCTACTCCTGTGACTGCCACTTCACGCCACAGTGGGAGGTCCTGCCCTCCATCGGCATGCTCGCCCAGCGCGAGGGCGTGGACGACTACCGATACGTGCAGCTTCTGGAGGAGACGCTGCAGCGGGCCGGGGGGCAGGGGGCCGGCAACAGCGAGGCCGCGAAGGCAGCCCGGCGGACGCTCGATGAGCTGCGCGATGCGGTGGTGGTGGATTACCGCGACCCGGCGAACAACTGGGATCGCTCCACCATGGACTACTGGCGCTGGCGGGTAGCGCGGGCGACGATGGATCTGCAGTCGGAACTCAGGTAGGGTCATCGACGTCCACGCCCGGTCGAGCTCGAGCGGGTGCGGCCTCAGATTGTCGGTCGCGGGCGTGGGCGCCCGCAACCGAGGCAAGAACTGGGGCGCGGGCGCCCTCGCCCGCGCGTTCCACCGACACTTGGAATTCGCACCCGCTCGAGCTCACCGTCGGGCCGGGATACACGCCTCATAGCGGGCCGCGATAGGCATCCGGCGACCGGTGCCGAAGGCCTTCGTGGTGACCTTCAGGCCCGGCGCGGCCTGGCGGCGCTTGTACTCGTTGCCGTTGACCGCATTCACCACCCAGCGCACCGTCTCGGGCTCAAAGCCCTCAGCGATGATCTCCGGCAAGGACAGCCCCTCCTCAATGTAGAGCTCCAGGATCGTGTCCAGCACCTCGTAGGGCGGGAGCGTGTCCTGGTCGGTCTGGTTCGGCCGTAGCTCCGCCGATGGGACCTTCTCGATCACCGCCTGCGGGATGATCTCGCCATCGCGATTGATGTACTCCGCCAGCTCGTAGACCATCATCTTCGGCACATCCGCCAGCACCGCCAGCCCCCCGGACATGTCCCCGTAGAGCGTGCAGTAGCCCACCGCCAGCTCGCTCTTGTTGCCCGTTGACAGCACGATGTGCCCGTGCTCGTTGCTGATGGCCATGAGGATGTTGCCGCGGATACGCGCCTGGATGTTCTCCTCCGTGGTGCTGGGCGGGGGCGGAATCAGCAGCCGGAGCTCCTCGATGCAAGCGCGGTAGATGTCGGCGATGGCGATCTCCTCGAAGCGGATGCCCAGGTTCCCCGCCAGGCGCTCGGAGTCGGTGACGCTGCCCTCGGACGAGTACATGGAGGGCATCGTTACACCCATGACCTGCGCGGCGCCCAGCGCCCGCGCCGCCAGCGCGCACGTCACCGAGGAGTCGATGCCGCTGGACAGCCCCACCACGCCCCTGTCGAAGCCGCACTTGCGCATGTAGTCGCTGATCCCCAGCACCAGCGCGTCGTGCACCGCCGCGATGGGCTCCAGGGGCTCGTAGGCCCCGTCGTCGCCATCCGCGCCGCTGTCCACCGTGGCGATCTCCTCGCCGAAGTACCGGCAGCGCTCAACCACCTGCCCCCGCGCGTCCAGCAGCAGGCTGCCGCCGTCGAAGATCAGCTCATCATTCCCGCCCACCTGGTTGGCGTAGACGAAGGGCACTCCGTGCTCGGCTGCGTGGCCGGAGATGAGCTCATAGCGAACGCGGTCCTTCTCGGCGTAGAAGGGCGAGGCGGAGAGGTTGACCATCAGCGTGGCGCCCTGCCTGGCCAGCTCCGCGACGGGCTGCCGGTCGTAGAGGCGCTGGGCCGGCCACAGCTCGGGCGCGTTCCAGGCGTCCTCGCAGATGCTGATGCCCAGCACCTGGCCGCGATACGCCACCGGCCGGACCTGAGGCGCGGGGTCGAAGTAGCGATGCTCGTCGAATACGTCGTAGGTGGGCAGCAGGGACTTGTGCCGGACGGCGACGAGCTCTCCGTCCTCGACCAGCAGCGCTGAGTTGTGCAGGCCCGCGCCCACGCGTCTGCCGGTCCGCGTCGGCGCGCCGAAGAGCACGCCCGTGCCCGCGAACTTCGTCGAGGCCCGGCGCAGCTCCGCGATGGCCGCCTCAACATGATCGATGAACCACCGCTTCTCAAGCAGGTCGCGCGGCGGGTAGCCCACCAGGTAGAGCTCCGGGAAGACCACCAGGTCCGTGTCCTGCGCGTGGCAGCGTCCAGCAACCTCGATGAGCCGCTCCAGGTTCCCCTCGATGTCGCCGACGACCGGGTCGAGCTGCGCGATTGCCAGCTTCATGGGCGCATCTCCCGTCTGTGGACTAATCCTAAGTGGCAGGATCTCGCGTATTATGTGGCGGGGCGGCGCGCGTCGCCTCAACTCCCATTGGCCCCCCACGTTGAGTAATGCAGGCGCCCTCGCCTGCATGCCGTCTGCCTCCGGGCACAG
>JAYENL010000315.1:0-17831 GCA_034722055.1 Armatimonadota bacterium
GCTCGAACGGGCCCAGACTGGTTCGAGTGGCGACGGATGCCTACCACTTCTGGAACTTCATGGACGGGCAGGGCCGGTTCCTTCGCAGCCAGGGGTGGGACGTGCATGCGGTCGCGCCGCCCGGACAGTTCCTGGAGAAGTTTGCCGAGCGCGAGCAGGTACCCGTTCATGAGGTGGAGATGTCTCGGAGCATGTCGCTCGATCTGCAGGCTCTCAGAGCTCTCCGCCGGATCTTCCGACAGCTTCGCCCCGACATAGTGCACAGCAGCACGCCCAAGGCGGGGTACCTGGCTATGCTCGCGAGCTGGTCAACCGGAGTGCCCATCAGGATCTACCACGCCAATGGCCTCAGATGGTGGACCCTCAACGGTGTGAAGCGCTTCATGGTGATGCAGGGGCAGAAGGTTGCCTGCCGTCTGGCCCACAGCGTGCTGTGCGTCAGCCCCTCGATCCGTCAGGCCATGATTGACAACGGTGTCTGTAGCGCCGAGCGTGCCAGGGTCCTGGCCAGCGGTCACGGGAACGGTGTGGATGCGGATCACAGGTTCAACCCTGACCGGCTCGAACCGGGACTTCGTGAGCGCGTCCGGCAGGAGCTGGGGCTGCCCCGGGACGCAGTGGTGGCGGGCTTCCTCGGCCGCATAGTGGGCGACAAGGGAATCGAGGAGATCATCCAGGCTTGGCTACTGCTGCGCGACGAAGTCCCCCACCTCTACCTGCTGCTGGTTGGCGACTTCGACGAGACCGACCCCGTGAGCTCTGAGACCCAACAGGTTGTGGAGGACGACCCGCGTATCAAGCGGACGGGGTGGGTTGACGAAGTGGTTCCGCTTTACGCCGCAATGGACTTCTGCCTCGTGCCGAGCTATCGTGAGGGGTTCCCCACAATAGCACTCGAGGCCGGCGCCATGGGCCTGCCGCTGGTAACCACTGATGCACTGGGGTGCATCGACGCGGTCGAGGACGGGGTCACAGGCGTGCAGGTTCCGGTTGGAGCTGTCGAGCCACTGCGGGACGCGATGGTTCAGTACGTGGATGATCCCCAGCTCCGGCTTAAGCACGGCCGGGCAGCCCGGCTGCGAGTGTGCCGTCAGTTCCGGAATGACATAGTCTGGAAGGCGCTGCATGAGGAGTATCTGAGGCTCGTGCGTGAGAAGGGGCTCTCCCCTCCCCAGCCTATCAGTGACACCACCGCGCAGCCCGCGGAGGCTCTTCCCCACTTGCCGGTTGATCGCGAGCGACTATAGCTCCTGTCCCGGCGCCTGCGCCCCTGTGTCTCCGCTGTGGCCTTCAAGAGCCACACTTGATTCACGGGTCCGGCCGTCCTCGGTGTCCTGCCTTCCCTCCTCCACCAGTACGGCCAGCAGGGTGCGGAACAGGATTGACATGTCCAGCCAGAGGCTTCGGCGGGCGACGTAGTAGAGGTCAGAGGCCGTCTTGACCCAACTGCTCAGCTCGCAGCCAGCGTAGCCGTGCCTCACCTGGGCCCAGCCGGTGATCCCCGGCGGCACGCAGTGTCGCGCGTCGTAATGCGGGATCTTCATCCTCAGCCGCTCCACTATAGGAACCTGCTCGGGGCGGGGCCCGACGAGGCTCATATGTCCTACCAGCACACTGAAGAACTGCGGAAACTCATCGATGTGGAATCGCCGCATGAAGGAGCCGAACGTGAAGATCCGTTCCTCCTCCTCGTTGGCCCAACGCGCCTCGTCGCTGGTCTTCTCGTGCATCGTCCGGAACTTGACCATCGAGAAGGGCTTTCCGTGCAGGCCAATCCGCTTCTGGGTGAAGAACACCGGGCCAGGGGACTGGAGCTTGATGGCCACCGCGACCAAGGGCAGCAACACCGCGACGACGACCGAACCTATAAGACCTCCCAGTAGATCAACAGCCCTCTTGGCGACGGAATAGAAGCGTCCACGAGCATTGGTCTTACAGATATCCTCGATATCGCTAAAGGGACACAGCAGCTCCCTCAGGTCATGGCAGTAGGCTGCGCGCTCCTCAATGCTCTGACATTCTCGCAGCAGTGCGGCAACGTCGCCCGCCACGCTGTTGTCCTCACCCATCGCGTTCATGCAGATAAGGCAGATCTCATCCGGATTGTCAGGCAGGTCTCCCACAGACATTACTGCCCTCCACGCTCTGAGTACCGACCGTCCCTCGGGGGACCGCAGGTGGCGGCTCCGCCTTCGTCAGAGCCACCCACTTTCCCTTCCGAACGGCAGTCTACATTGTTTCAGCTCGCACATACAAGGCGGGCCGGGGGCGGACCCGCTTCGGCGGCCCGGCAGGTCGAAGTGAGTTGGTCGAAGGCCTCGCTGGCGCTGGCACCTACTATATGGTCCTGTTCCACTGCTCTACGCAGTCCACAAACCTGCGCTCGCTTACCTGCCGGCCGGCGCCATCACTGAGCGGGCGCCGAGCGCGGCGTGAGCACCTCGATCCCCAAGCGCTCCGCGACACGTGAGATGACCTCGAGATGGTGCCCGTAGACCACGATGTAGTGATCGCCCACCAGGCAGCGATGCATGAAGTCCTCCACATCGCCGAGAGCGACCTCGAACCCGCGCTCCGTGGCCACCGTCTCACCTATCGCCACGGACAGGCGGCGCAGGCTCTTATCGAATCGGCCGATGGTGACCGGCCGACCGGCCTCGATGGCGCAGTAGGAGGCGACTCCGCCGCGACCGCCGTAGTCGGTGAGTCTGTAACCCGCCAGCTCACCTCCGGTGCCCTCCATGTCCACCGTGCACGCGGCATGTCCGCCGATCTGCACCGAGCCCCGCTCCCGGTATACCCGGCCGATGTTGCCCAGGAACGCCGGGAGGTCCGAGACGTAGGTGAGCAGGCACATGGCCAGCAGCGCGCACAGGTCCGCCTCGCACGCGGCCGGGATGCCCCGCCACCTGAAGTGCGTCAGGCCCATGCACGGGGAGCAGAAGGTGCCGAACTCCTGGCACGACATCAGGTCCCAGGAGCGGCAGTCCACGGTGAGGGCATTGGCTGCAGCCTCCTGCAGCATGGTATCCATGGCCAGGTAGAGCTTCGCGCACTGCACGATGTCGCGCCGGGCCTCCTCGGCGACCTCGCTGGCGCCCTCCAGCCACGCCCGGGCCTGCTCCTGCGCCCGATCCTCATCGGTGGCCTCCCACAGCTCCCGGAGGTCCCGGATGCTGCGCTGGACAATCTCGACGCCCAGGGCCTCCTCGACAATGCGGGGCGAACCGGGATTGGCCACCTGTGAGTGGGAGGGGTAGCCGTCGCCAATGAGGAGCGCGCGGGTGCCCGCCAGCCTCCTCTGCGTCCGCAGAACCCGGACCAGCGACGCCAGATCGGCTGCGTCGAGGGCCAGGTAGGCATCGACACCGTCAGCTTTCAAGGCGCCGTAGACGTCGGCGAAGAACGGCCCAGGGTAGCTCTCTTCGCCGATGAGAGCCACCGGCACCGCCACGGATGCCAGCGCGCGGGCCGCAGTCTTGACCACCAGCAGCTCCGAGGCGAGGGCGACCACCAGATCGGCGTGGCGCGATGCCTCAACGAGCCGGCCCACATGATCGGGGGAGTTGACCTCGCACAGCTCGAGCCACTCGCCCCCCTCCCCCTCCACGGCCTCGCGGAGCTCGGGAAGCCGTCGCTGTGCCCGCTCCAGCGGAGTCGGGCGCAGCTCCATTCCCAGCTTCTCCCTGCTCTGCCAGTCAACGCCGCCGAAGACCACCGGCTGGATCCTCACCTGCATTGCCACGGCTCCTCTCTGCGCATGTGTCGGTCGATTCGCGTGCCACTGGCGTGCCCGGCGGCCTCTCCAACCGCAGTGTTGCCGATCTCTCCCAAGGACCAAACGGGGGCCGCGCTCATCGGCGGTCGCCGAGGATTCCCGCAAGTAGCGACGGGCTCAACCGCGGCCCATCCAGAAGAACCAGAAGTACCAGTAGACCAGCGGCATGCAGACCAGGATGGCGTCGAAGCGGTCCAGCACGCCGCCGTGAGGGCCAAACAGCGAGCCAAAGTCCTTGATGTCGAGGTCGCGCTTGAGCACGGACTTACCGAGATCGCCAAGCTGGCCGACGACTCCCATCATGGCCCCCAGCGCCAGGCAGTGCCGGGCGGGCAGGCCCAGCCAGACGCCGATCACCATGGCGCCGGCGACGGCGGCGAGGAGCCCGGAGACAGCCCCCTCCACGGTCTTGCCGGGGCTGATCCTCGGGGCCAGCTTCCTGCGGCCGAGCAGGTTCCCGCCCACGTAGGCGGCGCTGTCACAGGCCCAGACGGAGCCGATGACAAGCAGCAGGGCGCCCAGCCGGCCCGCCAGCTCGCTCGCCCCCTCGACCTCGGCGAGCGCGGGGATGTCCAGATAGCGCACCCGCAGCACGAAGGACAGCAGCACGCCCACGTAGACCACGCCGAACACCGTGGTGGCGGTGTTGACCACCGCGGAGCTCTCCCGCAGCTCGAACTGGGAGATGAGCGTGCCGGCCACGCAGAACAGCAGCACGAACAGCGTCAACTGCAGCACATCGGCGACGGTCGCCTGCCCCAGGGTGCCGTAAGGGGTGCCGGGGCCCTCCGGCCCGGCCATGAGGCGCATGTCCTCCCCAAGCTGGGTCGCGAGGAGAATCAGGATGGCGCACAGCCAGCCCAGGTACTTGTCGGGGCGGATCTCCCTGACCTTCAGCGAGGTGTAGTACTCGTTCATGGCGATGACCGCGAGGATTGAGACGAAGGCCAGCCACCACCATCCCCCCAGCCAGGCGCTGCCGAACAGGACTCCGAGCAGACCCAGGCCAACGACCGCCCGAGCCAGCAGCTTGAGCAGGAGCTGCATCGCGATTCTCGTCTCCGGTGAAGGCCCTCGTGACAGGTGGATGCGAAGCGAATACGATCGGGCTGGACGCTGAGAGCGCAGCGTGGCGCGCTCTCACCTCGCGCCTGACGATACTCATCACGCACAGGCCGACCTGCGTGAGTAATGCCGGCGCCTGCGGCGTATGCCCCGGCATCGACCATCGGCTCGGGACGGCCACCGAGGGCGTCAGTCCTCCCTCCACCGCCCCCCGGGCCACGGGATGAGCTCGTCATCCTCTTCGGGCGGCCGCCGGCTCGCGAACACGTGCTCGTAGGCGACCGCGAAGTGACCTCCCAGCACCAGTATCTGAGCGCCCAGGAAGGCCCAGAAGCAGAACACCACGATGTCGGCCAGGCCCCCGTAGATGGCGCCCTGCCGGTGAGAGGTGCGCAGCACCCAGGTGAAGATCGGTGAGGCCGCATGCCACAAGATGGCCGCGAAGACCCCGGCGACCAACGCCGCACGTGTGGGCACCCGCTGCACCGGGATGAACTTGTAGAGGATGGCGAAGGCGGCGCACGACATGATGACTCCATAGGCCAGCAGGAAGGGCGGCGCCAGACGCTCGAGGACGGTGGGATCGATGCTGGAGAAGCGCTGCAGCCATCCGCCGGCGGCCGCCAGGACGGCGCTGAAGAGCGCGAAGCCGCCGAGCAGCAGGCCGGCCACGAGCATCATGATCAGTGCCACGAGCTTGCGCCCCAGGTAGCTGCGCAGCACCTTGCCGGGCCACAGGCCCGTGAGCGTCCGCTCCACCGCCTCGAACAGGTGCATGCCCGCCCACACCAGCACGATGAAGCTCACCACACCGGCGACGTGCGCCCTGGGGCTGGCCAGAAGGTCCATGACATGGGGCATGACAATGGCTGCGGCGTCGGGGCCGAGAGCCGCCAGCGCGTCCTCGATATGCGTGCGCACCTCCTCACTGCCGCCCAGCAGGAGCTGCGCGGCGCTGACCAGCAGAATGCCCAGCGGTCCGAGGTACACGAGCGCGAAGAACGCGATGGCCGCGGCCCGGAGCGTCCCGGCCTCGAAGCCGAAGCGGAGGTACGTGATGCGCAGCACCCGCCGCCCCTGCGCGAGGAAGCTCACAGCAGACGTTGGGGCCGGACCCCTGACGGAATCCGAGGTCATAGTGCGTAGTTCCACGGCGAAGGCGGCGGCCCCTGCCTGCACATGCACATCGCGGCAGGGAGCTGCTCGGGAGCTGTCGAACCTGAGGGCCGGCCGAGCACAGTCGATGTCTTTACGACATGAGCGCACGCCGCCGGTCGGAGGCCCACGATGCGCGTGATGCTGATCGTCAATCCGAGAGCCGGCCGCGCCAGCGGCGGGGATGCGGCGGCGAGGGCCCAGGAGCAGCTCCGCGGAGCCGGCTGGGAGGTGACGAGGCGGCTGACCCGGGGGCCGGGTGATGCGGAGCGGCTGGCGCGCGAGGCCGTGGGCGAGGGCTATGATGCGGTGTTCGGCTGTGGCGGGGATGGGACTCTCTCGCAGGTGCTGGCCGGACTCCTGGACACCGGGGTGCCGGGAGGCGTCATCCCTGCAGGTACGGGCAATGACTTCTGCCGCACCGTCGGCCTCAGCCGCGATCCGCTTGCGGCGGCTCGACAGACTCTCCGCGGCGAAGCCACCGACATCGACCTGCTGGAGCTGGATGGCGGGCGGCTGTGGTCGGTCAACGCGGTAGGTGTGGGATTCGACGCTCGCGTGGCCGCCCGCATGAACCGCCGCGTGCGTGTGACCGGCGGGCTGGCAGCCTACCTGACGGCTGTGTCGCAGGAGCTGGTGCGGCACCGGCCGACGGAGATGCGGCTCCGGGTGGATGACGCGAGGTGGGAGGGCCAAGCGCTGCTGGTGGCGGTGGCCAACGGCCGGTCATACGGGGCGGGGATGCAGATCGCGCCGCACGCCCTCATCGATGACGGGCTCCTTGACGTGGTGCTCGTCGGGCATCTGGGACGCCTGGAGTTCCTGGCGAACTTCCCGAAGGTGCTGCGCGGCACCCACCTGACTCACCCGGCGGTAACGACCTGGAGGGCCTCTGAGGTCGCCATCGAGACGCCCGAGCCCTCCCCCATGCTGGTTGATGGGGACGTGCGGACCCAGACGCCAGTGACGGTGCGCGTCGCGCCGGGCAGGGCCAGGTTCTGGATGCCCGGCGAGTTGGAGGACACCTGAGCGCGGAAGCGTGAGGGCGTTCAGCGCCCTGAGGGCTCGGCCTCCGCATCGCCCTCAGGCTGCAGGCCCAGCGTCGGCCAGTAGCGCCGCTGCAGCGCCACCCACAGCGCTGCGATAGTCACCCCTATCAGCGCCCCGCCCAGCACATCGGAGGGCCAGTGCACCCCGGCGGCCACCCGGGCGGCGACCATGCACAGGGCCAGCGTCAGCATCGCCGCTCCCCACCGGCCGTATCGGCTGAAGAGCACACCGCCGACGAGGCCGAAGGCAGCCACCGCATGGATGCTGGGGAAGGAGTCCGGGCGCACGATCAGCTCGATGTGACGGACCTGCTGGGGGAACACCACGAACGGGCGGTCCCGCGCCACGATCTGGTTCAGGATCTTCCCGACTCCGATGGCGAGGAATGCGCTCGCCAGCGCGTAGATGAGGACCTGCCTGCCGCCCGGCTTCCTCAGACCCACGTAGAGCGTCCCCCCGACCAGCACGTACATGAGGCCGGTGGCGACGGCGCGGACGACCAGCTCCCGCGTGAAGGTGTCGGGCCCGAGGTGGTTCAGCGCGAACAGAATCTGGCGGTCGAAGGCCGCGAGAGCCTCCACTGGTCTCACCTCCGCCACGGTCCAGCCCCGTCCGCTCTGCGCAGGGCCGATAGCCAACCTGCGTCCGATCCAGCAGACCATCCAGGGCATTCCGACATCGGCATCCGCCGCCTGCACCTGACAGACTACCCGGCGACTGCCCCAAGTGCGGCTCGGCGTGCTGCACCCGTTCGGAGCAGGTTGCCGGCGCGACCGGCGCGGCGGGGAGATATCTGGCATTGGCGGCGGACTCGAGCAGGCACTTCGACCTGACTACACGCAATACCTGCGTGGTGCTGAAGGAGCACATGACCACGAACGACCAGGCGGGAGCAGAGACGCCCGCCCAAACGCGACGGCGGACGACAACCGCGGGCGGGCAAGGAAGCCCGCCCCTCCAAACGGCACGGCAGGCGCCCTCTGTCTGCTGTGTTCGTCGCGTAGGTCGGGCTTCCAGCCCGACAACTGAGTAACGGACACGGCTGACGGCGCACGACGGACGCATCTGAAGATACGTCCCTCCGGAGGGCTCAACGACAACGGCCGGGCGGGAGCGGAGGCCCGCCCCTCCAAACGCGCCGGCGGACGACAACCGCGGGCGGGCAAGGAGGCCCGCCCCTCCGTACGACATTACGACAACCGATGACGAGCAGATTCGGTCGGTGCACAGACCCCGGCGCTTCAGAGGACAACGGCCAGGCGCTGCCAGAGGCTCTCACTGGGCGGGCTGGCGGATGATGGCCGCGCTGTAGCCCTCCGCGATGCGCAGCTCCGTGAAGGTGCTCCCATCCCTGGTCTGCAGTGGGGCGTCGAAGCCCTCGACCTCGCGGCCGTCCTCATCGAAGACGCGCACCTCGTGCCGCGAATCGTCGCCCCAACCGAAGAGACCGCTGCGGTTGGTGATGATCCGCTCCTCGCCGATGATGTACCCCTCGTGCAGCTCCACGGGCGTGATCGGGAACATGTGGCTGGCGAGCGTGGGGTACTCCGGGAAGACGCGCTGGCTGTACCAGTTGTAGACGCAGCCGTAGTCGAGGGCCCTGACCATCCAGTGGTAGGCGTCCTGGATGGTGCGCTCAGTGCGGTGGTCGCCGAGGGCGATCGGGCTGTAAAGCAGCGTGCGCAGGCAGTTGCTGATGCTGCCCGTCTCTGTGAAGGCCTGGAACTTCAGGGCCGCGAGCGTGCGCGTTCGCGGCATGCCGTTGGTCACCAGCGGGCCATGCTCCATGATCCGCTGCGCGTGCTTGAGCTGGAAGGGCAGCGCGATCAGGCTCACCGCGCTCTTGAGCCGCTGCACCTGGAAGCTCTCGGGGTCGATGTCCGCGCTGCACCCGTCCCACGGCTCCCCGTAGTGGTACTTGTACTTGCTGTAGGCCACCTCATCCCAGTAGACGCCCTCCGCGCCGATCTCGTCGAGGATGATGTCGATGTTCCCCGCCACGGCGGGGCCGAACGTGTTGTCCAGCGTGGGGTTGAAGATGCGCATGTACTCCCTGCTGTAGATGCCCTGCTCCCCGTTGCTGCGCAGCCGCCGGTCGGCGTGGTACTCGCTCTCGGCCTCATCGCGCACATCCAGGAAGCAGTGAAAGTAGACCAGGAACTGCACGTCGGGGCAGAGGCGCCTGATGCGCTGCTTCAGGTCGATGAAGGGCTGGTGATCGACGTGCTGGAAGGCGGTCCCGTGCGGCACCCGGCCCTTGTAGCGGGTGCGGCCGATGGTGGCGCAGGCGACATCGAGGCCCTTGTTGCGGATGAAGCGCGTCAGCGTCTCGTCATCCCAGCCCTCAGTGAGCGTGCCGGGGCTGAGGAAGCCGAACTGATGCTGGAGCGTGAAGTTGGAGTCCAGTGCCCGCCGAGCCGCGTTGACGAATGCCCAGAAGTCAGGCTGCGCGGTGGGCACCACCATCCACTCCGCCGTGTACTCCGCCCCCGGCTGGAGCACGAAGTTGTTGTCCGCCAGACCCAGCACGCCGTCGAGGCACGAGTTGGTGACGTGGATGCGGAACTCGTCACTCAGCGGCACCATGCCCAGACCGGCCGCCGCCGTGGTGGCGTAGCTGGACGGGTTGCCCGAGTCCTGGGTAGTGAGGTCGCCTGACAGAGGATGGATGCCCGCCAGCCAGGCGCCCGCGAAGCGGTCGCCGAGGTCGCAGGCGTGCCGCTGCATCACCGGCACCAGCTCGTCGGTGAGGTTGGTGAAGCTGTCATGGACGACGATGTGCTCGGCGGAACGCTCGATCCGCCGGGCGTGGCTGAAGTGCTGGCAGCCTCCGGCGTGCCACTGCCCGTCTGGGGCCGAGAAGCGGCTCTCGATGGTGAACCGCTCGCCGCCGACCTTTACCTCCAGCGTGGCGGGGCCGGTCTGCGTCACCGTGTAGTGCATCGCCAGCTCGCGCCGGGGCTGGATGACGGGCAGCGGCCCCGTCGGCGCGGGCCTGCGCGGCGGGGGAGGCGGTGGCGGAGCCTTGATGCGAAGCTGCAGGTCGCCCATGGCGATGTCGCGCTCGCTGCCGGCGTCGGTGAGGCTCTGCACCTGCAGCGTGTTTTCGCCATCTGCCAGCAGGTCGGCGACCTCGAACTCGTACTCGTGGATCTTGACGCCCCCCAGCAGGCCGTAGCTCTCGTGGCGGTCCGCAGCCTCGAAGTCCGGGCCGTAGGGCACTGTGACCTCGCCCGTGGGGGCGATAAAGGTGGCCTCGATGCCGATCTTGCGCATGGACGTGGCCGGCCGGTTGGTCAGGCGCTGCCCCTCAATCGTGGTTCCGTTGAGCGTGAGCCTCAGGCCCGTGGTCCAGCCGGCCGGCCTCTCGTTGATGATCCGAGCGCGGAAGAACAGGTACGCGGCCTTCTCCGGCGGCACCTCAGGGCCCTCGAAGGTCACCTCGCGCTGCTCGCCGGCCGGGACCAGCAGCTCGTCGGCGATGGTCACGCCCGCGCTCGGCGGCTCGGCCTCCCCGTCGGCGCTGCCCAGCGCCATGAGCTGCAGCCGGTGGCGGCTGTGCACCCAGTCCTCCGTGCCCACGGTGATCATCGTCTCCTGGGCCGCCTCGGCAGAGTCGCAATCGGACACGGCCACCTCACCGCTGAAGGCCAGGCCCTCGGCCGCGGTCACCCCCAGCAGATCGAAGGGCACCATGGCCTCCATGATCCAGCCCTGCGGGATTCGCCTGGCAGCGTACTCCACCGCGCCGGCGTCCATGCCCTCCGGCCAGTGGCAGTAGACCTCCGGCTGGATGTCGGTCACCGGATCGCCGGTGTCCTGGAAGTTGCCCGGGCTGAAGGCGAGCTGGAACTGCCCCTGATCGAAGCCCGACCGGTCGGGCTCGACGTCGTAGGCGAAGTCCAGGTAGACCTCGACGTGATCGCCCTTCCAGATGTCTCGCCCGCGCTGGGTCTGAGAGAGCATGTCGTCGGTGATGTCCAAGGCCAGGAAGAGCCCCTCGCGGCGCCATGCCGTGTGCACGGTGGCGCTGAGGTCCTCGGGACCGTCCCACAGCAGCCGCTTGTAGGTGGCATGCTCGGGGCTGTCGAGGGAGATGGCGCCCGGCACCCCCACCCAGTCGCCCAGATCGCCGTCCACGGCGATGGGCGGGTCGGGCTTGAGGGGCACGACATGGACCAGCTCCTGCGCGCCGGCGATCCCTGCCGCCAAATGCAGCGAGATCAGCACCACCGTCACCAGACGAAGACCTCTCATGGCTCAGCCCTCCATCGTCATGACGCCACGCTGCCGCGCCGGCACCGGGATGCAGCTATCGTGCGCTGGATCGAGTCACTCCGGCGCCTGCATCCGCTCCATCAGCGCCTCAACCAGTGGCGCGTTGAGCTCCTCCTGGGACGCGATGAGCTGCACCGGCTTCCAGATGCCGCCCATCGCCTCGCCATCGTGCACCCTGACCGCCAGCGTCACCGCGCCGCCGCCCGCCAGCCGCCCGGAGACGTCCACGAGGAAGGGCTCCTTCCACAGCTCCGTGACAGGCCGCCCGGTTGACTTCACGGTGTGCTCGCCGACCTGCCGGCCGTCGAGGTAGATCCAGGCCTGCTCGTCCACGGCGCCGAAGTAGAGGTAGTGGTGCGTCGCGGCAGCCTCAGCGGGGACGCGGATGCGCTGGCGATACCAGGCGTAGCCGTCGTAGCCGGGATGGCCCTGGTCCTCCCACCCCTTCATCCCTAGGTCGCTGCGCTGCTCCTCCCACCCGGTGGCGTCGAAGTCGCCCTGGTGCCAGCCGCGCTCCATGCCGGTATTCTCGGGGTCCACCGCGAAGCGCCAGGTGTTCGCCAGCGGGAACAGCCGGGTGGACTCCTGGAGGTCGTCGAGACGCTGGTAGACGTCCCAGTCCGCCCGCCACTCCTCCAGCCGCGGGCCGAGGTGGATCCTCTCCCCCACGTACTTCATGCCGATCCGGTCCGCGATGGCCTCGAAGCGCTCAAGCAGCCTTGGGTAGCCCTCACCGACGAACTCAGGGCCCCGCTGCAGCTTCACGTACATGATGGGCAGGCGGGCCTCCTGGACCCGGTGCAGGATCTCCTCCGACTGCGCCAGGCTCTCGGCGCGGCCGAACAGCTCCTCGGCTGCGTCGAGAAACTGGGGGGTGAGGAACTCCGAGTCCATGGGATAGCGGATGTTCGGCTGATCCTCGATACTGTGCGTCCGGGCGGTCTCCCGGAGCAGGCGGTCGTAGGCCCCGATCGGCGGCGCGGCCTCCTGGAAGTAGCCGCAGATGAAGTCACGCCTGAGCTCCTCCACATCGCGTGAGGGGTCCCACATGAGCTTGGCGTAGATCCACGAGCGCATGAACTGGCGCTCGCGGCCGCGGCTCACCGGATCCTGCTCCATGATGCCGAAGACGCCCCGCTCCGTGAAGAGGCGGATGTTGTCAGCGATGACATCGATGTTGGGCATCGGCGCCAGGTAGTGGCTGTAGTTGACGGGGTAGTCCCAGATGGTGACCAGGTCGTGCATGTCCGTCCAGGTGAGGAACCAGTCGATGTAGGGCTCCTGCTGGCGCACGGGCCGGAAGGGGTAATGCCACATGGTGCGATCGGTGCAGAAGCGGACGGCCACATTCTCGCGAGGCCGCACGGTGGCGGGCGGCTTGTTGGTGTCGAGATAGGCCAGCGTGGAGACATAGACGTCCGGGCGCTCGCGGCCCACGATCTCCGCCACCCTGTTGACGAAGGTCAGGAGGCTGCCCGCCCGGCTGCCCTCGGCCTCGTCGAGGGCGGTGCAGCGCTCGCACTGGCAGTAGCCGCGGCCGTCATTGTAGGAGACGCTGATCAGCTCGCAGTCGGGCCGCTCCTCCAGGCGGCTCAATGCGCTCCGGGCGGCCACGCGAGCGGCCTGGGGGTTGGTGACGCAGAGCTGCCGGGCGGTGCGGCGACCGTTCAGCAGCGAGAAGTACTCGGGGTGCTCGTCCAGATAGGTCCCGGGCGGCACGAGGGCCCGGAAGGAGTGGCACCAGTAGGCGTAGTTGTAGTGGCCGCCCAGCTCCTCCGGGATGGGCGCGTGGTTCCCGTTCACGTGGTTACGCAGGCACCAGTCGGCGTCGCGCACCGACCAGCCACGGGTGTTGCGCATGGTGACGGCGGGGACGTAGACGCGGGGGACGATGCGCACGCGGATGGTGGGGCGATCCAGCACCGTGCTGGCCCCAGGCGCATACCAGCGGCAGCCCAGGTCCTCCTCCAACAGCGCGAACACCGCGGAGAGCGGGCCGGTTCGCTCGCCGCCGAGCAGAAACACCCTGGCGCCCTTCACGACGATGGCGTATCCGTCCGGGCCCAGGTCCCAGCCGCCTCCGGAGCGCCGGTTGGTGTCGCCGACGCTGATTTCCGTGGCGATGGGGTCGGTCGTGTCCAGCACGACCGGGAGCTCGGCCCCGCTCATCTCCTGCAGCCAGTGTGCCAGCTCGTCCGCCGCACGCTCCTCCTGCGGCGTGGCCTCAACGGGCACGACGATGACGTAGTCCGTCCCGCCGCGCACCGCCAGCTCGACGGCGCCGGCGGGCTCGCCCTTCGGGGCCAGCGAGTTCCGCCAGCCTGAGCCGGCACACGTGGCCGCTGCCAGCAGCAGCGCGCAGGCCGAGACGATGGGCACTATGCGAGAGACCATGCTGATTCCTCCCCTGGCTGTGGCTTGCGAGAGAGAGCTGATGGCCGTGTCGGTGGGCCAATGTGCCCGTCAGTTCACCGTGAATACGCACCAGGCCTCCCCGGTCAACAACACCGGGCCTTCGGCCGGCCGCTCTCTCCGGCATCACGGCACGGCAGCCCGCCGCTCCGTACGACAAGCGCGCGTGGCGCGTCGCCGTTCGGGGACGGGTCTTCAGACCCGTCCGCCGTCTGTCGTGCGGTTGTGCCCGTCGGAAGGCTCCACAATGATGGGAGGCGGGCGCCCCCGCCCGCCTGCGGGCAGAGGCCCGCCCCGCCAACCGCCACGGCAGACGAGCGGGGCCGGCTGAGGCGCGCACACGCAGGCCATGTCGCGCCGACGGCGAAGAGACAGAATACGCACTCTGCGGGCAGGGATGATCTGTGAGGAGAGGGTGAGGGGCATGGCGAGGATCGCGGTCGTCTACTACTCGAAGACCGGCAACACCGAGCGGATGGCTGAGCTCATCGCAGAGGGCTGCCGGGAGGTGCCCGGCGTGGAGGTGGAGGTCGTGAAGCTTCCGGGCGTGGACATGGATCGGCTGCAGGAGGCGGATGGCTACGCCATAGGCTCCCCCGACTACTTCAGCTACATGGCCGGCCACGTGAAGACGCTCTACGACGAGGCCCTGTCGCTCAAGGAACAGCTCAGCGGCAGGCCCTACGTGGCCTTCTGCACCCATGGCGGTGGAGGCCGGGCGCTGGAGAGCCTGGAGCGCCTCTCGCAGGCCCTCGGGCTGGAGCAGGTGGCGCCGGGAGAGCTGTGCGCCGGCGCACCCAGCGGGGAGAGCGAGGAGCGGGCACGGAGGCTGGGCCGCAGGCTCGCGGAGGCCGTCGCCGGGGGCTGATGGCTCAGACCCAGCCCTGCAGCCGCCCCACCACCAGGACCACGACGGCCAGAAAAGCCAAGGCCAGGATGCCGATAAGAAGCGGCCGGGTGATTGGGGAGGCTGGAGGGGATGGCGGGGTAGGTGTCCGAGGCAGCGGAGGGGGCGCGGTGCCGCCGGGCGGCAGGATGTCGGCGATGTTGCCGACATCCACAGTTCTGCCCGGCTCGGCCACGAACTCGCTGAAGCCCGTCAGCGAATCATCGGGACCTCCTGACGAGACCGAATACTTCAGCCCGCCGACCAGGTCCTGCACCGCCCAGTGGCCGTCCGCGTCCGTCTGCGTCTCGTGCCAGAGCACCGAGGCGTCCCCGGGCCACCCAATGGCCCTCAGGTCAGACGGACCTGAAAGAAGCACCTTCCTGTTCGCCCCGGGCAGGCCCGTATTATCCACCAGACTTCCCTTGGCGGCGCCGAACGGCTCGAGAGTCACGGACAGGTTGGGGTCGAAGTCCGGGTCGGCGCTGGTCGCGATGCCCTTCCCGGCATCGAGGTCATAGGCCACGACCCACACCTCCCCCCTGGCCGGCAGCCCGGAGAGCTCGAAGGCACCGTCGGGACCGGTGGTGACGGGCTCCTGGCACCTGGAGGCGAGGACCTCGACGTCCGCCTGTGGACTGCCTGCATTGTCGAGCACCCTGCCCCGGATGGTCCTGCCGGCGGGGTTGACCACCAGTGTGGGCAGCTCACGAGTCTGCCCGGGGGTCAGCTCATAGAAGCCCAGCTCCTGCCACTCCCGGCTCAATGCCATCTCCGCGACGCCGGGCGTGGGGACGACGCGGAGCCTGTGCCCCGCAGGCAGCGGCCCCACCTCGAGCTCCCCGCTTTCATCGCTGCGAGCCTGGAGCAGCAGGAAGCTACCGGGGATGATCTCGTCATCCGCCACCATGCCCGGCGCGCCCCAGCGCCGCGACGGATCCGCCACATCCACCATCACCGGAATCCGCGCAAGCGGCTCTCCCTCGGTGTCCTCCACCCGGGCGTGGACCCACGCTCCCGGTCTGACCGCTATCGTCACCGACTGTGTCACGTCGCTGAAGAACACGACGCCGGCCAGGCCCGCGTCCTCGTCGCGAGCCAGTGCGGCCCGGTCCGACTGCATGCCACCAGGAGGCCCTTCTCGGAGAGTGAGCGTGAACTCACCGCTGTTGTCCGCCTGCGCCTGCGCGATGTCCACGTCCCCGAGCAGGTCGTGGCCGTAGCTGATGGAGCCGTAGTCTGCAACCGAGACGGTGGCATTGGGCACGGGCTGTCCACTCTGGTTCACCACGATGCCCGAGAGGGTGGGCTTTGGACTGAGAGCGAAGTCCACCGCAGTGACGGTCTCGCCCTCAGCCACGGTGACAACCCGCTCTGAGGGCTGGGCGTTGCCGTACGGGAAGTCCCCCTCCCAGTTTTCGGCCTGGAGGTTGTACTCCCCCGGGGGCACCTGCAGCTCATAGTGCCCCTGCTGATCCGCCGCCGCGAATCGGATGTCCGACGGCGGCCCGGCGGGCCCCATGGCAGTGACCTGGGCGCCCGGAACAGGCGCACCCGTCTCGGCATCCGTCACCGTCCCCTCGACCACCCCTCCCCGCACGAGATGAATGTCGGCACTCGCGCGCTGCTGGCCGGCCTCCAGCTTCACCGTGAGGGCCTGCCTCGCAGCGTAGCCGCGCGGGACGCTCTCAGCGACAATCATGTACTGGCCGGCCGCGAGCCCGCGGAAGCTGTAGCGCCCCCGGGCATCC
The DNA here is from genome assembly GCA_034722055.1 of Armatimonadota bacterium. Lineage (GTDB taxonomy): Bacteria > Armatimonadota > Zipacnadia > Zipacnadales > UBA5352 > JAYENL01. Next base: position 16,376 of record JAYENL010000315.1, read on the forward strand.
GTCTCCTGCTCGCGGGCGATCGGCTGCTCATCCGGGCCACACCCGTAGAGGGCGACCGCCGCGTCGGCAACGCCGTGGCCCGATGGATCGACCACCCTCCCCGTGATGCTCCCATCGTCCGCCAGAGCGTGAGCCGTCAACGCTATCCAGCACAGAGCTGTGGCGGCGGCCTTGCATCGCATGTCATGTCCCCCTCGGTGCGTCGGTGCATGGTGCCGCGGGGTGCCGGCTGCCTGCGGTAGTCCCTTCGCTGACGCACAGGCGCTCCCCTCTCGCCATCGGAGCAGGATCATGCTCGTGACGGCCGTCAGCGATGGAGCTCGCCCGCGGCCTACTCGCCCTCGACCGGCACCACCTGCAGCAGGTCGAGCCAGGCGGTGCCGGGGCTGGTCAGGGAGATGGCCAGGCCCCCGCGCCGAGCGTCACTGTCGGGCGTGACCTCGAAGGAGTACTCCGCCCAGTCGGCGGTGAGGTCGAAGCTGCGCTCGCCGAACTGCCCCAGGGCCACGGTAAGCTGAACGCCCGGCTCGCGGGCCCTGCCCCAGATGGAGATGCGGTAGGTCCGCCCCTCCTCAACGGGGAACGGGAAGGGCCGCAGGCGCACCTCGGAGTCCTCCGTGGGCAGTGTCATCCGCAGGCAGTGGCGCCCGTGCCGGGCGAGGCGCGCGTCCACGAGGGCGGTCGCCCCCGGGCCGATGCTGGCGTAGCAGCCGGAGGGGGTTCCCGCGCTCGGCACATGCTCCCAGCTCGGGTTGTGCGTGAGGTTGTCGGCATGCACCGCCAGGTCGTCCTCGGGCAGCGGCCCCACCGGGAGCCAATAGGCGCGCGTGTCGTAGGCGTCGATGGGCTCGGCGATGGCGCCATCCTGGACCTGCACGGTGCGGTTCTCGAACAGCACCTGCGCCTCGCCGGACCAGGCGATGTGCGGCAGCGTGATGCGCAGCGGGCGCGGCTCATTGGCCGTGTTGACGGCCAGGACTGTGACGAGCCCCCGATCCCTGTATGCCGCAACGTGGACGCCGGGCGACGAGCAGGAGACCTGCGGCCGCGGCTCGGCCGAGGTCAGCGCGGGCGTCAGCTCCACCGTCTCGAGAGCCAGCGCGCCGCACTCGGCCCACATGATGGGCGACTTGGGGAAGCTGATGCGCGGGGAGCGGATGAAGTACTGGATGCCGCGCGCGCCGTGGATCAGCGCCAGGTAGGTCATGACGCGCTCCTCCTGCGCGGTCGGCTCCCGCTTCCACCACTCGTGGCCGCCGAAGGCCTGGGGCACGATCCACAGCGCCTTCCGGCCGTCGAAGGCCTCCCGCAGCGAGTCCGCCATGCTGCTGACGTAGGTCACCGACCCGTGGGGGATCGGGTAGGGGTCGCCCATCACAATGTCCATGCACCGCTCAAACTGCCGGGCGTGCGCGGCGCCCCGGTAGAAGACGACCGTCACGGGATGGTGCGGGTC